>NZ_JACFPX010000009.1:0-94383 GCF_016101765.1 Gilliamella sp. B14448G11 | reverse complement strand
TCGCAACCACTTGCGACCAATACCGAATCTGACTAGAAGATATCGCATATTTTTTTGAAAGAATTTCCGATGATTCTCCTGATAAGAATTCATTAGCTATGATAATTTTTAAATCTCGACTATATTTTGACATAAAAAGACCCCCAGTTAGTGGTTGTCCAACTATTGGGGGTCACTTCATAACGCGCCTTTTTTTAATATTGACCGTATAATTTACGGAAAATTATTTTTTACCGCCAACCATAGCGAAACGTTGTTTGAATTTATCTACGCGTCCGCCAGTTGCAACATCACGTTGTTTACCTGTATAGAACGGGTGACACTCACCACATACGTCAAGATGAATATCATGACCAATTGTTGAATGAGTATTAATAACATTACCGCAAGAACAAGTTGCTTTAATTGCTTTATATTCTGGGTGGATACCTTCTTTCATAATAAACCTCTAAAGTTTGTTCGTATCGCTATATAAACGGCCATAAAAGCAAAATCTATACACCATACGAGTGTTAAAAAACATGATAAGGTCGCGAATTATACGCCTTAAACGGTAAATAATCAAGCTATAAAAAAGACCTATTAAACAGGCAATTGCCCTATTACCACTTGCAATTCAACCTTTTCTCCATTTCGTAACACTACAATGGGGACGGTTATCCCTGGTTTCAACTCTGCAATCTGATCCATTGTTTCAACAATTGATTTAACCGGTTTACCATCAACCATAATTAAAATATCATTAGGTTGCACGCCCGCTTGTAACGAAGGTCCTTCAGCGTTGGTCACTAAAATCCCTAACACAACAGGTAAATCACTTGGATTTTGTGTTGGCGCAAACTCTAACCCATCAATACCAATATAACCACGAATAACCTTACCGTCCTGTATCAATTTATTCATAATTTTAACGGCCAAAGATGTCGGAATTGCAAATCCAATGCCTTCTGGAATTTCATTTCCCATATTTTTTGCAAAAGTGAGGGTATTAATACCCATTAATTCACCTTTTGTATTAACCAAAGCTCCACCTGAATTACCATGATTAATTGAAGCATCTGTTTGAATAAAATTCTGTCTTCTATATGGGCTTAGTCCATCTCGACCCGTTGCGCTAATGATTCCTTGAGTGATAGTTTGCCCAATATTATAAGGATTACCAATTGCTAAAACGACATCGCCAATATTCGGTTCGCGCTGAGGATTAATGTGAATTGTTGGGATATTCTTCGCATCAATTTTTAAAACAGCAATATCAACTAATTTATCAGAACCAACAGACAAAGCTTCAAAAATTCTTCCATCTTGCAAAGCAACAATGATTTGTTCCGCACCATCTACTACATGATAATTAGTAATAATGTAACCATGTTTGCTCATTATAACCCCTGAGCCTAATGGCGTTATTGCACTATCTTGTGAGCGATTTGGTACAGAACTAATTGAACGACTGTATATATTGACTACGGCGGGAGCTGCAGTTTTAACCGCAAATGAATAACTCATAGGGTCATTATTAAAAATGGAGTTTGCAAAATTTGATTGAGTCCCATTACGTAATGATGGAAAAATAATCAATAATACGATAGCTAAAACAGTACCAATCAATATTGGCCATAAAATTTTTTTAAGCATTAGTATGAGTACTATGGTAGCAGTAGAATGGATATGATTTTAACATATCTAATTAGAGGTTAACATTTATGTTTTTCGCCGATAAATATTATCGGCGAAATCAAATTAAGCAATCAATTAACGTAAAATAAGATAAAGTTGACTATCACCACGTACAATATTTAACGCAATCGCTGATGGTTTACTATCGATAATTTTACGCAAATCAGCAATATTGTTTATTCTTTGTTTATTTACACCCGTGATTAAATCACCTTTTTGTAAACTTAATCGAGATGCTGGTGAATTTTTAGTAATGCCTTCAATTAAAACGCCCTTTTGACCTTTGATATTGCCATTACTTAATGTTGCGCCTTCAAGAGCTGGATGTAATGATTTTGCTTCTGTAGCAGATTCATCACTATTTTTTAATTTGACATTAACAGTTATTGTTTTACCATCACGAATTATGCCTAGTTGCACAGTCCTACCCGCACCTGTAGTTGCAATTTTAGCTCGCAGTTCGGCAAAACTATCAACAGGCTTACCATCCATTGAAACAATCACATCGCCAGATCTTATCCCTGCTGCTTTAGCGGCAGAATCGTCAAGCACTTCGCTTACAAACGCGCCTTTTTGCACATCTAAATCAAATGCTTTGGCAATATCGGAGGTTAACTCATTACCTCTAATACCCAATACACCACGTCTAACTTCTCCATATTCAATCAATTGAGAAGTTAAATTTTTCACCATCGTACTCGGTATAGCAAAACCGATACCAACGTTACCACCACTAGGTGCAATAATGGCAGTATTAATTCCTACTAATTCACCATTTAAATTAACTAACGCCCCCCCTGAATTACCACGATTGATTGAGGCATCTGTTTGAATAAAATTCTCAAAGCCATTCATATTAAGTCCACTACGAGCGAGTGCAGAAATAATACCAGATGTAACAGTTTGACCAATTCCAAATGGATTACCAATTGCGACAACAAAATCACCAACACGTAATTTATCTGAATCAGCTAAAGTAATGGCCGTTAAATTTTTAGCCTCTTCAACTTTAAGCAATGCAATATCACTTTGAGGATCTCTACCTATTAATTTAGCAGTATATTCATGTCCATCGTTTAATGATACCGTTATTTTATCAGCATTATCAATAACATGATTATTGGTAACAATATAACCCTTTTCACTATCAATAATGACGCCTGAACCTTGACCAGAAAAAGCTCTAGATTGACTATCGGGATACCCAAAAAATCGTCTAAACTCTTCGGGGATATTGGTTTGCATTTGAGCTGTTCCTTCAACCTTGATACTTACAACCGAAGGCAATACTGCCTCTAACATTGGCGCTAAGCTTGGTTGCTGAGAATTTTCACTTGTTGGAAACGAAGGGAAAACAGCAAAGGCATTCGGTAAGGTAACTAAAGAAAGACTTAAGCCTAAAGCAATTAAGCTAAGTATTTTTTTAGGTTTTAGTAAAGAATTATTAATCATAAAACACTCTCTTCCTTATAAATTTAATATTTACCATAACATTTCACCAGATAATTCTAGCGAAAAAACTAAGATTAATTATGATTTATTTTCATCAGTTTTGAATAAACCAGAAGAGTCATCAGAATAGTCTTTTGGTTGTTTTTTTAGAGTGAATTGTTTTTTTATAGTAGTATCATTATTCGCATCTAAAGCCATAACTGGCATATCATTTTCTGAAGTAAATTTTCCTGAACTTTCAGCCATATGTTGATAAAGACGACGAAAATCATTAGCCATGTTATCTAATATTTCAGCGCTATGTGAAAAATATTTAACAATTGTCTGTTTTTGAACGTTTAACTGCTCTTCAGTTTCCTCAAGTTGACGTTTTACTTGTGCAAATTGACGCCCTTTTGAACTAAAAATATTCGTTAAAATAATACCTAAAACAAAACCAATTACTAAGCCAATAACCAGATAAATCATCATCTGTTTATCCATATTTCACTCCTTGTATCTTTTCGTTATAAAACTTTATACTCTATTGCTCAATTATTTTACTTATTTTGCATGGTTAGCAAGTTTAATCAATTGCTTTTTTAGTTTATCGGGTGCACTTTCTGCCAAAGCAGACAAATAAATGGCACTTTGGGGACTTAAAGCTCTCGTAATTGTAACACTTTTTGATGAATCATTAATCATTTTTACATGTTGACTGGAAATATCTGGATTAATTTTATATTGAATTGAAGATAAGGATGGTAATATTTGCTTTCGTATTTCAGATAATAAATTACTTTGTTCGTATCTTAATCTGGTTAACCAACTAGCTGAACTTACTTCAAGGATAAGAACGCCTTGACGATAATTAGCAATTCTATATTGCTGCCTTAACAAAGATGGCAATAACTCATTAATCACATCAGCCAATTTATTCAATGCAAATGTTTTTTCTTTTATCTCGGATAAACAAGTTTGTTGAGACAAAATTGAAGTTAACATCTGTGGCTCATTATAACGCATATTTGATACTTACCTTTATTTCCGAATAAAATAATAGTCAACGAATTACACATCATGCAAAATAAGTAGCATTAATTTACCTTATTTAAATAAAAAAGTCTTACTTAAAAAAGACATTTACAGTTTATTATTTTTTTATTGAAAAACAATAGTATCTCACTACGATATTTTGTCTAAATATCAAATGATATAATATTCAATAAATTAATTGTTCATTTGAATATAAAAGTATTTTTATATGGATTATTTACTCGTATAAAGTATTTATCATGCCACTTAATAAAACCATGAGTTTATTTCAAGATTGTTGCCACTTTGTTCTTACTGATGTTTATTTTTACTTATAAATAAAAGTCGTTGTATTTACTGAATAAAGCTAATTGAGAATTAGCACAATACTATTTATTTTTTATTAACATAAAAGCATAAACAAATATAAGTTTTACCGCCCTACACTTTGAACTCAGTATTGTCATTCCATATCAATGTTGCAATTTTAACAATTTCTCAGTGACACTTTGTTTATAAAAATTGAAAGTTTTAGGATGAGCCAATCTAAACTAGAATGTTGATCATCCCAAAAACGTTATGCATTTTGGATCGTCGCTCCAAAAAGCGTTAATAATAAAATTTGATATTTTATAAATATTTATAATGAGGTTGTACCAACTGTTTTCTATTTTACTTCAGTATCAAAAAAATTATTTAATCTGATTTTTATCACATCAAAAGTAATCTAAAAATGATCAATTGGTTCGTTTACTATCTATACTGCTTAAATATTCATTTATTTGCAAAAAGTGATCATTTAAATAGTTTGTTATGATCGTTATACACCTTTAAATCACTAAATCACAGATTGTCTGTTTTGCCCCTTTTTGCATTAAAGAAAGATAATGATTGGTGACGTGTTCTTTGAACTGCAAATTATTCGATAAATCATCACCAAACACTGCATTCAAACTCAATAAAGCGGTTACTCTTTCTTGACCATCTTGACTTGAGTCAACAAGTGTTTTTAATTCACTAAACATTGGATCGCGTATATCAATATCATTTTGATTGTCATCCATGCCACCTACATAACGCATCCAACCGGCTACGCCTAATGCAAGTAATGAAAAATCAGAATTGTTTTGAATATGCCAACGCACAGAATCAAGCATACGTTGTGGTAATTTTTGAGTACCATCCATGGCAATCTGCCAAGTTCTATGTTTCAGTGAAGGGTTACTAAATCTTTCAATAAGTTGCTCAGCATATTGTGATAGATTTATCTGTGAAGGAACAAGCAGTGTAGGTGCTTGTTGTTGCATCATCAGTGCTAGTGTTGCTTTTTTATAATTGTGGTCATTCATACAATCATTAATATGTTCATACCCTGCTAAGTAACCTAGATAAGCTAAAAAAGAATGACTGCCATTTAACATACGTAGTTTCATCTCTTCATAGGGAACCACATCATCGACAAACTCAGCCCCAACTTCATCCCAATTAGGGCGACCAGAAACAAAATTATCTTCAATAACCCATTGAATAAAAGGTTCACAGGCAATACCACATGGATCAGCCATGCCTGCTAACGTATTTTTAATCTCTGCTAAAGTTTCAGATGTTGCAGCAGGCACAATACGATCGACCATTGTACATGGAAACGTTGTATTGACCTCAATCCATTGTGCTAATTTCGCATCTCGCGCTTTTGCTAAACCTAATATCGCTTTTTTCAAAACAACTCCATTTTCGGGGATATTATCGCAGGATAATGCAGTAAATGGTTTTATTCCTCTTTGCATTCTTCTATAAAGCGCTTCAACAATAACACCTGGGGCAGACATAGGTTTAGATGGATTGGCTAAATCCTCTTTAATCAGAGGATTATCTAAATCTAAGTCACCACCACCTGGTCGCATACAGTAACCTTTTTCGGTTACGGTTAAAGACACAATTTCTACCACACTATCGGCCATTTTTTCTAAAATTGCATCAATGCCATCGGTAGGTGCCAAAAGCGACTCTTTTACGCTACCAATAATAAATGCTTGTTTTGTTGTAGCTCCTTTTTCTAATACGGTATACAAATGATCTTGCTGACGAATATCATGAATTAACTCTTCACCACCAACAATATTAACCTCACAAATTCCCCAGTCACTTGTTCCTTTATTCAGTAAGCGATCCATAAACAATGCTTGATGTGCACGATGAAACGCACCAAATCCTAAATGAACTATGCGTGAAATCATTTTTTTTCTGTCATAGGAAGGTTTATGTTCAATTGATTGTGGGATATTTGATAAATTTAACATTCTACTCACCATAATTAACAAATTAAATACTATATTGGTTAGACATATTTTCACTTATAGATAATCTTTTCATCTTCAATTTTTATTTTTTGTGATCATAATCACATTTTTTGGTTTATTTAATATGCACTATTTTTGAAAATATTTAATAATACTAAAATATATTGGCATACCAATTATCGAAATAAACGTAGTTAAATCATAATTGACTTATAGTACTAATAACAATTAGCTTATAATTGACGCAATATAACCAAAATTAGAATGGGGATTAAAAATAATGCCAACGATTAATCGGCTCTATCAAGAAATTGGTAATGAGCTGAAATCATTATTAAAAAATGGTACTTATAAAATTGGTGATCGATTACCACCCGAGCGCGATATCGCTGACGCATTTAATGTAAGTAGAACGGTTGTGCGCGAAGCACTCATTATGCTAGAACTTGAAAATTTAGTTACAGTAAAAAAAGGCTCTGGTGTATATGTAATTGGTTTACCAAATGAAACTTTGTCAGAACAAGATAAAAAAATAGAAGAAAATGATTTTGGACCATTTGAATTATTACAAGCAAGGCAACTAATTGAAAGTAATATTGCCGCTTTTGCAGCTTCACAAATTTTGAAATCCGATATCATAGAGCTTAGAGCTATTTTAAAACAAGAACGTCAAATGTTAGAACAAGGCATTCTAGATGACTACAGTGCTGATGAGATGTTTCATATTGCAATTGCCAAAGCAACGAAAAACTCAATACTTGAAAGTTTATTAAATGATTTATGGCAAAAACGTTCTACCAGCAAAATGTGGGATCAATTACACAGTCGCATTACCGATCATAGTTATCGAAAAAAGTGGCTTTATGATCATGAAAAAATTCTGCAAGCATTGCAGGTAAAAGATGCAATAGGTGCACGCCATGCTATGTGGCAACATTTAGAAAATGTTAAACAAACATTAATGACCGTTTCTGATAGTGAAGATCCAAATTTTGATGGTTATTTATTTGATTCTATTCCAGTTAATATTGTTAACCAATAGACAATAAAAAATCAGCATTGTTTATAGATCTTTTCGTTTAGAAAATTAAGTAAATAAAAATCATTGAGGAGATTTATATGGAACAAACGATGCGTTGGTTTGGACCAAATGACCCAGTATCACTAGATGATATCAAACAGGCTGGAGCAACTGGAATTGTTACAGCTTTGCACCATATTCCAAATGGCGAAATATGGACAGTTGAAGAAATACAAAAACGAAAAGCAATTATTGAAGAAAAAGGATTAACATGGTCTGTTGTTGAAAGTATTCCTGTTCATGAAGAGATCAAAACGCATTCAGGAAAGGTTAAACAGCATATCGCAAATTACCAGCAATCAATTCGTAATCTAGCAGCTTGTGGCATTGATACTGTTTGTTACAATTTTATGCCTGTGTTAGATTGGACTCGCACCGATCTTGCTTATGAGCTACCAGATGGTTCAAAAGCTTTACGTTTCGATCAAACTGCATTTGCCGCATTTGACCTTTATATTTTAGAAAGAATTAATGCCAAAAAAGATTACTCAAAAGAAGATATCGATTTAGCAAAAGCTTATTTTGAGAAAATGACTCAAGCAGATAAAGACAAACTAATTGCTAATATCATTGCAGGTTTACCTGGGGCAGAAGAAGGCTATTCTTTGGAACAATTTAGAGCACATTTGGCGACGTATGATGGCATCGATAAGGCCAAATTACGCGAAAATTACGCTTACTTTTTAAAAGCTATTGTGCCCGTTGCTGAAGAAGTAGGTGTGGTATTAACGGTGCATCCAGATGATCCTCCTCGACCAATTTTAGGTTTACCGCGTATTGTGTCAACGATCGAAGATATGCAATGGATCAAAGATACGGTAGATAGTATTCACAATGGATTTTGCTTTTGCACCGGTTCTTACGGTGTGCGAGATGATAATGATTTAGCTATAATGGCTGAAAAATTTGCTGACCGCGTTCATTTTATTCACTTACGTGCAACGGTTCGCGAACAAAACCCACTTTCTTTCCACGAAGGTGACCATTTAGGTGGTGATGTGGATATGTATGCAGTAATCAAAGCACTCGTTACTGAAGAACAGCGCCGTAAAAAAGCAGGAATTAAACGTTCTATTCCAGTGCGTCCAGATCATGGACATCAAATGTTAGATGATCTTAAAAAGAAAACCAATCCAGGTTATTCGTGTATTGGTCGTTTACGCGGTTTAGCAGAAATTCGTGGTATTGAATATGCCATTAAACGTGCATTTTTTGAATAATATCTATTTCTCTGTATTAAAAATACACTCATTTTAAATGGGTGTTTTTTTATATAATAATGAATAAAGTCTAGATATGTATTGCATCTAGATAAATATAATTAAGAATCCTCTATACTGCATACAAATGCTGTATTAATCCACGTAATGATCCTGCGACATTTAACACGTCGCAATAATAATTTACAGCAGTAATTTAATTTTTCAAATTTAATCAGTTAGTCAATAAACAATTTTAATCAGTCAAATAATCAAATCAATCTTATGATATTTTAAATTTGCCTATTTTTATAATATGGTTAAAAAACTAATATAACCAATTTAATAGAAATACTATTTAAAAAAGTTAAATTGAATGTATAAAAGCAAAATAATTATTAAAAACGCTAAGTAATATTTAAAATAATCTTATTATTAAAGATGATTAGAGAAAATCATGAACCTAACTTTTAAATTATAAAATGCTATCAAAATTTTACTGTTTTGACTTTTCCTCCCATTCCGCGTTATATTAATAACGATATTATCTACATCTATATCGTTAAGCAGTCTTTTCAAAAGCAGTTTAAACATAAGAGGTGTAATATGGGTATCTTAAATAGTATTTTTTCTAAAATATTTCCAAGTGCACAAGCAGCAGTAGGTAATGTTACTGATGCTGTAAAGAATCAAGTCAATAATATTACTGGTAATAACAAAGATACAGCATCAACTAGTCAAGATCAAAATCAACAGAACCAGCAGAATCAACAAAACCAAACCAATCAACAAAGTACAGGAAATCAAACATCTGTATCAAATGTTGATGTTATGGCAATTCTTGAAGACTTAGCTAAAAAATTCCCTGAAAAACTAAACTGGAAGACATCAATTGTTGATCTTTTAAAACTTTTAGGCTTAGATAACAGTTTAGATGCGCGTAAAAAATTAGCTAAAGAGCTTGATTATACAGGGAGTACCGATGATACAGCAGCCATGAATACATGGTTAATTAAAGCGGTAATGAAAAAAATTGCAGAAAAAGGCGGGAATGTAGCTCACCTTTTCTCTTAAAACTGAAGACAAAAGTACACTAAATCCACCTGCTATTATAGGTGGATTTTTTATTAAAAATGCTATGTTATCGGTCAGATAATCATCAAGTCTATTCACTAGGCTTTAAAAGCATGCAATCGATTCATCGCAGCTTCAATACCATCAGATAATAAAATTTCAGTACAGCGTACTGACTCATCAATCGCTTTATCAATCAACTCTTGTTCAGATTTAGGTGGCTTGTTTAAAACATAGCTGACCACTTTATTTTTATCCCCTGGATGACCGATACCGATTCTTAAGCGATAAAAATTCAAATTATTACCTAATTTACTGGCAATACCTTTCAAACCATTATGCCCGCCATGGCTACCACCAAATTTGAATTTGGCAATACCCGGATTAATATCAAGTTCATCATGTGCAACAAGAATTTCTTCTGGTTTAATCTGATAAAATGTAGCCATAGCTTGCACCGCTTTACCGCTTAAATTCATAAAGGTTGTTGGCACTAATAAACGTACATCATGACCAGAAAGAGTTATCCTTGAACTGTAACCAAAAAATTTGGGTTCATTTTTTAATGATTGATGATATCGTTCTGCCAATTGATCAACAAACCACGCACCCGCGTTATGGCGAGTTGCAGCATATTCATTGCCTGGATTAGCAAGTCCTACAATAAGTTTAATAGTTGTCATGATAATTCGATAATATGTGTTGCTATAAGTAAAAAAGCCCCAAAAAGGGGCTAGTAACCATAATGCTAAAATCAATTAGTAATGAAACATTGCTGAAATTGATTCTTCATTGCTGATGCGACGAATTGCCTCAGCAAGCATACCTGATAAAGTTAATTGGCGCACATTTTTCAATGCTTTAACTTCAGCAGTTAATGGAATTGTGTCACAAACAACAATTTCATCAATAGCACTGTTTTTAATGTTACTGACGGCTTTGCCTGAAAAAATTGGATGCGTTGCATAAGCATACACTCTTTTAGCTCCGCGCGCTTTCAAAGCATCGGCCGCTTTACAAAGTGTACCTGCGGTATCAATCATATCATCAACTAAGATACAATCTCTATCAGCAACATCACCAATAATATTCATCACTTCTGCTTCATTAGCACGCTGACGACGTTTGTCAATGATGGCCATGTCTGTATCATTTAAAAGTTTTGCAATCGCACGCGCACGAACAACACCGCCAATATCAGGTGATACCACAATTGGGCGTTCAAAATCACGTTGCAACATGTCTTCTAAAATAACTGGACTACCAAATACGTTATCAACAGGCACATCAAAGAAGCCTTGAATCTGTTCAGCATGAAGATCGACTGTCAATACTCTATCAACACCAACGGTTGATAAAAAGTCAGCAACCACTTTAGCGGTAATAGGCACACGAGCTGAACGAACTCGACGATCTTGCCTCGCATAACCAAAATATGGAATAACAGCAGTAATACGACCCGCAGATGCACGACGCATTGCATCAATCATTACTAGTAATTCCATTAAATTGTCATTGGTTGGCGCGCAAGTTGATTGAATAATAAAAACGTCTTCACCACGGACATTTTCATTAATTTGGACATTTACTTCACCATCACTAAAACGGCCTACGACAATGTCACCAAGAGAAGTATAAAGACGATTAGCTATACGTTTTGCTAGTTCGGGTGTGGCATTACCAGCAAAAAGCTTCATATCAGGCACGAGAAATCCTCAAGCATGTTATTATGATTACTTTATTCGTAATCGGTTAAATCGGAGCCATAATTATATAATTATTTATCTATTATGCTCAACCATAATATAAAAATTTAACAAAAATATTTGATATATATATCAAAATTGCGAATTAAAAAAATTTGCCTTTAAGATACTTTGGCTGAGAACCTAAAATCGAGTAAACTAACACACAAATCCATTAATAAATTTTACCAAATTCCACAATCTAAGTAGATAACGTGATGAACGAAAAATTAAATAGCAATAACCCAGAAATCAAATCCAAAAGAACTATCCGAAGTTTTGTATTACGACAAGGTCGTTTAACTAAAGGTCAAGAACAAGCATTAAACAATTTATGGCCACTATTTGGCATTGAATATCATTCAAACTCACCTATATGCTTTGATGAAAATAAACCTGTCGTTTTAGAAATAGGATTCGGCATGGGGGCATCATTAGTTGAAATGGCTCGAAATGCGCCGGATAAAAACTTTCTGGGGATTGAAGTTCATAAGCCAGGTGTTGGCGCTTGTTTAATGGCTATTGAAGAAAACCAATTATCTAATTTAAAAGTCATGTGTCATGATGCGGTTGAGGTTTTAGAAAACATGATCCCTAATCATTCATTAGATAAAGTGCAAATCTTTTTTCCCGATCCATGGCATAAAGCAAGACACAACAAACGTCGCATTATTCAGCCACAATTTGTACAATTAATTCGGCAAAAATTAAAAGTAGGCGGTATTTTACATTTAGCGACCGACTGGCAAAATTATGCTGAACATATGTTAGAGGTTTTAACCGAAGCTGAAGGTTTTGAAAATTTATCAGCAACAGGCGACTACATTCCGAGACCCGAAGATCGCCCTATTACCAAATTTGAAAAACGTGGCCAAAATTTAGGTCATGGTGTTTGGGATTTACAATTCAGAAAAAAATAGCGTAATAAGGAGCCATTATGCAAAATAAAACAATTAATTTAATTTGTCATCGTCGTTCAATTCGGTCTTACCAATCAACGGCGTTAACCAACGATCAGATAGAATCACTTGTTCAAGCTGCACAATCGGCTCCAAGCTCCAATTTTTTACAATGCGCTACAATAATTAGAATCACTGATAGCGAGAATCGCTCAAAACTAGCACATTATTCAGGGGATCAAAGCTATATAAATCAAGCTCCTGAATTTTGGGTGTTCTGTGCCGATTTTAATCGGCATTTTCAAATTGATCCAACTATTCCTCTTGAAAAAGCAGAACAACTTTTAGTGGGTTGCATTGATACGGCTTTTATGGCACAAAATACCGTTATTGCAGCAGAATCATTAGGTTTAGGTACGGTTTATATTGGTGGATTACGCAACAATATTGAGAAAGTAACACAATTACTTGCTTTACCTAAATATGTTCTTCCGCTTTTTGGGCTTTGTATTGGTTATCCAGACCAAAATCCAGATATAAAACCAAGATTACCGAAAGAATTAGTTTTCTTTGAAAATCACTATCAACCAATCAATCATCAATTATTAGCACAATATGATACTCAGATGCGTCAATACTATGGTCATCGACTGACTAATCAAAAAACGAATGGTTGGAGTGATAAAATTGCAGAAACAATTATCAAAGGGCAACGAGATTTCATTTTAAATTATTTGCATAAACAAGGATGGATAACTAAATGAACAACAATCAATACCAATTAGACAAAGTCGTTATATTAAGTCGTCACGGTATCCGCACTCCGTTACAAAACACACTAGCATTTTTAGAAAAGTCCAGTCCATTAAAATGGCCTAGCTGGGATCATGCTTATGGTTATTTAACGACACGGGGTGGTGTATTAGAAGCTTTCTTTGGACACTATCTATCACAATGGCTTGAACAAAAAAATATTAATATTGAACCAGAAAATCCAGATATCTATGTTTATGCTAACAGCCTTCAAAGAACGGTAGCAACAGCCCAATTTTTGGTTAATGGCGCTTTTGCGGGTTATGATATTCCTATCCATCACAAATATACCATTGAAAAAATGGATCCGATTTTTGATCCAAGTGTGCAAGATGATTCTCCAGAAATAAAACAAGCTGTATTAAACGATATTGAAGAGGCTGATAAAGCTGGGGCAATTTTTAAAAATTTAGCGCCTGCTTATCAAATGGTTTCAGATATATTGGAGTATCCGCATTCACAACTATATGCTCAATATCAATGTGATTTTGCTGATATCCCTTATGAACTCTATTTTAAGAAAAATGAAGAACCTGAATTACATGGCCCATTAGCTATCGGAATTTGTGCTGTTGATGCTTTCTTATTACAATATTATTCTGCATTTCCAAAAGATCAGATTGCGTGGGGCAAAATCACCAGCCAAGAACAATGGCAACAAATAATACAAATTCGTAACCACTATATTGATTTAGTATTTCATACCAAAACCATTGCTCAACATATTAGTAAACTATTAATCAATAAAATCGATGATTTACTGCATAATAAACAGCATAAGGTAAATTTACTTGTTGGTCACGATAGTACCATTGCAGCATTACTTGGTGCTTTAGATTTTGCACCATACCAACTACCAAACCAATGTGAAAATACCCCAATCGGAGGAATGGTTATCTTCCAACGTTATCGCCATATATCATCTGGCAAATACTTTTTTAAAGCCGAATACGTATATCAAAGTTTTGAACAACTTTATACCGGACAGGCAATCGATATCAATAATCCACCACAACATTATCAATTACAGTTGGAAAATGCTTCTGTCAATAGTGATGGTTATTATGATTGGGCAGATTTTGCAAATCGTTTGGACAATAATGAGTAGTCTATTAGTTTTTCTATAAGAAATAGTTTCCACCGACACTCATCGGTGGAAAACTTGCTCTTTTTTCTGAGTGAATACCCGCAGATATAATCACCTACTCTTCTAACTTTTTTTTCAATAATTAAGTTAAAATACCCAACCAATTACCCCAATAAAAGATTTCTAACAATAAGCCAATCCCAAAAACATACTTGGACAGAATATGCACAGCATATTTACTGAAAACTGTTTATTTTTCAAATTGAGATAAAATAAACACAAATTTAAAATTAGCTTTTACTATGATTCAATACAATACTAAGAAAAAACTTATTGGTTATTAGGATGAAAAAGTCCATCTATTTAGTTGAATCAGATCATTAACTATCACAAGTACAACAGTAAATTGGGTATAGCCATATCACAACGATTTTAATTCGATTTTTAATCTTAACCTGAAAAAGTTTGCAATCAATCTAATAAATGATAATCCATTAAATACCTTTTCTGCCAAGCAGCTGTAATCGGTTTCATAAATTACTTTTCTATAGTGTGAATCCAAATGCGAAAGAATTAAAAAATTTATTCGATTCGCGCAATTATTGATCAAGCCCCTACTGTCTTGATTATTATTATCATAAACAATAATAAAAATAAAATAAAAATATACTGAAACGTTAGCATAACCTGAAATTTTTTGACAAATAATAGAAAACATTAAATGTAATCGATTTCATAAAATGTTAACCAGATCACTTTTTTGGGATATCTAAAGTGATAATATTAATTTAAACCAATAAATTTTTAGATAAATAAAAGTGTAAACGATTTCTAAATGATGCTAAATCATTTAAAGCTCAACAAAGGAAGTTCATCATGAATCAAAACATTACGTCATCACTGCATAATAAGAATTATTGGGTGTTTAGCCTCTACTTTTTCCTTTACTTTTTTATTATGGGAGCCTATGTCCCATTTTTTCCAGTTTGGTTGAAAATGATTGGACTAGACCAAGCAAGTACAGGATACGTTTTTTCATTTATTTCATTATTTGCGTTAGTTTTCCAACCTATTTTTGGCTTGATTTCAGATAAATTGGGATTAAAAAAGCATCTTCTTTGGATTATTACCCTGCTATTAGTATTGTTTGGACCATTTTTTATTTTTGTATTTGGACCTCTACTCAAATTTAATGTCACATTAGGCGCAATTGTGGGTGGATTTTATCTAGGCATGGTATTTAGTGGAGGAGCACCATCTATAGAAGCTTTAGTTGAAAAAATCAGTCGTCGTAGCGGTTTTGAATTTGGTCGCAGTCGTATGTTTGGTTGTTTTGGATGGGCAATTTGTGCTTCATTTGTTGGGATTATGATATCAAAAAACGTCAATGCTGTTTATTGGTTATGCTCTGGATTTGCACTGATTCTTCTATTTTTAGTCAAGATCGCTGATCCCGCAAGAACTTCAACAACGGATGTTGTCGAGCAAATGGGATTAAATAAACCTGAACCTTTTAATATAAAACAGGCTTTAGATTTACTCTGCATGCGTAAAACGTGGTTCTTTATGCTTTATATCGTTGGTGTGGCATGTACTTATGATGTGTTTGACCAACAGTTTGCTAACTTTTTTACTTCATTCTTTTCTAGTGAACAAGTTGGTCGCGAAGCATTTGGTTATGTCACAACGCTTGGTGAATTTTTAAATGCTACAGTAATGTTTTTTGCACCAATAATTGTAATGAAAATCGGCAGTAAAAATACCTTATTGATTGCGGGTATAATCATGTCAATTCGCATAACTGGCTCAGCGTTTGCTAGCACCGCAGTTGAAGTAGTAATATTAAAAACATTACACATGTTTGAAGCACCATTATTACTTGTTGGCGCCTTTAAATATATCACTAAGCACTTCCCTATCCGTTTATCAGCAACCGTTTACTTGATTGCATTTTGTTTTGCAAAACAATTATCTATCATGTTTATGTCTACATTTGCTGGTTTGATGTATGTTAAAATTGGTTTTGAAGGAGCTTATTTAGTCCTTGGCTCCATCGCATTTAGTTTTACAATGATTTCATCTTTCACGTTATCAGGACGTGGACCATGGGATGTTTTTAAATATACAAAAAAAACAGTAATCAGGTAATTAATCTAGATTCATTAAACATAATTAGCTTAAATTAAGGTACTTAGATGAAAATATTAGTGACTGGTGGTTGTGGATATATAGGTAGCCATACTTGTGTCCAACTAATTCAATCAGGCTTTACACCAATTATTATTGACAATTTATTCAATAGTAAAGCCTCAGTATTAGAGAGAATACAAACTATCACAGGGAAACCTGTTGTCTTTTACCAAGGGGATGTATGTGATGCAAAATTATTAGCAACAATTTTTAAAGAACATGACATCAAAGCCGTTATTCATTTTGCTGGTTTAAAAGCTGTTGGTGAATCGGTATACAAACCACTTGAATATTATGAAAATAACGTGTATGGCAGCATTGTTTTAATGAAAGCGATGCGTGATGCTGGCGTTAAACAATTGGTATTCAGTTCTTCAGCTACCGTCTACGGTGAATTAGCACCTGTTCCTTATGTTGAAACGTTACCGCAAGGATTACCTACCAGTCCATATGGTAAAAGTAAACTTATGGTAGAACAATGTATGATGGATTTAGCCGTTGCCGAACCTGATTGGTCACTAACACTGCTACGCTATTTTAACCCTGTTGGTGCTCATCCTAGTGGTTTAATGGGTGAAGATCCTTTAGGCATTCCAAATAATCTGATGCCCTATATTACTCAAGTTGCAGTGGGTAAACGAGAGTCACTCGCTGTATTTGGTAATGATTATCCAACAGAAGATGGCACTTGTGTACGTGATTTTATTCACGTTGTGGATTTGGCTGACGGGCACATTGCCGCTCTAAAAGCTGATCAAAATAAAGCTGGAATTCATATTTATAATTTAGGTTCCGGTGTTGGCTACAGTGTTTTACAAGTTATTAAAGCTTTTGAAAAAGCTTCTGGTAAGCCACTTAATTGGCATTTTGCACCACGCCGAGCAGGTGATTTACCCGCTTTCTGGGCCGATGCTAACAAAGCCGAGCAAATATTAGGCTGGAAAACCAAACTTACGCTTGATGATATGGTAAAAGACTCATGGAATTGGCAATCTAATAATCCACAAGGTTATCCTGATTGAATTATAGTTTGAAACTAATAGCAGCAAAATCATAATTGAAGAGGCAAAAAATGGATATTTTTAACCCAGTTGATCATCCTCATCGTCGTTATAATCCATTGACCAATCAATGGGTACTTGTTTCACCACATAGAGCAAAACGCCCTTGGCAAGGACAACAAGAAGAGATAAACGAGGAGCAAAAACCAAGTCACGATCCAACTTGTTTTTTGTGTGCAGGTAACAAGCGAGTCACGGGGGATATCAATCCCGATTATAAAGGGACATTTGTATTTACCAATGATTTTGCTGCGCTAATGGAAGATACGCCAAATTCACCAGTTAACGATGATCCACTGTTTCAAATGCAAAGCGCTAAAGGCACCAGCCGTGTTATCTGCTTTTCACCAGATCACAGTAAAACTTTGCCAGAACTGGATTTATCTGCCATTGAAGGCGTAATCAAAATCTGGATCGCTCAACAACAAGAATTAAGTAAAAAATATCCTTGGGTACAAGTGTTCGAAAATAAAGGTTCAGTAATGGGGTGTTCTAACCCTCACCCGCATGGACAAATTTGGGCAAATAGTTTTTTACCCAACGAAATTGTGCGCGAAGATCTCAATATGCGCAATTATTATGAAAAATATCAACGTAATCTATTAATTGATTATGTTGAAAAAGAACTCATAAATCTTGAGCGAATTGTCGTTGAAACTCAATATTGGTTGGCGGTGGTTCCTTTTTGGGCAATCTGGCCATTTGAAACACTTCTGTTACCCAAAACACATATTCCACAATTAACCCTGTTAACAAGCGATCAACAAAGTGATTTAGCGATTGCACTCAAAAAATTAACCAGTCGTTACGATAATTTATTTCGCTGCTCTTTTCCTTATTCAATGGGTTGGCATGGCGCACCATTTATGGAAAATAAAAATGACTATTGGCAAGTACATGCTCACTTTTATCCCCCTTTGTTACGTTCAGCGACAGTCAAAAAATTTATGGTCGGTTACGAAATGCTAGCCGAAGTACAACGAGATTTAACGCCAGAACAGGCAGCCGAAAGACTGCGTAATGAAAGTGATGTTCATTATAAAGATATAAAGGATAAATAGATGAAAGAATTAATTAATAAAACTTCGCAAGCATTTGAAACTAAATTTGGCTATAAACCAGATACGTTGATACAAGCGCCTGGCCGCGTAAATTTAATCGGGGAACATACAGATTATAATGACGGATTTGTGCTACCTTGCGCTATTAATTATCAAACAATAATCAGCTGTCATAAACGTTCAGATAATCTGATTCGGGTCATTGCGGTTGACTATAATAATGAGCAAGATGAATTTTCATTGGATTTTCCCATTGAAAAACATCCAAAATACCAATGGGCCAATTATGTACGCGGCGTAGTCAAACATCTAAAAAAACATACTGATAATATTCATGGCGTTGATCTCGCCATTAGTGGTGATGTACCACAAGGTGCGGGATTAAGCTCATCAGCATCCCTTGAAGTTGCCGTAGCTAAAATGTTCCAAGTTTTATATGATTTGCCATTAGATGGCACCCAATTAGCTTTGATTGGTCAAGAGGCTGAAAATCAATTTGTTGGTTGTAATTGCGGTATTATGGATCAACTCATCTCCGCACTTGGACAAACACAACATGCCTTATTGATTGATTGCCGATCGTTAGAAGCATTCCCTGTTTCAATACCTGAAGATTTTGCAGTAGTAATTATTAACTCAAATATCAAACGTGGTTTAGTCGATAGCGAATACAATAGTCGTCGCCAACAATGCGAAGCAGCAGCTAAAGCTCTTGGGGTAAAAGCATTACGCGATGTAACGTTAGATGAATTGAAACAAATTGAAAGTAAGCTTGATCCTATCGTTTTTAAACGCGCTCGTCACATAATCACTGAAAATGAACGTACCTTAAAAGCCGCTTCAGCGTTGGCAAACAGCGACTATACATCTTTATCAAATCTTATGGCGCAAAGCCATAACTCTATGCGTGATGATTTTGAAATCACGGTGCCTGCCATTGATTATCTGGTTGAGATAATTCACAATAAACTTGGCGATCAAGGTGGCGTACGCATGACAGGTGGTGGTTTTGGCGGTTGTGTTGTCGCACTCGTACCCAAAAATAAAGTTGATGATATCAAAGCAGTGGTTAATGATAATTATTTTAAAAAATTTGGTATCAAAGAAGATTTTTATATCTGCAAACCAAGCAAAGGAGTGCACGCTTTATGCCTATAAAACAGATTATTACACTTTCAAATAAACAGGGTATGAGCATTAAACTCTCAAACTGGGGAGCAACTTGGCTTTCATGTGAACTACCCGTTGCAGGACAAAATCGAGAAGTCTTACTTGGTTGTAAAACTTTTGAACAATATGCACAGCAAGATGCTTATCTAGGCGCGACCATTGGGCGATATGCTAACCGAATTGCAAACGCGACCATCAAGGTCAACGAAAAAAGCTACTCACTGACTGCAAATCAAGGAGTAAACCAACTGCATGGTGGCAAATTAGGGTTTGATAAACAACTGTGGCACATCCAATCTCAAGCTGACAAGCAGGTCACCTTTGCATTGATTTCACCAGATGGAGATCAAGGGTTCCCTGGTGAGCTCAAGGTCGAAGTAACCTATAAACTCACTGATGACAATCAAGTTATTATCTCTTTTAATGCTATCACGACCAAAACAACCCCAGTCAATCTAACCAATCATGCTTATTTTAATTTGGACGGAGAAACTAGCAAAGATATCCTTAATCATACCTTGCAAGTGAATGCTGATTTTTATTTACCCGTCGATCGCGACGGTATCCCAAACAGTGATTTAGTTAGCGTTAGCCATAACGATATGGATTTACGAATACCAAAGCTAATCTCTGATAAATTACTCCAAAGCCCAGAAAGACAAATCACGAGTGGTTATGATCATGCTTATTTATTAGATAAATCACAACCCATTGCCGCTCATCTACTATCCGCCGATAAAAAAGTGAAGATGAATGTGACCACGACCCTACCTGCACTACAAATCTATACGGGTAATTTTTTACAACATACACCGAACAGGCATAATGGTGAATATCATAATTTTGCGGGTATCGCGTTAGAAGCGCAGTTTCTACCAGATAGTCCAAATCATCCCGATTGGCCACAACCTAGCTGTTTTTTGGAACCTAATCAAACTTATCATCATCAAATTTGTTACCAGTTTATGATTGATAAGTTATGAAGTAACTAATTACGGATGAACGATAATTGTGTTCATCCATAAAAAATAGTGTAAAAGTTTTTTAGTTTTAAAAACAATATATATGGACGGATTGTTATTGAATTTTTATATTTAAAACCAAGATAACAAACTCTTTAAATTTATTTATCTGAATTAAGAAAATCAATTATAGAAGAAACAAATAAACTTCTCCCTTTTTCATTACGATCTAAATGCACAAAATGTGTGCCATCGGGTATTTCTACCAAATGTGCTTGCTTAGCTTCATTAACAATAGCTAAAGCATCTGCTTTACGGCTCCAAAAGTCATTTTGCGAGAAAATAACTAATATCGGCATCAATAAATGTTTGGCTTGCCACTGCTTTTGGCCAATAGCTAATTCAAAACTATCTGCCATTGCCCCTGTTGGTGAGCGAAATTGAGGAGGTGTATGAGAAAAAGATTCAGGATCAGAATTCATCGCCTCTTGAGCATAAGCATTAGCAACTAAAGGATCCCTCCATAAATCTTTTTCAACCATAGGGATACTTAAATCCCAAGCCTGAAACAAACTTTCTTTAGTATTTAATTGATAACCACCAATACTGTGATTGAATTGTTTTGGATTTAATTTGTCTTCAAATACTGAGCCTTTACCTAATAATTTATGATCGTCAACAGCACCATATAATGAATTATAAATAATTAACTTATTAACACTATCACTATGTTGCTCAGCATAGGCGGCAGCCCAATGACCACCTGTAGCCCAACCAAAAATATTTATTTTTTTGGAATCTGTCCATTTTAATATTTGATTCACAGCGCACTTTAAATCATCAATTGCGGCGGGCGTACGGACTAATGGTTTAGATTCACTTGCAGGTCGAGACATTTCTTTAGGACGACTCGATTTACCATATCCTCGTAAATCAATAATATAGACATCAAACCCAGCTTGAGCTAAATCTTCTGCTAACGATCCCCCTTGAACAGGTAAATCAAACGAACCAATACCTGCAACTCGAGCACCATGAACTAATAACAATGGTTCTTGTTTATGTTTATTATTCTTTAATTTAACTTCTCTGATAAAAATATTTTCATCTAAATAGCAAGAACCGATCAAATGGTCTCTTTTTTCGATCATACTAGCACTACCTGTATAGGGTAAAATTAACAAAAGAATTATCATACTCCTTTTAATTAGTCTAATCACTTCAATATCCTTTATTTCAATCAATAACTTCTAAAGTTAACAATATTCAATTAATTTATTTTAGATTACCGCTAAATTTAAATAAGATTTTTGGCTAGTTTACTAACAATCCAAGCTAAAATTAGGTATGATATTCATATCTTTGCTAATGGATAAACTAATAAATGAAAAGCAAAACTTTAACCGCTATCTTTCCTGGAACTTTTGATCCAATTACTAATGGGCATATTGATCTTATTACTCGAGCATCATTACTTTTTCCTCGTTTAATTGTTGCAGTTGCAGAAAACCCTAATAAAAATACCCTTTTCACCTTAGAAGAACGAGTTAATTTAGCTTCGACTGCGGTTGAACACCTATTAAATGTTGAAGTGATTGGTTTCGATAATTTAATGGCTAATTTTGCTCAAACACATAATGCGACTGTAGTTGTTCGTGGTGTGCGTACAACGCATGATTTTGAATATGAAAGGCAATTAGCTGAAATGAATCGCGCATTAAAGCCAGATTTAGATACTATATTTTTGATGCCATCAATTGCAATGGGCTTTATTTCATCAACTATTGTTAAAGATGTGGCTTACCATGGTGGCAATATTACCAATTTAGTGCCTGTCCATGTTAAAAAAGAATTGTTACAAAAACTTACTTAGATTTTAAACTTACGATTATGGTTAAATTTTACACCCCACCTAAAAAAAAGCTCACCTCACAAAAATTGACCGTTACCGTTTCTTCGCTTGATGCCTTTGGACAAGGCGTTGCTAGCCATAACGGAAAAACAATTTTTATCAAGTCAGCCTTGCCTGATGAAACGGTTGATATTAAGTTGACCGAAGATAAAAAAAATTACGCAAAAGCGACCGTCATAAAATATTACAATCAAAGTAACGAACGGGTTAAACCTCAATGTGAATATTATCAAAAATGTGGAGGTTGTGAACTACAACATATCTCATCACATTTACAACAGCAAGCCAAATACTCGGCGCTTATCAACTTATTACAAAAAGAGGGTGGACAAAATTTAGCTAGTGTCATTAAAGATTCGCCCCAAATTATTGCAGATCAACCTTACCATTATCGCAGGCGGGCAAGATTAGCAATTAATCTAGTTAAAGGTGAATTATTTATTGGATTTCGTCAAGCGGAATCAAATCAAATAATCAATATTGCGCATTGTCCGATATTAGTTGAACAATTAGATTTACTACTTGCCCCATTACAAAATTGCTTACGCAAAATTATCCAAAAAAAAGCACTCGGCCACATTGAATTAATCGCCGTTGATAGTGGTGTGATTATTGTATTAAGGCATACCTTGCCAATGACATCTCAAGATACCGAGTTATTGAAACAGTTTGCCCAAGAACAGAACATTTCACTCTACTTTTATGGTGAAGAGTTAATCCATATTACTGGAAACAAAGAACACTATTATTTAATCAATCATTTAAAGTTAACCTTTAGTCCACTCGATTTTATTCAAGTAAACAGCAAAATTAATCAAAAAATGATTAATCAAGCTTTGGAATGGTTAACATTAAAACCAACAGATAATGTATTAGATCTATTTTGTGGAATGGGTAATTTTTCATTGCCAATGGCAACATTAAGCAAATCGGTTACTGGGATTGAAGGCATCGATGCACTGGTTGAAAAAGCCAAATTCAATGCACAATTAAATAACAAAGAAATTTGTGCTAAAACACATTTTTTAATCAATAATTTAGATGATAAACAGCAATTTAACACATGGAATCATGCTACATTTGAAAAAGTATTATTAGATCCTGCAAGAGCAGGCGCTTATAATGCAGCAGCAGAAATTGTGAAGATAGCACCCGAAAAGATTGTTTACATCTCGTGCAACCCTGCTACTCTAGCAAGAGACTGTAAGCAATTTATCGATAAAGGATATAAAATTGCTCAAGTTGCTATTTTGGATATGTTTCCACAAACTAAGCACATTGAATCAATGTTGCTGCTAACGAAGTAGGATAGTAATTATGGTATCAGTTAGAGGAGCCCATCAACACAGTGAAGAGCATTATTCTCTTGCACAATTTGATATTGAAAGATGGACCAGTCAAGAATTATTATTAACCAATCCGACCTCTTATAAAAAGTTCAAAGAAGTTTGGGATTTTTGTTTTGAAAACAGTGCCGGTGCGCCAGAACAAATCCACTGCTTCCAAAATGCGATTGAAATGGTCGAAATTTTATCAACGCTCAATATGGATATTAATAGTCTATGTGCTGCGTTATTACTTCCTTTTGTTGATACCAAAATTATTCGTCGAGAAGATATTCCTGAAGATTTCGATCGCGAAATTTCAAATATTATTTCCAGCATCGTAAGAATGAAAGAAATTCGCCATTTACGAGCAATTCGTAATGGCAGTGCGACGACTGAACAAATTGATAGTATTCGTCGCATGTTATTAGCTATGGTCAATGATTTTCGTAGTGTCGTCATTAAATTAGCTGAACGCATTACTTATTTACGAGATTTAATCTCAGCCCCACAAGAAGAGCAGGTTTTAGCGGCTAAAGAGTGCTTTAATATCTATGCACCACTTGCAAATCGTCTAGGTATTGGTCAACTCAAATGGGAACTTGAAGATTTTTGTTTCCGTTACTTATATCCTGATGAATATCGCCTTATCGCTAAAAAGCTACATGAAAAGCGCTTAGATCGTGAGCTGTATATTGATCAATTTGTTGAACATCTACAAGATTTAATGAATAAAGATCACATTCGTGCAGAAGTCTATGGTCGCCCTAAACACATTTATAGTATCTGGCGCAAAATGGAGCGTAAGCATCTGCAATTTGAGGATCTTTATGATATTCGTGCAGTAAGGATTATTTGCGATCGTATTGAAGATTGTTATAACGCTTTAGGTATTGTTCATAGCCATTATAAACATATCGCCAAAGAGTTTGACGACTATGTTGCCAATCCTAAACCTAATGGTTATCAATCCATTCATACGGTTGTTTATGGACCACAACATAAAACGATTGAAATTCAAATCCGAACAGAACAAATGCACAATGACGCAGAGCTAGGTGTTGCTGCGCATTGGAAATATAAAGAAGGCAGTACCGATAAAATGACTGCTTATGATCAACGAATTTCTTGGTTACGTAAACTTCTAACTTGGCAACAAGAGATGTCTGAAAGTGGTGAAATTCAAGAAGCCGTACGCAGCCAAATTTTTGATGATCGAGTCTATGTTTTTACACCGAAAGGCGATGTCGTGGATTTACCCGCTGGTTCAACTCCGCTTGATTTTGCTTATCATATCCACAGTGATGTCGGGCACCGTTGTATTGGTGCAAAAGTAGGTGGTCGCATTGTACCTTTTACCTACAATTTAAAAATGGGCGACCAAGTTGAAGTTATTACCCAAAAGCAACCTAATCCAAGTCGCGATTGGCTGAATCCAAATACAGGATTTGTTAATAGCAGTCGTGCCAGAGCTAAAATTCAGGCATGGTTCAAAAAACAAGATCGCGATAAAAACATCGCCACCGGCGAGCAAATTTTACAAAATGAACTTGAGCCGTTAAATATTACTTTAAAAAGTGTCGAAAAAATACTCATCAATAAATACAATGCCCACTCATTTGACGAAGTACTTGCAGGTATTGGCAGTGGTGATATTAGAATTAACCAGTTAGTTAATTTTATTAATGCTCAATTTAATAAACCGACTGCGGAACAAGAAGATGAGGCCGTCTTAAAACAAATTGCCCAAAAATCAACTACACAAGCTAAGAATAACAACAAAACGGGTAATAAAAAAGGCAGTGAAATCATTATTGAAGGTGTAGGCAACTTAATGTATACCATTGCTAATTGCTGTCGCCCTATCCCTGGTGATCCTATTGCGGGTTTTGTAACGCAAGGCCGCGGCATTTCAATCCACCGCGCAGATTGCGAACAGTTACAAGAATTAAAAAATCATGCTCCTGAACGCATCACTAACGCCGTTTGGAATGATAATACTCACTCAGGCTATACCATGGTTACCCAAATCGTTGCCAATGATCGTAGCGGTTTATTACGAGACATCACCACCATATTGGCTAACGAAAAAGTTAATGTGCTTGGTCTAATAAGCCGTTCTGATATGAAGCAACAATTAGCGACCATTGAGGTAGATATGGAAATCTTTGATCAGGATTCTTTAAATCGTATACTCAATAAAATTAAGCAACTACCTGATGTTATTGAAGCCAAACGTTTTCAAAGCTAACAACTAATCTATCGCCACGCTTAAGTGGCGATAATGCATTACACGTTATTTTCGTTGTAAAATTTCAAATTGATATGGATAGCTATTTTTTTCATCAGCTTGGTGATCTTGTTGATAAATTACCTGCCATTGCTCGGGTAAATAATCGGGGAAATAGGTATCCCCTTGCAATTCAGCATCAATATGCGTTAAATAGAGCCGATCAATTAATGGCAACACTTGCTGATAAATATTACCTCCGCCAATAATAAAAACTTCATCAGGTTGTTGCGCTTGGGCAAGGGATATTGCCTCATCAATCGATTTTACCCTGCTTACATTAGAAATTTTATTATCACTTGGCTCTATTTGTCTTGAAATAACAATGTTGTGACGATTAGGAAGTGGTCTACCAATTGATTCAAATGTTTTTCGCCCCATAATAACAGGCTTATTGAGCGTGTTTTTTTTAAACCACGCCAAATCAGCAGGTAAATGCCAAGGCATTTTATTATTTAGGCCAATAACACGATTATGTGCCATAGCAACAATAACACTTAAAATCATAGTAATTACACGTATCCTAAAGATTTAATTCGTTGATTTACATTTTCTGGAAAAATAGTTTGACTCCAAAGCCTACGGCTTAGAGAAAGTAAAGGTTCTGTCTGTCCGGAAACTATCCAATTCGCTAATTCAGTTGCTACATCAGGATATATTGTTGGTTTAGGAGAAGGTAAGCTCAACCAATACTTAAGTTTAATACTATTCAAATTCTCCATAACAGTAGCCATATCTAAAGTGTGTAAACACTGTGCATTATAGATTTGCTCAAATTGCCCTGATACAGGCTTAGTCAAAATCTTTTTACCTAATACTAACGCTTCAGAAATTAGGGCAAAACCTGTGTTCGAAATAATACCAGAACAACTCACTAAAGCATGGGTAAAGTTATCACGACCAAGAGGTTGAAAAGTGATATTCTTTTGTTGAGACTGTTGCTTTATATCTGGATGAAAACAGATAAATTGATGATCTGGGAATTGTTGTAACAATTGTGTAATTTCATCTAATGCCTCAAATGGCAAATAAACAATGATATTTCCATCTTCGGTAGGTGTAACGTCAAAGGTGTCAATCATTGGAGGAATCAATTTATGCCCAAAATGAAACCAATGTAAGCCAATAGGATTAGTGACAGGTGCATAATACTTCATAATCACATTCGCTATCAACCCATATTCTTTAGGCTTGAGATATTGGCATACGGCTTGATTACTGATGCCTAAGCAGTTTCGATGCTGATAGTGAGCAGCCCATGCACTAACTGGCTCAAAATCACTAATAATACAATCATATTTTGATAAATCGAGTTCACGCACATCTTTTACGAGTCGAAAAGCTCGAATTCGTTGTACCGTTTTACGAAAGTTGATTTTACCATTCAGTGTTGCAAAAGAGACACCACGATAAGTAGTATAGTTGCCAAAGGCTTGCATATCAAAATAGTCTTTAGGATCACGGCCGCTGAAAATATAGTCAACATTAGCACCAGCTACTTTTAAAGCTTTTGCTAACGTTCTACAACGACTGACATGGCCATTTCCTGTTCCTTGAACGCCAAAGAGAATTTTCATATCAATATTTTTTGATGATTGTAATTGGCGAATATAATAACAGAACACTTAATTATTAGCTCCATTATTTTAAGCAGATAATAAAAATAATTATAATCAATCACGATTAATAGCAATTTTGATTAAAGACATCAAAAAATATTTGATAATTTTCTTATTAATCAATTAACTAAAAAATATTTAGTGATAATAAGGCACTTCTTTTTGTTATAAATAACAACTTTTAAAATTCATTTCTGCTAATGAAAAATCCATTAATTCATTTCGATAACAATCAACAAACCAATTGAAATATTTAAAAAAATTAGTCAGTTTTTACCTAACAAATACGATTATTTATTTCAGTTATTAATAACAATTATCTTATTAAAAAAGATTGCAGTTTAATGAAAGTTTATTGGTTAGCATAATTTTTAGATTAAATTATTTAACAACCCAAACTCATTAAATCTATGAAACGAATTTCAATGCGATACAAGCGATTGTAAAAATAGTTGATCATTGATAAGTGATTCGGCACTTCATAATGGTTTTCTGTATGAATAATGTTAATGATGGCTCACCCTAAACTGCAATTAATATTTAAATATATTGGATTTTTATTTTTTTAGGAGTAATTACCATTTTCAATATATGTAAAGATGGTATAAATCAGATGTTTTTTTAAGTAAAATAAGTTTATATATTATTCATTTGATGAATAGTGAGATTTTACATGTCATTAAGATTCATCCATAAACAAACATATCTTATTGCAAAAGTAGCAATAATTTTATTTCTATTTGTTTATTCTATAAGACATTTATCTATCATCATAAATTCATCTTTGCCTGTTGCTGTGGTTTCACAACATAGATCATCAATGTTAGAAGTCAGTAATAACCATGATAGTTATTATCTTTTAACAAAAAAATCAGAATGTTTATCAAATTGTACTGTCTTTAACCATTGTTCACTCTGTAATACGCTAATATCTAATATTGTATTGAATGTTGAGTTTTCACCACACCGTGAACAATATCTTTCATATAACTTTGCTCCACAATTTAAAGAATTTATTCCTGAATTAAAACCACCAAAAGTTGCTTAATTAAATGATTCAGTTGCATTAGCAACAAAAATTAGTTTAAGCAATTATCACAAAAGTGACTGTTTTTTGTTATTAATTGTATCGTTAATAACAAAATAGTCCTTGTTTTTCTTAAAAATGATGAAAGGAATATTATGAAGCGTCGAATTTTTTTATTAAATCTTACTGCAGCTATAAGTGGTTTAGCCGTTACCAAAGCCTTTGCCAAAATGGATCACTCTGCGATGAGTGATACCATGTGTGAAACAAATTCTGATGAATGCCAAAAGGGGGATAGAATGCACCACGAACATATGAATATGAGTCATAACAAGAAGCCACAAAAACTTTTACCTACTTCAGCATTACCACAAGGTCAAGATTTACCAGAGTTAGTTCGTTTAAAAAATACAAGTGACCAGCCAGGAACATTCGAAGCAAATCTGGAAGCAAAACCTGTTAAAATAAAATTAACACCACAATTAACAACAGAATTTTGGGCATATAATGGCACTATTCCGGGCCCTGCAATTGAAGCTTTCGAAGGCGATAAAGTTAAAATAACCGTCAAAAACAGTATACCGCAAGCCACAACGGTACATTGGCATGGTTTACTCATTCCATCCAATCAAGATGGTAATCCACAAGACGAAATCCCTGCTGGCAGTAGCCGAACTTATGAATTTACTATTCCAGAAGGCAATGCAGGTACATATTGGTACCATCCACATGGGCATGAAACCGTTTCCGAACAGATTGCACGAGGATTAGCCGGAATGTTTATTGTACGCAGTAAAAAAGATCCACTTGCCTCTTTTCCTGAACAAAACTGGTTCTTTTCTGATTTAAAATTAACCGATAAAGGTGAAATTGCCGATAATTCAATGGTTGATTGGATGAATGGACGTGAAGGTCAATTTGTATTAATTAATGGTGCTTATCGTCCTAAAATTACCGTAAAAAGTGCAACTAGAGTGCGTATTTGGAATGCGTGTTCTGGGCGTTATCTTAATTTATCAATTCCTGGCTGTGATATTTACTTAGTTGGCACAGATGGAGGATTGATGCCTAAACCGGTTCAACTAAATTCACCGCTATTATTATCACCAGCTGAACGTGCTGAATTGGTTATTGTACCTAAACAATCGGGTACAGTATATTTACAATCAATTGGATACCATCGTGGAAAAATGGGCAATGTACCCCCAGAGCAAGATATCATACTTGGTGAATTAGCTTTGACAGAATCCTCCCCTATAACCTTACCGTCAACGTTACGAGAATTGCCAAAATTAGGGCAAGCAACTGCCCATAAGACACTTGAATATACCGAAGTTATGGATGTAAAAGAGCCTCGAGGAGGTATGCTATTTTTAATTAACGGCAAACGCCATGATATGCAACGAATTGATTTAGAGAGTAAAATTCATGAAGTTGAAGAATGGACAATTTTTAATAACTCTCACATGGATCATAACTTTCATATACATGGAGCACAGTTTACCGTCGTTTCACATGAATTAAATGGTAAAAAGAATCCACCTAAATATGCAGCATTAAAAGATACCATTAATCTGCGCCCACATGAAAAAATCACCATAAAAGTTCAACAAAATATGCCAGGATTACGCATGTATCATTGCCACATAGTTGAACATGAAACACTTGGTATGATGGGTCAATTGATGGTGAAATAATTTGATTAACTTTCCCCCCTCTTTTTTTAACCATTATTTATTAAAATTAGAGGTGGGATATTTTGTTGATAAAGAAAAACAATAAACAAAGTTTAAGGTTTAGAATATTGAGTAATTCAGTTTAAGAAAGTAGCATTTAAAATAAGGCGATTAACCTATCAAACAACAATATTTTGCTAGCACAAAATCACACGTGTCTGCTTTTCTAACTCCATAACTTGTGAGGCGTCTGCCATATCATTAGTAATTAACGCGGTAATTTCACCCCAATCACAAATTTTATATAAGCTTTTACGACTGAATTTAGTATAGTCACCTAAAATATATCTTTTATCCGAATGTGCAATGATCACTTTATCTATGTAGGCATCTGAAGACGAAGGACTAGAAGGACCGTTTAAATTGCTAAAGCCATCAGTTCCTAAAAAGCAGACATCAACTTGGATTTCGTTGATCATTGATAGCGCCCAACCTCCAAATACAGATGAACTTTTGTCACGTAATTCACCACCAAATAAAAACACTTGATTTTCTGACGAAATCAATATGTTAGCTACAGGTAGAGAGTCCGTGAAAATTTTGAAACCAGAACGATACACTAATAATTTAGCTAGTTCTAATGCTGTACTTCCTGTACCGATAATTATTGAGCAATTATCTGCAAGAAGCGTTAATGCTTTTTGTGCGATACTCTTTTTTAAGCTTGCATTTTCTTTTTCTCTAATTTTGAATGGATTCTCAATAGCACCTTGTTTAAGCGTTGCACCGCCATGACATTTAACTAAAAATCCTTTTTTTTCTAATTGAGATAGATCTTTGCGAATAGTTTCATAAGTTACTTGATATTTACGAGCTAGTTCACTTACATACACAGTTCCCGCTGTAATCAACTCTTCTAAAATTAATTCTCTTCTCTCATTCATTAAGTGCATAGTTAACAATCTCAATTATTTTAGTATGGGTATTGGTGTTATTAATAGTTATCTTTTTTATTTTTGCCGATATTTTACAACAGAATCTAACTTATTCCTCATTTATCTTAACTACTTTTCTAAAAAAACCAATTGACTTAATATTAAATACCAACACAAAATTGGTATAAATTGGTTTTTAATTACATAAAAAACATAATCTTATTATTTTTGTGACGCAGATCACATTAACTTACCAATAAAAACCAACTATAAAGTTGGTTACTAAATCTAAATGAGGAAAACTGATGAAAACAAAAATTGCTATCGCATGCGATGATCTGGGATTTGAATATAAACAAGCCATTAAACAATACTTAATTGATGAAAAAAATGCTGAGGTCGTTTATGACCCAGTAAAGGTCAAGGATGATGGTGTCAATACATTCGCCAAATTGGCAGATGAAATGTCAGTGCTGATTCAAAAAGATATTTGCCGTTTAGGTATTTATATCTGTGGAACTGGAATTGGTTTTACTTGTCAAGCAAATAAACATTGGGGTATTCGTGCCACTGCAGTAACCAATCCTTATTCAGCCAAACGAGCCAGACTCAGTAATAATGCGCAAATCATCGGTATTGGTTGCCGAGTCAATGGGCTTGAGTATACAAAAATGATCATTGACGCTTGGCTTGATGAACCTTTTGATTTTACTACTGCTCGCGAAAACTCGAAAAAAAACTTATTAGAAGCAGAACGTAATGACAATGCTCTATTAGTCAAACCTATGCATGTTGCATGGAATATGGGTTTTAGAGCTGATGAATAAGTAACAAAGGAGCATCTTATGGAACTAATCACGCAATTTATTAATGATTTAGGTAATTTTATCTTTATCCCTATTATTTTTTTAATACTCATGGCTGGTCTTGGTCGACCTATTTCAGAATGTATATCTTCTGCAATGAAAGTTGGTATTGGCTTTATAGCATTAAGTATGACAATTAAATTTATGCTAGACAAGATGGCTCCTGCAGTTACTGGACTTGCTGAAAGTACAGGATCTTCACTTAGTGCAATTGATGTCGGAGGCGCTGCTACTGCCGTAATGGGATTCGGTTCTAGTATGGGACCAATTATTATTCCATTATGTGTATTTGTTAATGTACTACTCCTTATTTTAAAAATAACAGATTGCGTTAATGTTGATGTGTTCAATTTACATCAAAATGCATCAATGGGGGCTATTGTTGGTGTTTACTCTGGAAGTTTTCTATATGGAGTATTAACAGCAGCACTCTTCCATATTTGGGCATTAATAGCGGCCGATATTGGCGCTAAAAATAATGAACAGTTTTATAATTTACCCGAAGGTGTATCCATTTCTCACCCAGTAGCAAATACTTATCTCATTTTTGCTTACCCTTTCAATTGGGTTTATGACCGTATTCCTGGTTTTAAAAATCTGAGTATTACAGCAGAAACAATTCAAAAACGCTTTGGTGTACTTGGTGATCCAACCATTGTTGGTTTTATTATTGGAGTTTTACTTGGTTTTTGTGGTTATTCATGGCAAAGCCCCTATCACACTATCATTTCTAGCTTACAATTGGGAATGTATTTAGCAGCTGTTATGTTGTTATTACCAAGGATGACTTCCATAATGATGGAAGGATTAGTACCGTTATCAAATGTAGTTCGAAAAAAACTAGTTAAACGCTTCCCAAATCGTGATATTACTGTTGGTATGGATACTGCGTTAATTGTTGGTAACCCATCAGTAATTGCACCCGCATTATTGCTTATACCAGTCATTGTCATCTTAGCCGTAATTTTACCCGGTAATAAGGTAATGCCATTAGGTGACTTATCTCAATTTGTATTCTTTATTGCCTGTATGGTACCAGTATTTAAAGGCAATATCATTCGTACATGGATCACTTCAATTTTTTTATTTGGCGGTGGTTTATATATCGCTTCGTGGATGACTCCTGCAACAAATGAAGTATTTCAAGAATTTGGAACCAATCCTGATGCTTCTGTGATGTATACCTCATTGAATCCATCTGCAAATCCATTTACAGGACTGTTTGCCGCAACTAGCCACATAGGAATACTAGGTTATGCGTTAATTGGTCTGATTTTACTATCAGTAGGTTATTTATTGAAGAAAAAACAAAGAAATTCAAACATTAATAGCGAGGTCTCAAAATGAAAAAAGTTTTAGTGGTTTGTGGAAATGGAATTGCTTCATCATCAATTATGGTTTCAATTTTACAAGATTATCTGAAAGAACAAAGTATTGTTGCACAAGTGGATAAATCCTCACTCATGGCATGTTCAGCTGATACGTTTAATGGCTACGATTTAGTCGTGTCATCAACCAAAATCGATAATCCTGATATTACAACTAAAGTAATTGTTGGTGCTGGTTTGCTTACCGGTATTGGCGAAGAAGCAATTTTTGATGCAGTAAAAAAAGAACTTACTAAATAAGAGGTAGTTTATGCATATTTTAGTTCATGATTTAGATAACAGTATCAAAACATATCAAGAAGTAATTAACGCATCAGGATCTTATTTGTTAGAAAAAGATTATATCCAAGCTGATTACATTACTGCATGTATTGATCGTGAAAAAGATTATCCTACAGGATTACTTATGAGTAACGGAATAGGGATAGCTATACCTCATGCAAATTATCAATTGGTAAAGTCTGATGCTATTAGTTTAGTTCGTTCCTCTAAAGGTGTTGAGTTTGGACAAATGGAAGATTCTGATTTAAAAGTCAGTTGTCAATTAATATTCAACCTAGCTTTATCAACCAGTAATCAACACTTGACGATACTCCAGCGGTTGTTTGCTTTATTTCAAGATGAAATTTTCGTTGACAACTGTCAAAACCTTAGCTGCTTACAAGTTGAACAATTAATCAATCAGCATATAAACAAATAGATAATTATACTAAATTTTTATTCATCACTAATTTAAAAATTACTGATGAATAAAATAGATGAAAGGAAAAATTATGTCCAAACAATTAAATATCATTGTTGCCTGTGGAAGTGGTGTAGCAACGTCAACAGTTGCTGTTGATGCAGTAAAAAATATATTAGAAAGTGCTGGTATATCAGCAAAAATTAGTAAATGTACTTTAGGAGAATTGGAGGGTAAACAGCAAAATTTTGATTTAGTACTCACAACCGCTAATTATAAAAAAGCATTAACCATTCCACATATGAGTGTTTTTGGTCTTATTTCTGGTGTTAACGTTGATTTAGTAAAAGACAAACTATTGCAACTATGCCAAGAGATTTTATCTAATGCATAAGGAGCATAACTATGATGGATATATTACAAACTTTTTTTGAAACCGTTTCAAAACTAGGTGCAGTAGTATTGCTACCCGTAGTTATCATGCTACTAGGTTTGTTTTTCCGTATGCGAATTGGTTCAGCAATTAAATCAGGTTTACTCGTTGGAATTGGTTTTCAAGGTTTAGTACTAGTGCTTAACCTACTAATGGCAACAATAAACCCAGTTATCGCCTATTATGAAAAGCTTGGGTCAGGTTTTACAACGATTGATGTAGGATTTGCTGCAATCGGTGGTGCCGCTTGGTCTATCCCAGCAGTGGTATTGTGTATTCCGTTGATCATTTTATTAAATATTTTATTAATCAAAATAAAAGTTGTTAATGTAATTAATGTTGATGTATGGAACTTCATTCACTTCATGATTCCGGGAGCTTTAGCCATTGCTCTATTTGACAATATATTCATTGGTGTTTTAGTCACAATCGGCTTATCTGTTATTACATTATTTTGTGCTAAATGGGTTGCTCCTAAATGGGAGGAATATTTTGGTTTAGAGGGAACCACATGCACTACTTTAGCTTTTGTTGCTTTAATTTATCCAATTGCCGTATTTTTAAATAAACTAATTGATTTTATTCCTTTTATTAAAAATTTTGAAATAAATATGGATAAAATTGAAAGTAAATTAGGTATTTTTGGAGATCCTACCTTTATTGGTATTTTTGTTGGTGCATTTTTAGGCATATTAACTCAACAAAATATTCCAACAATTCTCACCATTTGTATGGGATTTGCAGCAGTCATGATACTTATTCCAAGAATGGTAGGAATTATGATGGAGGGCGTAACACCAATAGGTAATGCAGCAACAACATTTATCAAAAAACATGTTAGTGGTAGTGATGGTAAGTTTTATATAGCCATGGACATTGCCTTAGGACTTGGCGATCCTGCTTGTATTACCGTAACCGCAATCACTATACCATTTGTTATCGGATTTGCTTTCCTTATTCCTAATATGACGTTTTTTCCTTTAGGTTTACTCGCTCAAGTTTGTTATTTGACACCTATGATTGTCTTAGCCAGTAAGGGAAATGTATTTCGTAGCACCTTACTATCAATAATCTGCATGTATTTTGTCTGCTTTAGCGCTAACTATTTTGCTCCAGAAGCAACAGCGATGATGAAGTATGCAGGCTTAGATATCTTCGCCACAAATCCAAATGCCACAGTAACCGATGGTGGTCATTTTGGCTGGAATCCAGGAAGCATTTTGGTTTCATTAATACATAGATTAATAGAAGTTTTTTCTTAAATATATTTTTATGAATAAGGAAATAATACATGGCAAACAAATTTAAACTCTCACCATCTGTTTTTGCTGCTAATTTAGGTATGTTAAAGCAACAATTGACAGAACTAGAAAAAAATGAGGTCGAACTATTACATGTAGATGTAATGGATGGGCATTTTGTTGAACGCATAGCCTTTGGGGCTGATCACATTAAAGCTCTAAAAAAATTAACACATTTACCACTTGATGTTCATCTAATGGTGCAAAAACCTGAAGTGCATTTAGACAGTATCATTGCAGCCGGAGCAGACATTATCACAATTCATCAAGAAGCGACTAATCGCCACATAAGTTGTTTGCAGAAAATTCGTAAGGCAGGAATAAAAGCTGGAATAGTGCTTAATCCCGGCACTTCCGAAGAAAATATAAAATATCTTTTAAATGATATTGATATGGTTTTACTTATGACAGTTAATCCTGGTGAGGGAGGACAACATTTTTTAATGTCCGTAGTGGATAAGATAAAACGAGTTAGATCTTTGGTCAGTAATTACAATATTGATATCGAAGTCGACGGAAGTATTGATGACAAAACCATTAAGTATTGTCGCGATGCTGGAGCAAATATTTTTGTCTCTGGGGGATATTTATTCAATGGCAATATCACAGACAACATTACTAAGTTAAGAGTTTCATTAGCCGCATAATATAGATAAGGAGATAAAAATGAGTAATTTCACTGGAAAAGTTGCACTTGTAACTGGTGCAGCACATGGAATTGGTAAAGCAATTGCTGAAAAATTTGCAAAAGCTGGAGCTAATACAGTTATTGTCGATTTTAATTATGAATTAGGGACTGAAACGGCAGAACAAATAACTCGCGATTATCAGCAACAGTCAATATTTATTCAAGCTGATGTATCAAACGCGAAAGATATGGAAAAAGTACGAGAAGAAACATTCAAACAATTCGGACGTATTGATATTTTAGTATTAAATGCTGGTGTTGCATTTGCTAACAAAGTTAATGATATCTCTTATGAAGAATGGCAAAAAACATTAGATATCAATTTAAGTGGTCTATTTAATACCGTTAAACCTTTCTATAACGATTTTTTAACCAATAAAGGTTCAATTGTTTATATCAGTTCAGGTTCAGCCTTAAGTGGCACTGGTGGTGGTGTGTCTTACCCTGCATCTAAAGCAGGAGGCGAAGGATTAATGCGAGGATTAGCCAAAGAACTAGGTCCAAAGGGTGTAAATGTAAATTCAATTGCTCCAAGATTAATTGACTCAGGAAAAATGATGCGTGTGAATTACCCGACTCAAGAAAGTCTAGATGCCGTGTTGGAAAAAATACCGGTTAGACGTCTTGGTACTGTCGAAGATGTTGCTAACTTAACTTTATTCTTAGCAGATAAAGATAATTCTTATATTCAAGGACAAACTATTTTACTTGATGGCGGTAGAACTATTGCTTAATAGGAGCAAGCAAAATGCAATCACAACTAATTATTAATGAACTAAATCATTCTGTTCAAACATTAACTGACCAAAACATCACAAATTTAATCCAGAAAATAAAACAGCATAACCGTATTTTTGTCCATGGTACAGGACGTTCAGGTCTTATGTTAAAGGCTTTTGCAATGAGACTGATGCAGCTTGGATTAAACTCTTTTGTAGTTGGTGAAACAACTACACCATCAGTACAAAAAGGTGATCTTTTAATAGTCGCATCAGCCTCAGGTGAAACTGAAAGTGTTAATTTAATGGCTAAATCAGCACTCAAACAAGGTATTGATCTTGCTATTATCTGTGCATCGCCTGATTCAACTCTTGCCAAAATCCAATCACCAGACATTATGTTACAATCGGGTACTAAATATTCACAATCACAAGTAAGTCAACAACCACTTGGTAGCCTTTTCGAACAGATGTTACTTATTATCTTTGATACTGTTATTCTTACTATGAGTAATAACCAAAAAGATAGTAATGATGATATGGCTCATCGCCATGCAAGTTTAGAATAACGTAAGTTTCGATCAATTTAAATCCACTTATCGTAAGTTTTTTGATGGGTGGATTTTATACTATTCCTCGTTAAATATTACTTTATTTATATAAATTACCTCTTATTTATAATCGGGCTTATTAACTTTATTTGCTTATCATTTCATTGCCTACAATAATCGCTTAACTTGTTGTAATAATTGTTTTTGATTTTGACAAAAAATGCTAATATACTGCCGAAATGATCATAATTAATTATTGGCAAAAAATCAGCAAACGCTTGATTATTAACACGGCTTTATCGCACTTATTATTAGGTGTGATTGCTGCTGGGTTTGGATTGTATCAAGAAAACGCTTTACCTGCGCAATCTTCAGCGTCCCAAGTTGGTATTATTACCATTACCCGAATTGTACAAGATCATCAAGCTCCGATAACAATAACATCACAAACATTAGTCTTAGCGCAAAAAAGGCAATATTATAGGTTAATTACACCATTAAATTACCGTGATGTTAGTCCAAATCCAATTATTCGATTATCACCTAATAATGGCATAAGGGCTGGACCTAACACTACTGCTTAATGAGCTTACCACTTAATTAAATTAAATTTTTATAAAGGCATAAGCCTTACTATTTCTATTAAAAAGAACAAGAGAAAAATCATGTTATTAAAACTATTAACCAAAGTATTTGGTAGTCGAAATGAACGCGTATTAAAAATGATGCGTAAACGCGTTGAAAGAATTAATGCACTTGAACCGCAAATTGAAGCCTTAAGCGATGAACAGTTAAAAGCTAAAACTACAGAATTTAAACAAAAAATCGCTGAAGGCGCTAAGTTAGATGATATTTTAGAAGAAGCCTTTGCTGTTGTACGTGAGGCAAGTAAACGTGTGTTTGGTATGCGCCATTTTGACGTACAACTTATTGGTGGTATGGTATTAAATGAACGTTGCATTGCTGAAATGCGTACAGGTGAAGGTAAAACTTTAACCGCAACCTTACCTGCTTATTTAAATGCGTTAACAGGTAAAGGCGTACATGTTGTGACAGTAAATGATTACTTAGCACAGCGCGATGCTGAAAATAATCGTCCATTATTCGAATTTTTAGGATTATCTGTTGGTATCAATCTACCTAATATGCCACCGCATATGAAACGTGAAGCTTACAATGCCGATATTACATATGGAACCAATAATGAATATGGCTTTGACTACTTACGCGATAATATGGTATTTACTAAAGATTCTCGTGTACAACGCCCTCTGCATTATGCTTTAGTCGATGAAGTTGACTCAATTCTAATTGATGAGGCAAGAACACCTCTTATCATTTCGGGACAAGCTGAAGATAGTTCTGACCGATATGTTAGTGTTAATAAAATCATTCCATATCTAATTCAACAAGAAAAAGAAGACTCCGATCAATTTCAGGGTGATGGTGACTTTTCTATCGATGAAAAAACACGTCAAGCCAATTTGACTGAACGTGGATTAGTGAAAGTTGAAGAATTACTTATTAAAAATGGAATTATGAAAGGTGATGAATCACTTTATGCGCCAAGTAATATTGTGTTAATGCATCATGTCAATGCAGCATTACGTGCTCATCACCTATTCCATAAAGATGTGGATTACATTGTCAGAGATAACGAAATTGTTATTGTTGATGAGCATACTGGCCGTACAATGGATGGACGACGTTGGTCTGATGGTTTGCATCAAGCCGTTGAAGCTAAAGAGCATGTTAAAATCCAAAATGAAAACCAAACATTAGCATCAATTACTTTCCAAAACTATTTCCGTTTGTACGAAAAATTAGCAGGCATGACAGGGACTGCTGACACTGAAGCATTTGAATTCAATCAGATTTATGGTTTAGATACTATTGTTATCCCAACCAATCGTCCAATGATACGTAAAGATCAACCTGATCTTGTTTATATGACAGAAAAAGAGAAGATCAATGCGATTGTGACTGATGTACAAGCTTGTGTTGAACGTGGACAACCCGTTTTAGTTGGTACAGCCTCAATTGAAAAATCTGAATTAGTGTCATCCGCATTTAAGAAAGCCGGTATCAAGCATAACGTACTTAATGCGAAATTCCATGCTCAAGAAGCGGAAATAATCGCTCAAGCAGGTAGTAAAGGTGCAGTAACCATTGCTACAAACATGGCTGGTCGTGGTACCGATATTATGCTTGGTGGTAACTGGCAAAGCGATATAGCAAAACTTGAAGCTCCTACTGCTGAAGATATCGAAAAAGCCAAACAAGCATGGCAAGCAAAACACGAAGAAGTGATTGCACTTGGAGGACTTTATATTTTAGGTACCGAACGTCATGAATCACGTCGAATAGATAACCAACTTCGTGGACGTGCCGGTCGTCAAGGTGATCCAGGGGCATCACGCTTTTACCTATCGTTGGAAGATCCATTAATGCGAATTTTTGCTTCCGATCGTGTGGGTAACATGATGCGTAAATTAGGTATGAAAGAAGGTGAAGCCATTGAGCATCCTTGGGTAACTAAAGCCATTGCTAATGCTCAAAAGAAAGTTGAAAGTCGAAACTTTGATATTCGTAAGCAGTTACTTGAATACGATGATGTTGCAAACGATCAACGTAAAGCAATTTATCGTCAACGTAATGAATTACTTGATAACTCCGATATCAAAGAAACGATTGATTCAATCCGTAGTGATGTCTTTAATGCATTAATTGATCAATATATTCCACCACAATCTATTGAAGAAATGTGGGATGTTGCAGGCCTTGAAACAGCACTTAAAAGCGATTTTGATTTAGATTTACCTATTGCTAAATGGTTAGATGAAGAACAAAATCTTCATGAAGAAACATTACGTGAACGTATTTTACAAATAGCTCAAGATACCTATATCGCAAAAGAAAATACTGCTGGTTCTGAAGCATTTAGACAGTTTGAAAAAAGCGTTATGTTACAAACACTTGATACTTTATGGAAAGAGCATCTAGCAGCGATGGATTATTTGCGTCAAGGTATTCATTTACGTGGCTATGCACAAAAAGATCCAAAACAGGAATATAAACGTGAATCATTTAATATGTTTGCTAGCATGCTAGAAGCATTAAAATATGATGTAATAGGGATATTAAGTCGCGTTCAGATTCGTTCTCAAGAAGAAGTTGATGAAGCCGAACGTCAACGTCTAGCCGAAATGGAAAAATTAATGGCAAAACAACAAGCCAACCATGAAGAGGTAACAAATATGGGCAGTGAAAGTAAAGAACAATCAGCAGGAACTTCATCACAACCAATAGTAAGAAACCAAGCAAAAGTGGGACGTAATGACCCATGTCCTTGTGGTTCAGGTAAAAAATATAAACATTGCCATGGTGCTGTTCACTAAGGCAAAAATTTAGTATCATCAAGCAATATTGATATTAAATAACCGACTAAACTCGGTACTAAACTTACTAGGGAAAGTACCAACTTTCCCTGATTTTAATAATAAATAGACAGGATTATGAAAAAACATACTGAAATTGCTGTAGGTATTATTCGTTCACAAGATTGTCAAATCTTTATAACTCAACGCGGTGAAGACTCACATCTTGCTGGTTTTTGGGAATTTCCAGGTGGAAAGATTGAAGTAGGTGAAACCCCATTTCAAACCTTGCAACGTGAAATAGCGGAAGAAGTTGATATCCAAATTCATCAGGCCCAATTTTTAAATATTTTTAAACATAGTTATGATGATCGTGACATCACCATTCATGCTTATCTTGTTGAAGAATGGGACGGTGTGCCATTTGCTAAAGAAGGCCAACCTAGCCGTTGGGTTGCGCAAGAAGATCTTAATGCTGACGAATTTCCTGATGCTAATAGACCGATTATCGAAATGCTTAAAAATTTAGATAAACAGATTTAACTCATTTGTCTGGTCGCTTTAGATAGCTTTAAAATATTTTAAAGCTAGAGTACTTTTGTTTTTTTGTCACATTAAAGTGAAACGCTAAATTATTAATTCCCTCTAATTTACTTATCAACTCTTGCCAAATGTTGTCATAAACGTTAACTATTATCTTAATATTCATTTAAATTATAATTTTTATACTGAAACGTATGCATTACCTGAAACTTTTTGACAAAACTTACGCTAAATTAGTTAGTTTTAATTATCATAAGTTTAATTGTTTGTTTGACTGGTTAAAAAAGGTATAATTTCTGCCTATTTTTTAACATTGCATTCAAAAAAAATGAATATTTTTTGTAAAAGGAATTAAGGTTTAACTATATGAAAGAATATAAAGTAATAATTTATCAAGAAAGTGCATTATCCTCATTACTTTTAGGTACCGCTAACGCTGATCCTTTAAAGTTTTCTACTTTTTTAAATAGATATGCGGCTCAAGGTTGGCGAGTGGTTACGATGGAAAAAGATATACGTCGTTTATATCTATTTTGGCGTAGAGAAGCTTACTTAGTTATACTGGAGCGAGAACACGACAATATTAAACCAAACTTTTTCTAACCCAATAATTAAAAAAGGAATCAATATTTCTATTAACTTTATTGATTCCTAATAATAAATAGATCGAGTCAAAATTAACCTAAAAAACTAAATAAGAAAAATTTTTGTCAAAAAGTTTCAGGTAATGCATACGTTTCAGTATAAAACCTATTTTTTGCATTGTAATTTTTGCTCAGCCAAAGCTAAAAATACAATACCAATAATAATACATAATCCACCCAACAAACGAGTTAATGTTATTTGTTCATTAAACACGATCACTGAAACTAGCATAACGGTCACTACTTGTAGATGTGAAGCAGCAAACGCTGGTCCTACAGGCGCTTTTTTTAATAAAACCATCCAAGTCATAAATGCGCCTGTATAGCCTAAAATGACCAAATAAGCCCAACCATGACTAAAAATACGGATTAACCAATCGAAACTAATTTCGAATGGTAAAGCTGATAATGCGGTTAATTTGAAAGTAGTTTGACCAAATGTATCAAAAAATAACAATAAGATAAAACCGATGATATAAAATTTTTTCATTAGGTAAGTCCTACTAATATCACGCCGAAAGTAATAAAAAATATACCAATAAGACGAAATGCTGTTAGATGTTCTTTGAATAAAATTCGTCCAGCAACCATAACTGTGATGATATTAAACGATCCCAATAGAATACCTTGCGATAATGGAACTTCACTTAAAAAAGCCAGCCAAAAAATAAAGCCAACAAAATAGGTACTAAACCCCAACCAAAGCCAAAAATTACCAAACAATTTTTGCCAATAGTGTAAACCTTGTTGATGTTTTGAAGTTATTGCAGCATATTTAAATGCAATTTGTCCGACAGTATCACAAAATAGATTTACTAACCAAAGAGTAATAATTAAGGCTGACATGGCTGACAAATTCCATGTATTTCAAGCACACTGTGTTTTATTAAGAAGTCACTTTGTCGCGCTAATTGCTTAAGTTGTGTTTCGATATCTTGAGAATGTTTTTCAATGATCTGTTGACACTTGTCACAAATAAACAGTATTGAAATATGCTCTGGATCATGAAAATGTGGGCAAATAATAAAACTATTCGACGATTCAACTTTATGGATAAAACCTTGTTCAAGCAAAAATTCTAACGCACGATAAATTGTTGGCGGCTTTGCTTGTGGTTCACTGATTTTAAGCAAATCTAAAAGATCATATGCACTCATTGCTTTATTTGCTTTCAGCATAATATCTAACACTGTTCGACGCTGTGTTGTCAATTTAATACCACGCTTCTTGCATAAAGTTTCAATTTTTTCAATTAGCAGATTATGCATTCTGTTTCCTTTGCCTCAATAAATTATTTTTTTGCTGCTCTTCTTCGTCTTATTTCTTTAGGATCATTAATTAATGGACGATAGATTTCAATACGATCGCCATTTTTCACTAAATCATTAAGATCACAACGTTTACCATAAATACCAATCAAGTGTTCATCTAATTTTATCTGACAGATCGATAAGATATTGGATTTTGTGATTGCTTGCAAGACATCCGTTTGCTCATCAACATCACAATTAATTATTGTTGGATTATTAGGTAGCGCATAAACAATTTGAATACTGTTCATCTTAATAAATCTGCCTTGCTCTTTGTGAAAATGCATTAACCATATTAGCCATCACCTCTTTAAATACTGGAGTGAAAGCAATATCAAGTAACTTATTTTTGAATTCAAAATTCAACTCAAAACTAATTTTACTTTTATTTTCTCCTAATGGAGTAAACTGCCATTTTCCCGATAGGTATTTAAACGGACCGTCTAACAAACTCATTTCTATTGAATGAGGCTGATTAATTTTGTTTAGTGTTGTAAAAGATTTCTTAAAACCTAATTTTTCAACTTCAATAAATGCCGCCATTAAATTATCTTGTTTTCTAATAATACCAGTTGCGATACAATCAGGTACAAATTCTGGATAGAGAGTAATATCATTGACCAAAGCAAACATTTGCTCAATTGAATAAGGCTCGATAACCTCGTGAAAAACATGTGCCATAATAATAAAATAAAAGTTAAAATTAGTGGCATATAGTATCACGTAACTTTATAATATCGCACATTATGACTAAGAAAAAATTACACAAGCCGGGTTCGGCAACTATAGCATTAAATAAACGCGCACGCCATGAGTACTTTATTGAACAGGAAATTGAGGCCGGATTATCCCTGCAAGGCTGGGAAGTAAAATCATTACGTGCAGGTAAAGCCAATATAAGTGATAGTTATGTATTACTCAAAGATGGTGAAGCATGGTTATTTGGTGCAACAATTACACCGTTGAATGTTGCGTCAACACATGTGGTGTGTGAACCTATGCGCAATCGAAAATTATTATTAAATGAACGTGAGCTTAACTCATTATTTGGTCAAATCAATCGTCAAGGTTATACCGTTGTTGCCCTTTCTTTATATTGGAAAAATGCTTGGGCAAAAGTAAAAATTGGTGTTGCTAAAGGTAAAAAAGAGTACGATAAACGCACCGATATCAAAGAGCGTCAATGGCAAGTTGATAAAGCCCGTATTATGAAAAACGCTAATCGTTAATCATTGTGTAATTCATCACTCAATGATCAATTTAATGATGGCGTATTATTTGTGGTTTGATAAAAATTTCATTGTTTTTTAACTCTTTAAAGTTAAGTAAATCATCGATCACATCAACACAAACATGCGCCATACTTTGAAAATCCTGCGCAATGGCATCAATTGGATAATAAGAGTAATCTAGATAGATGTTGTAGTCATAAGAACATATGCAAATTTCTTTCGGATCTAACTTTATTTCCACTAAATAACTAAGCACTTCTTGTAACAGATTCCCTGACGGTGTAAAAATCGCTTTTGGTAAACGCCCTAGTTCGTTATGCAGATTTTTAAGCAAATCGTATCCTTTATTTGGACAGTAGTCATCACTCACTAACCATTCTGGATTAACGGCTAAACCAGCATTCTTAAGTCCTTGTTTAAATCCTTTAAGCCTTGCATCAATCGATGTCAGTTGCGTGTCACAACCAATAAAATAAAATTCATCTAATTGTTTGGCATAAGGTTGTATTAATTCAGCAACCGAATCCAATGATTCACTTGTGATAAAAGGTAAGGAGGTATCTTTAAGATAGCGGTCAAAAAATAGTACCGGGGTATGTTGGTTAATACTTACATAAAAATCATCACAGTCTAAAGATGTCACCACAATCATCGCATCTACTTTACGCTCAACTAAATTTTGAGCGACGTTAACTTCGACGTCTTTATTATAATGACTACAAGTAATTAATAATTGAATGTTTTTTTGCCTAAATGATGCCTCTAAATGATGCAAAAACATTGAAAAAAAAGAATTCGACATATCAGGAACAATAACACCTACCGTATTGGTACTATTGGCTTTTATCAAATATTGGCGAATATGCGATTGATCACTGTATTGTTGAGCAATGGCTAATACCCGTTGCCGTGTCTGTGGTGAAATACGATATTTTTTATCTCGTTTATTAAAGATATGACTGACGGTCGTTGCCGACACGCCAGCCAAACGAGCAATATCATTGATTTTTAATTTATTACTCGCCATTTACTGCTCTCTTAATTATCGTGGTGTACGTTGTTGTTTATTCGGGAATACCGGATTATGGTTTTCCGATGGGCTCTGATACCAATAAGCAACACTGGCAATATCATCGCAACGTTCATATAATCTTATATCATCATTACCAATTTGTTGAAAAGCAAGTTTGATATTTTTATGGAACGCAATTGGATCTGGTAAATGCCAACGATATAAGCCATGCATTGGTAAGCTATCATCACCAAAACCGTGTACTGGGTTAGAATCTCCAGTTTGGAAAAAGTCACGCGTTGCATCACGATTGGTTTGATATGGATATCCCATAAACAATGTTTGGAAACATTTCGCTTTTGGCCGACCTTGACTATCGCGGTTATGAAATGCCCATGCGCCACCAAAATAGTCTTCTGAGCCAGTTGAATGCTGAGTTGGATAATCGCTATCGCCATCTAGATAGAATTTAAACTCACCTTCACCCCACCAATAACGCTCAAGGGCGGTCAATGCTAAGTAAGTACCAACATAATAGCCATGACCTTCAACATTGTCTAATATCACATAGTCTTGTGCATAATTAGTGACGCGCTGTCTACGCCATTGTGCATGGAAATAAAGCGGTGCTTCAAACGGTTTTGGCATGATTGCATAATTAATAGTAAAGAAGAAATGCTGTAAATCAGCTTCATGCTCATTTTGAATTTCAATGCGCGCTTTTTTATTAAATGGCATTCTAAAATAGCTATTAAAGCCACCTGTTGGATTAACAACAATTGGCACTGAATTAATATCACACCTTGCTCCAAAACCATTACAGAAAAAATCACCAATTGGGCTTTCAACAGAAGGAACTTTTTCATCATCCCAATAAATACGAATCACTACATCACGAAGTACAAAACTACCGCGATGCGTTCTGTCGGTTAAGGTAAACCACATATGACGAATTTCAGCTGGACCTGTGATCTCAGCAATTGTTACCGTTTCACCTGCTGGAATCGAAATACAACCTTGTCCTTTACGGCTTGGACCTAATGCACTGCCTTTCATACAAGATTTACCTTTTTCACCAGTCATATTTTCTGGCGAAATGGTTCGAGTTTGTTCAAAGTGAAATTGTGTTACAGAATTATATATGTTCATTGTGAATCCTTACTAACGTTATTAAATTCTATTAATGAAAAATTGAAAACAGTTTTAATTTATTTAACTTCTGGCTTATCTTCGATATTGACACTTTTTCTATCACGACTTAAGAAGAAGATGGCAAAAATCATAAAGCCTAATACAACTAAACCAAGATTATTAAATGTTGTTGCTGCACCTGCTTTATCATAAAAATCACCAACTAAAGTTGAAAATAAAATGACCCCTACTGAACCTGCAACCTGATAGCCAATTAAAAAAACAGTCGCAGATAATCGAGCATTAAAGTTATTATCAATATATTTGAACACTGAAACCAAAATGGTTGAAATTTCTAAGCAGTGCATAAGTTTAATCACTGAGATAATTGCAATGCTGCTTACATGACCCGTTAAGAAGATACGAGAAGCCGAAACAAATGCGGCAAAAATCAATGCATTTTTTGCACCGACACGATTCACCACAAATGGTACACAAAACATAACTGCGGCTTCTAAAAAGACTTGAAATGAATTTAAAACACCATACAAACGATATCCATCATTGACATCTTCAAACTGTTGTGTGAAATAAACAGGAAATAACTGTTGATCATAAATATTATAAAGGCTGTAAGTTCCGAGTACATAGATAACAAATATCCAGAATTTTTTAAGGGTAAAAACAGAGAGGATCTCATTAAAACTGAGTTTATCCTTTTTCTGGAACACTGCTTCGGTTGATTTACTTAAATCAGGCTTGAAGTTGAGGTTAAGAATCATGAAACAAACACCAACACCCGATGCTGCCCAAAAATTTAGGTGAGGATTAATACTAATCAAAATACCCGCAATAAAGGTACCGACAGCATAAGCAATACATCCCCATGTTCGACACTGACCAAACTCAAAACCAAACGCCCGGCTGATTTTTTCGCAGTAGGAATCAATTAGCCCCATGCCAGCAATCCAACCAAATCCTAAAAAGAAACTACCGAAAATCACACCAAGATAAAAATTATGGCGCAATAATGGTTCATACACATAAATTAATGCTGGAGCAGCGCAAGTAATAATAATACTTTGAAACCAAACAAGGTGTTTTTTTAGCACTAATTTATCTTGATAAATACCATACAGAATCATAATGATTAACGAAATAAAGTAGTTAAACGAATAAATAATGCCGGTCTGTTTTGCGCTTAAGCCTATCTCCTTACTTAGCCATATAGCATAAAAGGAAAAAACGAAACTTCCCGCTGCGTAATACATAATGCTATAAAACGAGGCAAACCAATAAGTTGGTTTTTTATAAAATGCACTAGTCATAATTTATCCTATAAAGAGTTAAGTACGCATTTGAGTATGAATAGCTAAAAATTTAGCTTTAACGGCTTTATTAGATAAATGTGATCAACTTCAAAGTTATTTTACTAAAGTAATGTAAATAAGAATTATAAGTGGCCTTGTTATTGAAGCTCTGCTGAGTTTATTGTTGACCAATTAGGCAATATGAAAACACTTACAGACTCTGTAGTTTGGTGATCATTAGCAGCAAAATTAGCCATACTGTTATCTATTGGTTCCCATTTGCCATTTCAATAAAGAAGATTTGTTGCATACCTATGCGCAACAGGATTTATCAACACTTAAGTCAATTTCAATCATTCAAATGACAATGCGGTATAAATTTGTAATGAATATTGGATGGATTTTAATGTGCTTATCATTGGATGGAATAAAACAGCTAAATTGCCATAATAGATTATGGATGTAATTATTACCACTGATAAATGGTAAATAATTATTTTATTGCATTATGCGCTATCTATTTTACAAGGAGTATTATTGATTAACGTTTTTTAATTATAAAAAATAACCGCTACAAAAGCGGTTATTTACCAAGAATCAACTTTCTTTCAAATAGAATTTGAAAGATCATCTATAATGTGCTCAAACTTTCAATTTAATTAATTTGCCATCCTGCTTCACAAATGACTGATTGACGTAAACATCACTACTATTTTTAACACAAAGCGGCTCACTTACAACATTATCGATAATAACGTTATTAAATAAAATACTCTGTGCATTTTCGATAAAAAATCCTTTACCAGCCTCAGGTTTAACATCCTTAAACATATCAACTTCACCTGCTTCAGCATTGATTTGCATTGATACTCGAATATTATCAAACGAAATATTGGCAATTGGCGATTCAGGAATGCCATATAAAAAACCAGCATAGGCACGCACATTTTTGGCGATAATGTTTGAAAAACTAATATTATGGCAAGCTGGGGTTGCTTCATTTATTGGCAGAGGATCTTTATTCCAAACAATTGGATCGTTACCTTTTGGTCCGCAGTAATAGTAATAATTCATTACAAAGGCTGATAGTACTTCATCCATAACAATATTACTAAAAGTAATATCTGAAATGGTACCACCACGACCTCGACGTGTTTTGAATCTCACACCACGATCCGTTTTTTGAAATACACAGTTAGTAATAGTGACATTACGAATACTACCACTCATCTCACTACCCAATACTACCGCACCATGACCATGAATCATGTTACAGTTAGTAATTAAAATATTTTCGCAAGGGCTTTTATCTGCTGTTTCCTCAATACCCGCTTTAATTGCGATGCAATCATCACCCACATCAATATAACAATTTGAAATTCTGACATTACGGCAAGATTCAGGATTAATACCATCGGTATTAGGTGAATCTGCTGGATTTAAAATCGATATATTATCAATCACCACATTATTTGACTCCATTGGATGGACCGTCCAACTTGGAGACTGGGTTAAAAAGACTTTTTCAATAGTTATACGTTGGCAAAAATCAAAACCAATCAAGTAAGGTCTTGGATACTTTAGGGTATCACGATTATGACGGAAAGTATGCCACCATTTAGCACCATTGCCATCAATTTTACCGCCACCGGTGATAATGACATTTTCAAGATCTTGACCGTAAATACAAGGCATATAGACATCTTGTTTTACCCCCTCCCAACGTGAATGCACGATTGGGTAATCTTGTTCATTATCTGAAAATAATAAAGTCGCATTCTGTTCAATAACTAAAATTAAATTACTGCAAAGCTTGATTGCGCCTGTTAAATAAGTTCCCACTGGAACGATAAGCGTTCCACCACCTTGTTGTTCAATATGTTGTATTGCATTGGCAAAAGCAACTGTATTAAGTGTTTTGCCATTACCTATTGCACCAAAATCTTTAACAGATACCATTGTCATTGTTGCTTCCTTTTGCATTTTAACGCGAACTGTCGCCCATTATAGATTACAGTTCGCATTGTTATTTGGATAAGTAGGCTGGTTAATTTTAGCCTTGAGTGGATAGTTTTAAAGAGTTACACCACTTTTTAATATCGCTAGATTTCTGAAATTATTTATCTCATTGCGTGTTTGCTGACCATTAGCAACCAGTACGATATAGTCAATAAATTCAATTAATAACTGTTGCATAGAGGTTCCCTCAATGAGTTTGCCCGCATTAAAGTCAATCCAATTTCCTTTTTTGTCTGCTAATTGTGTATTAGTAGCAATTTTTACCGTTGGTACGATTCCACCATAAGGAGTTCCGCGACCTGTAGTAAATAGCACCATATGACATCCTGCTGCTGATAAAGCCCCTGTAGCCACGGCATCATTACCAGGCGCACTGAGTAAATTGAGTCCATGCTTTGTTAGTCTTTCACCATATTTCAAGACATCAATCACTTCACTTCCGCCTGCTTTTTGCGTACAACCAAGGGATTTTTCTTCTAAGGTTGTTATTCCACCCGCTTTGTTACCTGGAGACGGATTTTCATAAATAGGCTGATTGTTTGAGATGAAATACTGTTTAAAATCGTTGATCATAAGCACGGTTTTATCGAAAGTAGGCTCGTCAACGCAGTGAGACATCAAAATATTTTCTGCACCGAACATTTCAGGTACTTCGGTAAGAACACTGGTTCCTCCATGGGCAATGACATAATCCGAAAACAACCCTAGCATCGGATTAGCAGTGATTCCTGAAAAACCATCTGATCCACCACACTCTAAACCAAATTTTAATTCGCTTAACCGCCCTACTTCGCGTTTGTCTTGCTTCATAATGGCATAAAGTTCTCTTAGCAGCGTCAATGCACAAGCAACTTCATCGGCTTCTTGTTGAGCAACAAGGAATCTAACACGCGACTCATCATAATCACCAAGATCGGCTTTAAATTCTGAGATTTGATTATTTTCACATCCAAGTCCAATAACTAATACAGCCCCCGCATTAGGGTGTTTAACAAGATCTTGTAATATTATTTTGGTGTTTTTATGATCTTGTCCAAGTTGTGAACAACCATAAGGATGTTCAAGTACGGTAATGCCATCAATTTCTAATTGATTATTGAGTTCATCACAAAACTGTTTAACAATTTGCTGCGCAATACCATTAATACACGTTACCGTTGGTATAATCCAAAGTTCATTACGTATACCAACTTCACCGTTTTTTCGTCGATAAATGTTGACTGGTTTATCAGCTATTTCATGTAACGACTGATTTTTGGATAAATTAGGTTGATACTTATAATTATTAATATCATTTAGATTGGTTTTTAAATTGTGTGAATGAATATGCTCACCTGTTTTAATTAAACAAGTGGCATGTCCTATTGGTAAGCCATATTTAATAATATTTTCATTAGGCTCAATATCTTTAAGGGCAAATTTATGCCCTTGTTTGATCGCTTGTGGTAAATCAATGGCGTTTCCATCGATTATAATATTATCTTCATGTGCTTCTATATCAGATAATGCCACCGCAACATTATCTTCATTGTTAATTTTTATAAATTTTACCATTGCACCACTCATTTTATTTGCTGCCAGTAACACATTTTTCAATTGCACTGCGCATACCTTCTTGAGTAATGACAGTTAAATATTGTGTTAATGTTTGTGCTAATTGCGGAATATTTAGCAAATCGCAATCCCAATGAGCACTATCACTAAGTACTGTTTCCACTAACTGTGCAAGTGTTTGATTACCACTACTGACATTGGCCCAGCCAGTACTAAAGCGCTCTAACCAAATTGCATCGTCTTGTAATGGATAATTTTGGTTATTTCTTACACCTCGATAAAAAGCAATTAAAGCAGCAAAAGAGAACACTAAATGCTTAGGTAACACACTTTTTGCTTTTTGATAAGCGAGCAGTTGCGAAAGTATACGTGTTTTAAATTTGGTCATACTATTTAGAGCAATTGACATTAATTGGTGCTCAATAAATGGATTTTTAAAACGATTGATAACTGACTGCGCAAAATCAACTAATTCTTGATGTGGCAAATCTAAAACTGGAATAATTTCATCAAAAATTGTCTCTTTAATATATTCTAAAATTTGCGAATCATTCATTGATTCACCAACCGTATCAATTCCTGCTAGATAAGCCACTGGAACCAGTGCTGTATGCGCACCATTTAAAATTGCAACTTTACGCTCTTTATAGGGTTTAATATCATCGACAATTTTGATATTAATGTTGCATTTATCCAAATTCAATTTTTGCGCTAGCCATTGTGGACCTTGGATAACAAAAAGGTAGAAATATTCTGCAGAATCAATAAAGTTATCTTTATAACCTAATTCCGATTCTAATTCAGAAATTTGAGCTTTAGGATAACCTGGGACAATCCTATCAACCAATGTTGAGCAAAATACATTATCGTTTTCTAACCAAGCAATAAATTTGTCTGACAAATTCCACTGGTTAGCATATTTTAAGACCAATTTTTTTAGTGCATCGCCATTATAATCAATTAACTCACATGGAATAATGATTAAACCACTCTCTTTGCTTCCAGAAAAATGGTTAAATCTTTCATACAAGAAAGCCGTTAATTTAGCTGGATAGCTTGTAGCAGGTTGGTCTGTAAGTTTATCGCTTTCAACATAGCTGATACCGGCTTCAGTGGTGTTAGAAAAAATAAATTGAATATTAGGATCTTTGGCTAATGCAAGGTACTGGTCATACTGTGTATAGACATTTATCTCACTATTAACGGAACGAATCATCCTAAATTCTTTTACTGTTTCATTGCGTTCATTTAATCCACGAATTAATGTAGTATATAAACCATCTTGAGTATTTAATGATGGTGGAAAGTCTGTATTAAGTGGGCGAATAATTGCTACACCCGCATCAAGATCGGTTTTTTCATTTAAAATATCCAATTGCCAATCTAAAAATGCACGTAAAAAATTACCTTCGCCAAATTGTACAACACGGGTAGTATATTTAGCGCCAGGAAAATCAATTCTGTTCAATGTTTTCATTACTATTACTCTAATATATTAATTTAATTCGATACCAAAATAGTTTTTCGCATTATCAAAACTAATATTTTTGACCATTTGACCTAGTAACTCGATATCACGAGGTGCTTCACCATCTTCTACCCAGCGACCAATCATACGACATAAAATGCGTCTAAAATATTCATGACGAGTATAAGAAAGGAAACTGCGGCTATCGGTTAACATTCCAACAAAACGACTTAATAAACCAAGCTGAGCCAGTTGGGTCATTTGGCGAATCATGCCGTCTTTTTGATCGTTAAACCACCAACCTGAACCAAATTGCATTTTGCCTTGTATTCCTTCCCCTTGGAAATTACCTATCATCGTACCCAAAATCTCATTATCAGATGGATTTAAGCAATAGAGAATTGTTTTAGGTAGAGCATTTTGTTTAGCTTGTGCATCTAATAGTCGGGATAATGGTTGAGCAATAGGTGAGTCATTAATAGAATCAAAACCAACATCAGGCCCCATTAGATTAAACATTCTTGAATTGTTATTACGTAAAGCGCCAATATGATATTGCTGTACCCATCCACGTTTGTTGTATTCGCTGCCTAAATAAATGATAACCGCAGTCTTGAATTGAGCGACTTCTTTCGAAGTTAGATTTGCTCCAGTTAGTCGTTTAGTTAAAATTGCATCTAATTCTTTTTCTGTCGCTTCTTCATAAACGACCGTATCTAAGGCGTGATCAGAAACTTTACAACCATGTGCAGCAAAATGATCCATACGTTTTGCTAACGCCTGACAAAGTTGGTGGAAACTTGAGATATTAATATCCGAAACAGTTGATAATTTTTCGATATAGGCTACAAAAAATTCAGAATCTATATTAAACGCTTTATCTGGTCGCCAACTTGGTAAAACTTTAATATCAAATGAACTATCTTGAGCAATGGTTTTATGGTGAACTAAATCATCAATTGGATCATCAGTTGTGCCGACCATTTTTACATTCATTTTTTTCATAATGCTACGTGCAGTAAATTCTTTAGTTTCAAGCATTGCATTACATTTGTTCCAAATGGTTTCAGCGGTGGCTGGTGATAGTAAAATATCATCGATACCAAATGGTCTACGTAATTCTAAATGCGTCCAATGATAAAGTGGATTACCGATTGTATGAGGCACCGTTTCGGCCCAAGCTTTGAATTTTTCAAAATCATTTACCTCGCTGCCAGTACAAAACTTCTCCGGCACACCATTAGTACGCATGGCTCGCCATTTGTAGTGATCGCCTTTTAACCAGATGTCGTACAAATTTTTAAATTGATAATCTTGTGCAATTTGTTCTGGTGGTAAGTGGCAGTGATAATCAAAAATCGGTTGTTGTGCCGCATAATTGTGATAAAGTTGACGAGAAAATTCAGTATCAAGTAAAAAGTCTTCAGTTAAAAAACGCATATTATTCTCCATAAACCGTGTTTATCTATTTAATTGCACATGCCAATAACATGCGCAACTCGATTAATTTATTGTTGCTCAGTTGTTGATGGTGCTTTTAAAATTGTCCATACCGCTAACGCAGCTAAAAGGTCAAGACAACTTAAAATTACAAATAATGGGCTAAAACCAACAGATTCCGCAAGCGCTCCCACAATTAAAGCAAAGATAGTACTAGCAAGCCATGCTGCCATACCTGTAAAACCATTAGCAGTTGCAACTTCATTTCGACCAAATACATCGGATGATAATGTAATTAATGCACCAGATAATGCTTGGTGAGCAAATCCACCAATACAAAATAAGAAGATAGCAACATAAGGATTTGCAAATAGTCCAATTAACCCAGGTGCAATCATTAATACGCCACCAACAGTAACAACTAATTTGCGCGAGTTAATCAAACTGACGTTAAAATATTTTTGGAAAAATGGCGCCATATAGCCACCGAGTATACAACCAAAATCAGCAAACAACATTGGCATCCAAGCAAAAATCGCAATCTGTTTTAAGTCAAAACCATAAGCCGTAGACATAAATAATGGGATCCATGCGTTAAAGGTTCCCCATGCAGGTTCAGCTAAAAACCTTGGGATGGCAATACCCCAAAAGCGACGAGTACTTATGATTTTATACGCAGGTAATTTAGTAGTGTTTGATGTTTGGTGACTAACTTCTTGCCCTGATAAAATGTATTTTCTTTCTTCTTCTGATAATCGTTTTTGGTTAGTTGGATGACGATAAAGAGCAAACCAAAATAACCCCCAAATAAAGCTAAGTAAACCACAAATAACAAACGCTAATTGCCAACTGTGTAACCATATTGCTCCGGCAACTAATGGCGGTGCGATCATTGCTCCAACGGATGATCCTAAATTAAACCAACCAACAGCGATTGATCTTTCTTTTGCTGGAAACCATTCACTTGTTGCTTTTAAACCAGCAGGTATCATAGCCGCTTCGGCAGCTCCAACAGCGCCACGTGTAAACGCAAGCCCCACCCAACTGCCAGAAAATGCGGTACTGATACAGAAAACTGACCATAATAAAGCAAATACCGCATAACCTACGCGTGTGCCAAGTAAGTCAAGAACATACCCCGCTACAGGTTGCATTACGGTATAACAGGCTGAATAAGCTGCAACAACATATGAATATTGTTGAGTTGTCATACCCATGGCTTCATTAAGCACTGGGGCAGCAACTGCAATTGAATTTCGAGTTAAATAACCAAGAATTGTGCCAATAGTCACTAACGCTATCATATACCAGCGAAGATTTTTTATTGTTTTGTACATTTTATGCTCCATACACATTATGAATTTTGGCGCATATTAACATGTCAGTCAACTTAAAAAGTTGACATACATCACAGAACATAGCAAATAACCACAATAAAAATCTGGTTGTTCATTTGTCCGTCTTATTGAAAAATTATCGGACAAGATTACAAAATTTTAATTCAAGCTTGTTTAACTCTAAGCAATTAGATGTTATTTTAAGTACTAAACTTGAATTATGGAACTACTCAAAAATTATTATGACCCAAGAACAGAATGAACATCAGCGTCTTTATCAAGTTATCGCTACAGAATTAAAAAACCGAATTATCAATGGCGTTTATCCTGTAGGCAGCAAATTACCGTCAGAAAGACTCATTTGTGAAGAATTAAAAGTCAGTCGTTCAGTGGTAAGAGAAGCGATTATAATGTTAGAAGTTGAAGGTTTTGTTGATGCTAGAAAAGGGTCTGGTATACATGTTATTGCCAATAAACAGCAAACTATAAATATGATTGCTGACTCACACGGACTCAATTTTGCTACAACTGGACCATTTGAGTTATTACAAGCTCGTCAATTAATCGAAAGTAATATTGCTGAGTTTGCTGCAACTCAGATCACAAAAGATGATATTGTTAACCTATTAGAAATTCAGCACAATGCAAAAAAAGAAGATCACTATCGGGACTCTGATTGGGATCTAAAATTTCACACACAAATTGCCATGATTACGCGTAATACGGCTTTAATAACCATTGTTGAAGAAACATGGCGACAGCGAACCCTAAATCCTTTATGGAAAAAACTCCATGAACATGTACAGCAACAAGATATCGAAAGCTGGTGGGAAGAACATGATAAAATTCTTGAAGCATTAATCAATCGCGATCCTAAAGCAGCCAAATTAGCGATGTGGCAACATTTAGAAAATACGAAAAAAATGTTATTTGATGCGGCAAGTGAAGATTTTGAAACTAAACGCGATCACTATCTGTTTTCAGATAATCCAGTTGTCAGTATTAATGAAAATGAATTTGAATAACTATTGTACTTATTTATGCCTTGTTAACTTATAGGTTTTATCAACTGACCGTATATTTTATATGGCAAGCGAATAATGGGATCAGGTACTCTGGTTAATTTAAGCATTACAAATAAATACCAAAAAACCTTTTTTTATATTTGATAATCGAAATTGGTCAAACCAATACGACATTAAGATACTTCAAAAATGTTCCGATAAAATAATGAAGAAAGTTATTTTATCGGCCGTTTTGGCGACTGCAAATCAATACTATTTTTTAACCCTAAATTATTCAATATTGATGCTAAATAAGCTGATAGTGTTTTGAAAATTAATAATATTTTTCAGAAAGATATATAAAGATTCTATTGAAAAATTGAATAGGCATAACTGAGTTCAGATAAAAGACATTCACTAACATTTTACATAGTAATAATCTTTTATCTGATATCATTATTAAAGATCTATAACATTTATGATATTTATGACTAACTTTATTAATAACGGTTAAACATAATAAAATTAACTAGAAGTATGGATGATAAATATCCATACACTCTAATTATCTCTATATAGAACTAACGTTGATCATCAATCGCTATACCTGCTGGTGGTGTAAATTTAAATTTGCCTAAGTCAACTTTGCCAAGTTTTTGGTTAGATAATTCATAGTAGCTACGTTGTCCATCTTCTTCAATAATGGAAAAGTTAGAAATCATGCCAGTTGGTAATACCGAAATAACAAAATCTTGATTGGATCCATCTGAGGGTTTTAATGTAAATGAATCTTGTTTACGAGTCACATTATAAACATTCCAAATGGCATTGTGACTATCAGTTATCAGTAGCATCAATCGATTATCCACTGCTTTTTTTAAATCCATGACACTTACTTGATCAACCGCCGGCGTATAAACCCACATATCTGTTCCATCAGAGATAATTGAAGTTTCATCAGGTTCATTCATTGTCCAATTAAAATAATAAGGTCTTGTAACCCAAAGTTCTCCTCTCCCCTCTTGTACCAATTGATTATCAGCTGTTTTCACTTCTTGAGAAAAATGTGCATAAAATCCATCAATTTTATTAAGACGTTGTTGTAATAACTCTTTATCGCCGGCCCATACTGATACGCTAATCAACAATCCCATTAATAATAAAAACTTTTTCATAACTCATCCTTATGTACTTTATTTGGCAATATTCAAATCAACTTTGATAATTGAATTTGCTTAAAATATTACCGTTTTTTAGTTAGAGGGAAAAGATATTTTCTTTTCTTTTTCACTAATTTCATCTAACAAGTATATAATACCTATAATTATCTAAAATTGGACTCAATGTGTTATGCCTAGTATGTCTTTTGAATTTACGACAGAAGAATTTAAGCCTTTAGCGGCAAGAATGCGTCCTCGTACGTTATCAGAATATATTGGTCAAACACAGCTTTTAGGTGCAAACAAACCACTACCCAAAGCAATTGCAGCGGGTAATTTACATTCGATGATTTTATGGGGACCGCCTGGTACAGGTAAAACGACTCTCGCTGAAATCATTGCCCATCATGCTAACGCAAAAGTCGAAAGAGTTTCAGCAGTAACGTCAGGGATCAAAGATATTCGCGAAGCTATTGAAAGAGCAAAAATCAATCAGCAAGCGGGGGTTCGTACTATTTTATTTGTTGATGAAGTTCACCGTTTTAACAAAAGTCAACAAGATGCATTTTTACCTTATGTTGAAAATGGTACTGTAACATTTATAGGTGCTACCACTGAAAATCCTTCATTTGAATTAAATTCTGCATTATTATCGCGTGCTCGTGTGTACCTGCTCAAATCATTAACCACAAATGACATTGAGTTAATTTTACAACAAGCAATGGACGATCCACAGCGCGGATATGGTAAGTATAACATTGAGCTACCCAATGAAACCAAAAAACAGATCGCTGAATTTGTGGGTGGAGATGCTAGACGCGCCCTAAATACCCTTGAACTTTTAGTAGATATGTCTGACGGACAACCTCTTACACCTACATTACTTAAAGAAGTGATAGGCGAACGTAGTGCCCGATTTGATAATCAAGGTGATCGTTATTATGATTTAATTTCTGCTGTTCACAAATCTATTCGAGGTTCAGCTCCTGATGCGGCACTTTACTGGTATGCGAGAATCATTTCAGCAGGTGGTGATCCACTTTATGTTGCCCGTCGATTATTAGCCATAGCGTCCGAAGACGTGGGTAATGCCGATCCAAGGGCAATGCAAGTTGCACTCGCTGCATGGGATTGCTTTACACGGGTTGGTCCGGCTGAAGGTGAACGTGCTATCGCCCAAGCAATTGTCTATCTTGCTTGCGCACCAAAAAGTAATGCCGTGTATTTAGCTTTTAAACAAGCTATGCTCGATGCACAATCGAAGCCTGATTATGATGTTCCAGAACATTTACGTAATGCACCAACAAATTTAATGAAAAAGTTAGGGTACGGGGCTCAGTATCGTTATGCTCATGATGAACCTAACGCCTTTGCAGCAGGAGAAAATTATTTTCCACCTGAACTAGCCGATAGCAAATATTATTATCCAACCACGCGGGGAGCCGAAAAAAATTATAGTGACAAACTTGCTTGGTTAGAATCGCAAAATCAATCCAGCCCAATTCAACGTTATAAATCCTCAAAAGATTAAAATATTTGAAAAGTGGTCATCTCATAACAAAGTGATTACTTTCTATTTAATGAAATTAAAAATGTATTTCTTTTAGTGGATGGGTAATTCTCAATAGTTACACAAAGCTTAGTAACGCTTAATTTAATATATTGACAATTTCTTCATAAATATCAATCGCCAAAAACTATTGTTATGTTCCGATATTATCACAATCAATTTAGAAAAAGGTTACAAAGATCATTAATTCATGGCTTAAGATACGTTAATTTTTCTAGTCCATATTTAAAATTGTATGCGACTCAATATATTTAATAATGCGTATCATTTACATTAAGAGATATTATTATTGTATATACAATAAATTATAATATTTTAAATAAACAAAAATTGACAAAAATATTGTTTATTTAAAAATTTTTATGAGATACGATCCCCTTAACTATACATATGATGCTCATTTCTATATGTTAGAATCAGCTATATCGTTAATTTTTACATTTTAAACAAACAAATTTTGATAAAAATTAAAAAAAACGGTAGTTTTAAATATAATTGATCGACTAGCTATATTATTTTTATTATAATCAGCTTATTAATCATTCGATATATCAAATGATTAATTAAAACAAACCAATTATAATATATATAAAACAAATAATTACATAATAAAAGTAACAATTAACAATTTTAAACATGAAAGTGAATACAATGATCAGATCCTTTAAAAAAACTCGGTATGCTTTGCTGCTAATACCTTTTTTTCAGTTAAGTTATGCTAACCTAACTATTGAAACAGCTCAAACAATTCAAGGAACAAAACCAAGATTATCAGATGCATTAGAAACTAGTTTAATAAATACTGGTGAATTAAAACCATTATTTGGTTTGCATATTGATAATAAAAGTTATTATAGTGATGAAGAAATAGCTCAAATGCCAGTTCCAACTAGTTACCCATTCATGAATCGATTTACCCCAGCATTGATTAAGCAACCAAATGAAAATGAGTATTTTGATAGAGATGGTGATAAATTATCTTTTTTATCAGCTATAGATGGTATTAACATGGAATGGTACTATACAGATGCTCAAGGGAGAGAATTATCATTTACACCAAGAGATAGTGATACATTTTGTTCATTGGCCAGTGATGGAAAATTTGCACCCTTTAAAGTGAAATTATCGGCTGATTTAGTCTTGGTTTCTGAATATGGTGATCCTGATTTTACTACTTATCCTAATGATGTCATCAAGAATCAACCGTCGGCGACCTTTACTATTATAGAGGATGTTGGAATTTGTTATGCAAGACCAGAATTATCACCGAATAATGTTCCTTCTAGTAATAAAAGTCAGTGGAATCAAAGAAATGGTTTCTTAGCTCAATCCAATGTTGACCCAACAAAAAACTTTCCAACTACTGGTTTTGTTGGTGCTAAATTTGATTTAATCTTATCTCAAAATAATCTTTATGCCGACTATGACTGGTATGTAAAACAAGGCAGTGATCTTGTAACGGTTACCAAATCGGCTAGGACCAATATACCAACGGTAACGTTCAATGGACCAGATGCAAACGATACAGGAAAAGCTTGGGAACATGTTATGGGTGGCTCTGGCAACGGATACTTAGTTGTTATTGAGGGAAAAAATACTAAAACAGATAGAACAATCCAATATGCTTTTACCATTACTAAATGGTTTGACGTTTGGAAACAAGAGCTTGTCAATAATAGATTAAGGGCTGTAAGAGGTAGCGTTGCGGAAGTGGTTGAAGGATGCGAAAGTAAAAGTGGTCATTATCGTGTAAGTCAAATTAACGATATAAGCGATGCTATTGAGACTGCTACAAGTCAGAATGTTTATATTACACGTGAAATAGGTTCATTAATTAGCGAATGGGGTGACGTTGACCAAGATAATTATCCTGGTTCTTTTGGTCCTCAGAGAGGCAATGCCAACAAACGTTTTTATGTATATAACCCAGGATTTAATGATGATGATGGTGATGCCGATGGTGCGTATTGTGATATACATCTTAACGACGGTAGATTTCATTGCCGTGAAAAAGAAAGGGAACATAAAAATGCTGTCTGTGCTTCATTTAAGCCCTAATATCTAAATGCTAGCCAATTTTCTTAAATATATGACCATCTATAAACAGATGGTCATTGTCATTTAAATGATTGTTCTTTTCTTCAATACCTTTCATATTATTTATTTCTCTCAAAAATTACTAAAATAACCTTTCATATTATTTATTTCTCTCAAAAATTACTAAAATAACCTTTAATAACAGTTTATTTAGTATTAAGAATAAAAAATGTTTATTTCAATGCATTATTTAAGAGTTCTACTGATTTTAATCATCTATTTTTCATTTTAATATTTTTGTTTTTCTAATAAACTTAACAATATATCTAATGATAAACATTTCTGGAATGCTAATTATTATTGCTAATATGAAGTTAGTAAAGATAAAAATAGTGTTTATGAATCGATACATAAACATAAAAATTAGTAATTTTCAGTGCATAACAATGACTATCCATTCATAGATGATCATTATCATTTAAATCGTTGGTTTTTTAGTTTTTTCTTTTACTCATTTCTAACTAATAATTATCAATATAACAATTAATAATAATTAACTTCATTATCAGTTTTAAAAAGCTTTTAATCCTATTGCTAAAACCTTACATCTGTTAATCACATGAATTAACTATTATTTAACTGTTTTTTCTTTCCGACTGAAACTTAATAATTAAGTTATATTCTTTTATAAATATAGAAAAGTCTACGTAAATAAACTTTTTATCCAATAAACATTTAATGAAAGATATAAAATAGTGAAATTAATAACCGTTAGCCGTCATATAAAAATAATTACTTATACTTTACTTTTGTTGCAATTTTCGAACAGCAGTTATGGATATTTTACATCCCAAACAGCACAAGCAATTCAAGGATCACGTCCATCTTTATCACAAGAATTGGAGATAGATATTGAGAATTTGGAGTTATTTGGCTTAAATGTTGATGATCAAGATTATTATGGTAGTGAAATAACTAATATGCCTGTTCCAACCAGCTATCCATTTCAAAATAAAATAAAAGTAGCAAAAATCAAACAACCAGATGATAAACAATTTTTTGATAGGGATGGTGATAAATTAGATTATCTGGGTGTTGACGGTGATATTAGTATGATATGGTACTATACAGATGCTAACAATAATGATATTGAATTTACACCGAAAGATAGTGATACATTTTGTTCATTGGCTGCTGAAGAAAAATATGCACCTTTTAAAGTGAAACTATCTGCTGATTTAGTCCTATTTTCTCAATATGGTGAGCCAGATAATAATACCTATCCCAACAGTGTTATCAATACTCAGCCATCAGTAACATATACAGTTGTTGATGATGTTGGCGTTTGCTTTGCCAGACCTGAATTAAACCCTAATACTGTTGCTGGTAGTGATAAAGATCAGTGGGATCCAAAATATGGTTTTTTAACTCAATCCAATATTGATCCAACAAAAAACTTTCCAACTACCGGTTTTTACGGGGCTAAATTTGATCTAATTTTATCTAGAGATGGTATTGTCAATAATTATAATTGGCATGTAAAGCAAGGTAGCGAACTTGTTAATATTGATGACAGTGATGCGAATGTAGTTACGGTATTGTTTAATGGACCAGATGCTCAAGATACAGGAAAAGCTTGGGAGTATGTTATCGGTTCAGGCAAAGGATATAAAGTTATTATTGAAGGAGTAAATACAACAAACAATAAAAAAATTCAATATACATTCACTTTAACTATGTGGTTCGATGCTTGGAAACAAAAAATTGATGGAGACGTATATAAAGCATTAACAGGTGAAGTCGCAGATGTTGTTGCTGAATGTGAAGCTAAAAAAGGTCATTATGAATTGAGTAATGCTGAGGAAATAAGTAATGCTGTTTTAGGATCAAAAGGTTCAGGACAATTTACACGTGAAATCGGCAGATTAATCAGTGAATGGGGTGATGCAAATCAACAATCTTATCCAGGTTCTTTTGCACCTCATAAAAATGGCAGTTACAAACGCTTTTATGTATGGGAACCAACAGCAGGAGATGACGGTGAAGGGCAAGTTTGTGACTTACATATAGATTCAGGCGTATATCACTGTCGTTCTAACGAAAAAGAAAATAAAAATGCTGTATGTGCCTCAATACCTAAATAAAGCATTAGTAGCTTTTTAAGCTCTATTTGTAAATAGAGCTTATTTTTATTGAATGTTAACTCTTAAATAATAACTTCAAAAAACGATTCATTAGTAAATTCTTAACCACTCATTTTTTTGTGTTTATTTTAACCGTCGCCTCACATTATCATCATTATATAATCTAAAATTATCAATTATTTAAAACTTTGTTAACCAGTTTTAGTTCTTAAAATCAATAATATAAATTAATAAATATACTATATATAGTAATTAATTTATTAATAGGCACTATATATTGTATATTTTGACAAATATCAATTATTATATCTTTCACAAGACAACAGGACATTGGATGAAAAATGAATAAATTAATGCTCGTCACTAAACGAGATGGTAAAAAAGAACCGATTAATCTTGATAAGATCCATAAAGTAATTACTTGGGCAGCAGAGGGATTAGAGAATGTTTCAGTTTCCCAAGTTGAGTTGCGCTCACATATCCAATTTTATGATGGCATTCGTACATCTGATATTCATGAAACAATTATTCGAGCCGCAGCCGATCTAATTTCACAAGAAACACCTGATTATCAATATTTAGCTGCTCGTTTAGCCATTTTTCATTTACGTAAAAAAGCTTTTAATCAATTTACCCCACCGCCTCTTTTTGAACACGTTAAAAAATTAGTAGAGAGTAAACATTATGACAAACATTTACTTGAAGATTATACTCAAGAAGAGTTTGAAAAAATGGATAAGATGATTGATCACTGGCGAGATATGTCTTTTTCCTACGCAGCAGTAAAACAGCTAGAAGGTAAATATTTAGTACAAAACCGTGTATCAGGTGAAATTTATGAAAGTGCACAATTTTTATATATTTTAGTTGCAGCTTGTCTTTTTGCTAATTACCCAAAAGAGACTCGACTTGATTATATCAAACGTTTTTACGATGCTGTGTCAACATTTAAAATTTCATTGCCAACACCCATTATGGCAGGCGTTAGAACCCCAACACGTCAATTTAGCTCATGTGTCCTTATTGAATGTGATGATAGCCTAGATTCAATTAATGCAACGGCGAGTGCAATTGTCAAATATGTATCACAACGTGCAGGTATTGGTGTCAATGCTGGACGTATTCGTGCTTTAGGGAGTTCAATTCGAGGCGGAGAAGCTTTTCATACTGGATGTATTCCATTTTATAAATATTTTCAAACTGCGGTTAAATCATGTTCACAAGGTGGTGTACGTGGTGGTGCAGCTACTGTATTTTATCCAATATGGCATTTAGAAGTTGAAAGTTTACTTGTTTTACGAAATAATCGTGGTGTTGAAGAAAACCGAGTTCGTCATTTGGACTATGGTGTACAAATTAATAAGTTGATGTATCAACGGCTGATTAAAAACGAAAATATAACACTATTTAGTCCATCAGATGTGCCCGGACTTTATGATGCATTTTTTGCTGATCAAAATAAATTTGAAACACTTTATCATCAATATGAACAAGACGTAACTATCCGCAAACGTGTAGTAAAAGCAATTGAACTCTTTTCATTGTTAATGCAAGAACGTGCATCAACGGGTCGAATCTATATACAAAATGTTGATCATTGTAATACTCATAGTCCATTCGATGCACAATTAGCGCCTGTCCATCAATCCAATTTATGTATGGAAATTGCGTTACCAACTAAACCTCTTAATAATGTTAATGATGAAAAAGGGGAAATTGCACTTTGTACCCTATCTGCTTTCAACTTAGGAAAAATTGATTCTCTTGATGATTTTGAAGAATTAGCGGATTTAACCGTACGTGCCCTTGACTCTCTGCTTGACTATCAAGATTACCCCGTACCGGCTGCCCGTAACTCATCGATCAATCGTCGAACACTAGGCGTTGGCGTGATCAATTATGCCTACTATTTAGCTAAACATGGCGTTAAATATTCTGACGGCAGTGCCAATAATTTAACACACCGCACTTTTGAAGCTATGCAATATTATTTGTTAAAAGCTTCTAACAATTTAGCAAAAGAAAAAGGTGCTTGCTCACTATTTAATGAGACAACTTATTCACAAGGTATTTTACCGATTGATACGTATAAAAAAGATTTAGACACCATTAGTAATGAACCATTACATTATGATTGGGAATCATTACGTGAATCAATAAAAACTTATGGTTTACGTAACTCGACTTTATCAGCATTAATGCCGTCAGAAACTTCATCACAAATTTCTAATGCAACTAATGGTATTGAACCTCCTCGCGGTTATATTAGTGTTAAAGCATCAAAAGATGGTATTTTAAGACAAGTCGTACCGGATTATGAAAATCTAAAAAATGCTTATGAATTGTTATGGCAAATTCCAAATAATACGGGTTATTTGCATTTAGTTGGAATTATGCAGAAATTTATAGATCAATCCATTTCAGCCAATACTAATTATGATCCAACTAAATTCCCAAATGATAAAGTACCAATGAAACAACTATTAGCTGATTTACTGACAGCTTATAAATTTGGTGTAAAAACACTTTATTATCATAATACTCGTGATGGCGCTGAAGATATTCAAGGTGATATCACATTAACTGGAAGTGACGATGGCTGTGAAGGTGGAGCTTGTAAAATTTAATTAATTTAGATTATAGAAACATTGATACATAGTATCGTATTTAGGGGAATTGATAACCCCCTAATGATTCCCCCCTCTTTTCTAATGACGAAAGGTGGCGGTAAAAGCAACCAAACTCAATTAGGAGTTATTTTATGAGTATGAATTACAGTACCTTTTCGCATGTACATAATGATCAACTTAAAGAGCCAATGTTTCTTGGCCAACCGGTAAATGTTGCACGTTATGATCAACAAAAATATGAAATGTTCGAAAAATTAATTGAAAAACAACTTTCCTTTTTCTGGCGACCAGAAGAAGTGGATATCTCACAAGACCGTATTGATTATGCTGCCTTACCAGAACATGAAAAACACATATTTATCAGTAATTTAAAATACCAAACCTTGCTTGATTCAATTCAAGGTCGTAGTCCAAATGTAGCACTACTCCCACTCATTTCTATTCCTGAACTAGAAACATGGGTAGAAACTTGGTCATTTTCAGAAACCATTCACTCTCGTTCATATACACATATCATTCGTAACATTGTTAATGATCCTTCCGTTGTTTTTGACGATATTGTCACAAATAAAGAAATTCAAAAACGCGCCGGCGACATCGCCGGTTATTACGATGATCTTATTAGTTATGCAAGTTACTACAATTTATTAGGTGAAGGTAAACACACGGTTAACAACCGCACCATAACCATAGATCTGCGTGAGCTTAAAAGAAAGCTTTATCTTTGCCTAATGAGTGTTAATGCACTTGAAGCTATTCGTTTTTATGTCAGTTTTGCTTGTTCTTTTGCTTTCGCTGAACGTGAACTAATGGAAGGTAATGCTAAAATTATCAAACTTATTGCTCGTGACGAAGCTCTGCACTTAACTGGTACACAATTTATGATCAACACTTTGCGCAGTGGTGAAGATGATCCTGAAATGGCTGAAATTGCCAAAGAATGTGAACAAGATTGCTATGAGCTATTTTTGCAAGCGGCCAATCAAGAAAAAGAGTGGGCTGGATACTTATTTGAAAGCGGCTCAATGATTGGTCTAAACAAAGATATCTTATGCCAATATGTCGAATATATCACAAATATCCGCATGCAAGCAGTTGGACTAAAATTACCATTCCAAGTCAAATCCAACCCAATCCCATGGATTAACAACTGGCTTGTTTCTGACAATGTTCAAGTTGCTCCACAAGAAGCTGAAATGAGTTCTTATTTAGTTGGGCAAATTGACGCTGAGATTAATGAAGACGATTTGAGTGATTTTAAATTGTAGTTTTTACTTAAACGTATAGTTAACCTCAAACTTTTTTACAAGAGAAACCTTTAAAGTTCCTTTTTATTCAAAAATTGTATAAAAATACTAATAATCGTTTTTATAATTTATAACATGATTATTAGTATTTATTATTTAATAATTAATTGATTATCACATACAAATCTAGTATCCATTCACTGACCAATTTACATAACATTGTTTTATCAACTAAATAGGAAGAATTATTTTTAAAACTTATAAACAATTCAAATAACTGTAACTTGACAGTACTTTAAAATCAGGTAACGATATGACAAATGAATCATCCTAATTTGATATGATGACTATGACTCAAATGCATACGTTTTACCCTAATTCGCCGCTTAATTTTAGCAATGAGCAGATAAATATTGACTACCTCAAACAACAACTTAATGACTTTCAACAATGGTCTGTCGCACAATTTAAACAAAATGTCGATATTGATATTTTAGTGCATTTACGCAGCCATTTTATTGATGAGTTATTACAACGTTTATGGTGTTATTTTCAAATTCCTGAACAAGTCTCCTCTGTTTTTAAACAAAACCGTATAGCTTTAATTGCCGTTGGCGGATATGGACGGACTGAACTTCATCCATTATCGGATATTGATATATTAATATTAAGTGATTATCCATGTGCTAAAGAGATTGAACAAAGAATCAGTGATTTAATTCGTTTGCTTTGGGATCTTCATTTAGATATAGGTCATAGTGTTAGAACGTTAAAGACTTGTCTACAAGAAGCAAAAAATGATATTACCATCATGACAAACTTGATTGAATCAAGAATAGTCGCTGGTAATCAATCATTATTAGATGAACTGCGTAAACATATCTTTAGTGATAAAATCTGGCCTTCAGCTACTTTTTTCCGAGCTAAAGTTAAAGAACAACAAGATCGTCATAAGCAATATCATAGTACCAGTTATAATCTCGAACCTGATTTAAAAAATAGCCCCGGTGGACTTCGCGATATGCAAATCGTACAGTGGATTGCGATTCGTCATTTTGGTGAAGAGTTCTTACAAAAAATAGCTCACTTTGATTATTTGACTCCTGAAGATATTGAAGACTTTAAGACATGTCGAAAATTCTTATGGCGTATGCGCTTTGCACTACATAGTGTCATAACGCGTTATGATAATCGCTTACTGTTTGATCGCCAGTTAAGCATTGCTAATATGCTTGGTTATCAAGGTCAAGGCAATACTCCAGTCGAAAAAATGATGCACGATTATTATTGTGTTGCCCGCAATATTACTGAGCTCAATCAGATGTTATTACAGCTTTTTGATGAGACGATACTGGAGCTTAATCCAAAAAATAAAATATATGATATAGATGAACATTTTCAGATTAGGGAAAAGCTCATTGATGTAAAAGATGACAATCTATTTAAAAAAGATCCGGTTATGATTATGCAACTTTTTTATACGATATTGCTTAATCCACAAATTATTGGACTTTATTCAAACACGATTAGACAACTACGTTCAGCGCGAAGACAATTAACCACTCTGCTCAGTGAAGATGCAAAAGCAAGATCACTGTTTATGAAAATTATTAAACACCCAGATGCGATAAAAAAAGCAATCTTACCAATGCATCAATATGGCATCCTTACTGCCTATATACCAGGTTGGAAACATATTGCGGGGATGATGCAGTTTGATCTATTCCATGTTTATACCGTTGATGAACACACTATTCGCTTACTGCTTGAGCTTGATAGCCTTAAAACAGAATCGGGCAAACAAAGACACCCTAATAGTTCTAAAGTTTTTGCTAAATTATCTAAACCTGAACTACTGGTTATTACTGGTTTATTTCATGATATTGGTAAAGGCCATCATGGAGACCACTCTGAAATAGGTGCTAAATTAGTAGAAAAATTCTGCAAATTACATGAATTAGAGTCTAGAGATACAGATTTAATCATTTGGTTAGTACGTTATCACTTACTTATGTCAGTAACAGCTCAAAGTCGCGATCTGCAAGATCCGGCAGTTATCCGCGAATTTATTCAAATTGTAAAAAGTGAGCAACGTTTACAATATTTACTGTGTTTGACTGTTGCCGATGTCTGCGCAACAAATGAAACCCTCTGGAATAGTTGGAAGCAAAGCTTAATGCGCCAACTGTATGAAACAGCAAAACGATCGTTTGATTCTGGTATCCATCAAATACCAGAGCAACGAAGCATTGCTCGTCAACATAAACAGGAAGCATTGACTATCTTACTTAAGCAAAATTATGATGAACAGAAAATAAAAAATCTTTGGTTAGATTATCGCATTGACTACTTTCTGCGGTACACCACAGAACAAATTGTCTGGCATGTACAAAATTTATTAACGCATGATTTAAACCAAATACTGGTATTGATTAATCCAAATCCTTATCATGGTGGTACTGAAATAATTATTTATTCGCCTGATAGACCTTATCTGTTTGCTACAGTATGTAATACTCTTAACAATCATAACTTAAGCATCCATGATGCCCTAATTATTACAAATAAAAAAGGATTTGCACTTGATACTTTTATTGTATTAGAGCCGAATGGTCAAACATTACAAAAGGATAGGCATCCAAGCATTATACAAGCGCTAACTAAAGCCCTTCAACAACCAGTTTACAAAGGTGTGACAGTTAAACCACCCAAACAAAGATTACGATCGTTTTTGGTTCCAACACAAGTTAATTTTTTATCTGCTTTCAATGAAAAGCAAACGTACATGGAACTCATTGCATTAGATAGACCAGGATTACTTGCATGTGTCGGTGAAGTATTTGCCAATTTAGATTTATCATTGAGTAGTGCTAAAATTGCAACTATCGGCGAACACATTGAGGATTTATTTATCTTAACAGATAAAAATAATAATGCACTTGATGATAATACCTGTTATCAATTACGAGAATCAATTGTTAATGCTATTGAATTATTAAATTAATTATTCAAATCCAGGATATGGTTTATGCAATTTTTTATTATTTTGTTTCCTATTTTTTGTATTTTTATCGTCGGGTTTATTTCCCAGAAAATATTAAAATTTGATGTAGCTAATCTATCAAAAATGTCACTGTATGTGCTTTCGCCTTTTTTAGCATTTAAAACTTTTTATATCCATACACTAACCATTGATTACCTATATTACATTTTTTATATTTTAGGACTTTGCTTATCATTAGTATGCATCATCTCAATTTGGTCAATAATCATGAAATATTCGACTAAAGAACGTTGTGCCATGATTTTAAGCTCTTGTTTTATGAATAACGGTAATTACGGAACCCCTGTACTATTAGTATTTTTTGGTAGCATAGGGTTTGATCTTGGTGTAATTATGATGGTATTACAACAATTTGTGATGAGTACGGTTGGTATTTATTATGCGGTAAAAGGGAGTTCTCATAGTGATATTGTCAGTCAAAAAGATGTTATTAAGAAAGTAATCCGTATGCCTGTTGCTTATGGTGCATTTTTAGGTATTATTTTTCAGTTATGCCACGTCCCTTTATCTAAATCAATTATGACATCCATTGGCATGATTGGGGATTCATCTATTGTAGTTATTATGATTATTTTAGGAATGCAACTGGCTAAAATAAAGATCACACAGCTTGATTACCCTAAACTTTCATTTTCATTATTAACCCGCATGATAATTTCACCATTGGTGGCTACTTGTTTGGTCTACTTTATGCCAATTTTACCTGTTTATAAACAAGTATTAATTGTATTAGCTGCAATGCCAAGCGCTGCTAATACTACTCTAATGTCAGTCCAATTTGATACCAATCCTGAACTGGTTTCAAGTGCAACGTTAATGAGTACCTTGTTAAGTTTGATAACATTACCAACTGTGCTATGGTTAGTTGACGCCCCTATTCCTTTTTGATACAAAGTAGCGTTCTCCTTATCGGAGATCGCTAAATCAAACGATAAAAAACCTTATTTTTATTAATAAACAAGGTCATCATCACTCCCAGACATACCATTTAAAAAGGGTAATCAATTATAACGTTAAAGCCATTGCTACCAATCAATTGACCATAGTAAGATTAATCTTTACCTTGCCACTCGTTTTCAAATTGTTTAACAAATTCAACTAACAAATTATGTCTCGATATAGCCAGTTTTTTGGCCTTTTCTGTGTTCATCATATCTTTAAGTAGAAACAGTTTTTCATAGAAATGATTAATTACAGTATTGGGTAGTTTATAATTTTCTTCATTGATAACCGTTCTTGGTAAAATAGTTGGATCGTGCATAATATTATGTTTATTACCTCCATAATAAAACGTTCGTCCAATCCCTATTGCTCCAATAGCATCTAAGCGATCAGCATCTTGTACAATTTGCCCTTCTAGTGATAATGTTTTTTTACCAGTTAGATTTTTTCGATAAGACATATTTTCAATAATATCAAATATCATTTTTATATCATCACTTAAAATGTTAAGTGAATTGAGATAATGATATAGTTCATTTGTCGCTTGATTGACATCATTAATAACTTTTTCATCAATGACATCATGCAAATAAGCACTTAAAATTACGATAAAGGCATTAGCTTTTGGTTCGTAAGGTAAAATTTTTTTTGCTAATCCAACTACGCGCTCAATATGTGCCATGTCATGGCCTGAAAAATCATTAGCAAGCTTTTGCTTAACATAAATTCTTATTTTTTCAATAATCTGATATTGTTCTTGTGTTAATTCAATTGGTTGATCTGTGCTCATTTAATTTATAATTATCCATTTAATTAATGTGAAAATAGCAATTTAAAAATTTTGGTAAAGATTTTGCTAAACCTAAATTAAATAGATTACCACAATTAGATGGCTATTAATTTAATTAAGCTTGAAAATATTAAGTTACTAGATAATTCATTATTCTTTGATTTGTGTTTAACAATAATCATTAATTCGATTTCATTAATCTGAGCCTTTAGCCTATTCAACATTCAATAAATAGACAATTATTGTAAAAAAATTCTAATGATTAATATTTTTTTTAAATTTCCTTTAGTTTCTCACGATTGTTTTCATTAGTTTGCAACGGTAGAATGCGCCAATCTAAAATCCTATTGAAGCACGTATTGGAGTTGCTCACGTGAAAATATTAGCGCGTAAAGTTCTACCTAGGCAATTGATAGAATACTTCACTCGCTATCGTCAATTTATAACGTTATTGTTTGGCTTATCCATCTTCTTTGTTGCACTTATTTTATGCTGGCATCTACTTAAAGATATTAATCTATGCGATTTAAAAAATGCGGCTGACACACTTTCAATTAAAGCTATTTTATTTGCTTGCTTATCTACTATAGGCAGTTATTTGATGCTTATTGGCTGCGAATGGTCTGCAACACGATACGCAGGTGTAAAATTAAAGCCATCGGTTATAACGCTTGGTGGTATTTGTGCTTCAGCCATTGGCAATGCGATCGGTTTATCAGCATTATCTGGTGGTGCAATTCGCTGCCGATTATATTTCAAACAAGGATTAACAACTATTGACGTAGCCAGAATGTCGATATTTGTTACGTTATCATTAGGGTTTACCCTACCCCTGCTGGCCACGCTAGCGGCCTTAATGAATACTAAAAATACTATGCTGGCATTGCATTTATCAAAAAACTGGATATGGTTAATTTCGAGTGGCATAATTTGCCTTTATGTCGCCATGCTAATCTTTTTATATTGCAATCGATTAGATACAAAACCGAATAAAGACACTCAATTATTCCAACTATTTCACTGGTCGATACGTTTACCTAATTTACGCCTTGCATCTTACCAATTTGTAATTACTTTAATTGATACTGTTTTAGCAGGAGCCATTCTCTACTTTTTATTACCAGTACAACCCCATTTTACTACCTTTATTATGATCTATATTTTGGCTTTAGTTGCTGGAGTGCTAAGCCATATTCCTGGCGGTGTAGGGGTATTTGAAGCAGTAATGTTGGCTGCATTTTCATCTGAAATTGGAGTTGCGTCGTTAACTGTTGCGTTAATTATTTATCGTATTATTTATATTTTAATACCACTTTTTATAGCGAGCTTTCTACTTTTAATAAATGAAAGCAAGCACCTTTTTACTATGCCTGAAGTTAAAGAAACAGAAACCGGTATTGCAGCTATTATTATGGCTGCTGCTGTATTTTTTGCGGGTGTAGTAATGATGTTTTCAAGTGTTCTTCCCTGTTTTAATCACTACTTAGTCAATACATTTATTCCCAATAAAATAATTAATACTGCTCATCTAGTCGCGAGTTTAATCGGCGTTTTATGTTTACTCTTGGCAGTGGGTCTACGCCGAAGACTTTATTCGGCTTGGGGTGCTTCGGTCATTTTATTGTTTTTAGGTAGCATCTGCTCACTTTTACGGGGCTTACATTGGATAGAAGCAGGTACTTTATTAACGATTGCGATGTTATTAATCTATTTTAGACACGCTTTTTATCGTAAAAGTCGATTAAATGTATTACCTTTTCCGATAAAATCCTTTGCCGTCTGTTTTTGCTTAATTGCGGTTCTTGTATGGTTAATATTATTTATTTATCAAGATGTACCTTACAACCATTCATTATGGTGGCAATTTGAATTAGATACCCGAGTACCGCGTGCATTAAGAGCAACCTTGGGTAGTTTTATTTTATTAATTTTTATTATGCTCTATTGGCTATTTCATCCTGCTTTGCCAATTTTAAATAGTCCAAAACGCGAAGAGTTAATCAAAGCTCATCAAATTATTTTAGATTCAGATCAGCCAGAAGGCGGACTCGCCATGACTGGCGATAAATCACTGTTATTCAATGAATCACACACTGCTTTCATTATGTATACTAAACGTGGCAGAAGCATGGTAGCACTGTATGATCCAATTGGCGATAATACTAAACGCGCTGATTTAATTTGGGCTTTTCGAGATTTATGTGATGCCCATCATCTTCGCCCAGTTTTTTATCAAATTAAAGCCGCCAATTTACCTTTTTATATGGATATTGGTTTACGAACCATAAAATTAGGCGAAGAGGCTTTAGTTGATTTAGAAGAGTTTAATCTTTCATCTAAAGGGTATAAAGATCTTCGTTATACATGGAACAGATGCCAACGCGACGGACTTAGTCTTGAATTTTATGCGCCAGGTTCTGCGCCACTAGATGAATTAAAAGTCATATCCGATACGTGGCTAAAAAACAAACACTCCAAAGAAAAACAATTTTCATTGGGATCTTTTTCAAAGCCATATTTAGATAATTTCACTATTGCTACTATCAAATTTGAAGGTCGCATTATTGCTTTTGTCAATTTACTTGAAACAAATCAACATTACTCAGCTAGCATCGATCTAATGAGGTTTGCTCAAAATATTCCTAAACTAACCATGGAATTTTTAATGATTGGTTTAATACTGCATTATAAAGAAAAAGGATTTAAATACTTTAGTTTAGGTATGGTACCTCTATCAGGCATGCAAAGAAGACGTGGAGCCCCATTAATTCAAAGGCTAGGTGCGTTAGTATTTAGGCTCGGTGGTCGGTTTTATAATTTTCAAGGATTACGTCGTTTTAAAGACAAATTTGCAACTCATTGGGAACCGCGTTATATGGCTGTTCCTGCAGGACTTGATCCATTTGTTGCTTTAATTGATACCACTATGCTGATCTCGGGTGGATTAACTGGCTTAAAAAAGAAAAAGAACTGATCTTATGAAAAATTTCATACGCTATTTTTTGTTATTAATTTTCATATTACTGATTATCTTGTTTGTGTTTATTGGCGGGTATTATATAAAAAATAGTGGCAGTGCAACTGTAAAAACCGTCACCATAAATAATGATTTTTCAGTAATATTAGCTAACCCCAAAAATTCAGCAGAAGCAGCTGCGATTATTGTTGCTACGCAAAAAGATTTTTTTACTGAACAACAATTATTAGATTTATCTGAAAAGATGGGTGCTAAATTGGTTCAATTTGAATTAAAACCTCAGGCAAATTGTGATGAACAACAAAATCGTTTTAATCAAGCAACGGAAATATTAAATGAGCATAAATTTGTAGTTGCAGGTATGGAAGAAGGCGCAGCTTTTGCTTACCGTTGGCTCTCTAAACAACAAGATGATAACGCTAAAGCATTATCAATTGAGTTCACTTTAGATCATAAAGATTGTGAGGCACCTTTACCAGATCAAGCTACACATGGAACATGGCGAGTTATTTGGAACAATCCCCCTGATGAACAAGTTGCGATTTTTCCTCGCCAACAAAAACAGATTAAAGTAACGACTGAAATTGGTGAATATCAAGCATCACCAACCGAGCTTTCAAGTTCACATTTATCATCCGTTTTATTTGATGAGCATAAACAATTACCAGTCATTGAGTTACCCGCGAAAAACAAACAACAACATCCTAAAAGCGTAACTTTTTATTATTCGGGTGATGGTGGATGGCGAGATTTAGATAAAGTTTCAGCTGAATATATGGCTTCACATGGTTACTCAGTGGTTGGTGTCGATGCATTAAAACTGTTTTGGCAACATCGCTCGGTTGAACGTAGTGCTAAAGATTTAACTTATTTAATGCAACAGTATCGTGAAAAGTGGGGAACAACTAAGTTTATATTAGCTGGCTATTCGTTCGGTGGTGATATTTTACCTGCACTATACAATCGTTTATCTAAAGAAGATCAAAATAGTATCCAAGCTTTAATCATGATAGCTTTTTCCAAAGACGCTAATTTTGAAATAGAAGTTAGCGGGTGGCTTGGGCAATCTGATGATGAAATGAAAACCGCACCTGAGGTTGCGCAGATCCCAGAAAAGAAATTATTTTGTATCTATGGAGAAGAAGAAAAAGAGGATACTGGCTGCCTACAGTCAGAGATGAAAGGTGAGGCTTTTAAATTACCAGGTGGCCATCATTTTGATGAAAATTATGAGCACTTAGGACAAATTATTATGCAAGCAATTGATAAACGTATGCAATAAATGTAGCGCTTTTGGTAATATTTTTTAAATCAAAGCATTAATAAAACATGCTAGCATATTAATGTTTTTTAAGTTTAATTTTACCTTCGGACAATAGCACACCACCAAGTGTAAATAATGTACCAATTGCCGCAATCCACGTAAAAGGTTCATCTAAAATTAAAACCGCATTAATGATTGTCAAAATTGGTACCAAATAAAGATAGATACTAATTTTTACCGCACCGACTAATTTCACCGCATAGTTCCAAGAGGCAAAACAGATAGCTGATGCACCAACACCTAAGAATAAGGTATTGATTAAGTTTATTGGTTGCTCAAATCGATAAAAATTCCATTCAAAATCAAATAAATATAGCGCTGGCAACATAAGCATTAGGCCGTAAAAAAAGAATCTTCGCGTCAGCAAAATAATATTGTAACCATAATTACTACTTCGTTTGGTTAAAATTGAATAGCATGCCCAAAATAGACAAGCAAATACCGCCAGTAAATCGCCTAGTGGATTAACGGATAATACAAATTTTCCATTTAAGGTAATTAACACAATACCAATCATCGAAAATAGACAACCGATATAAAAGCTTTTATCTGGTTTTTCAGTTTTCAGAAAGAAGAACGCCAATATTGCGGTAAATACCGGTGATAATGTGGTAATCACCCCAACATTTGAAGCTGTGGTATACGTTAGAGCAATATTTTCACAGAGAAAATAACATGTTACTCCACAAAATCCAGCACCAAGGAACATTAACTCTTGTTTAATCCCCTGCCAAGCAAAAAAACGAGGAGCTAAGATCCATAATGTTATATAACCAAGGCTAAATCGAAAAAATAGTATTTCGATAGGTTTATAGTCTATTAATAATATTTTGGTAGAAATAAATGTAGTACTCCACAAAAACACGGTCATTAATGCAATTAAATGTCCTTGTGTCCTTTTTGACAATGACATAAAAAATCTCTCTACTCACTTATTAGTATTTAAACAACATGCATTATTTTATTATTTTGTTACCAGACTAAACACGCTAAATAAATTGTGAATAGGCAAAAAGGTTTGATAATAATAAAAATGACACTATTTTATTAGAAAGTTAAAAATCACTGGATATTAACTTACTGCTGATCATTGTTCAATAAGTTTTGATATATCAATTATTTTCATGAATGATATGACGATATAAAACGATGCGAATGTAGAAAGATGAGTTAGAACTGACTAAAGTCTTAGATAAAAAAAATCCACTCGAATATTCGAGTGGAGGGCAAAAAATGAAAAAACGTAATCTGCTAATATAGACAAACTAAATCATAAAAAGTTCAATTTAAATTGAAATATTTTTGATATTTTTATAAAAAAATATTTAATGTATTGATTAATAATAATTTAATATTTTAACTTTTTTTGAATTTAAGCATTTATTATTCTATTTAGCATTTTTAAATTATTTTTAACTCATTACCAAATACTAAGAAACTCATACTATTACACAGTATTCTCAAAATCACTTTTCTGAACTTGATTATGACTAATTTAATTTTGAGTCTTTAATGACAAAATAGCATTTTTCTTTTAATAAAACTTTTATAACAGGTTATTTTCATTCTGGCCTTGATACAAAGTTATTGGTAAGTTAGTTATACTGTGATATGGTTCGCCGTTAATCATGGCGAGCAATACAGAAACCGCATTTTGTGCAATTTGCGCAATCGGTTGACGAATCGTAGTCAAAAATGGCATATGCTGCAAAGTTAATTCAGCACCATCAAATCCAACAACTTTTAATTGATTAGATAAAGACAATTTGCAGTCTCTGGCAGCATTAATAGTGGCAATTGCTGATGAATCGTCGGCTAAAACTCCATCAATATGTTGGGACTGTAAACGGTCCTTAATCAATTGATACTTTTCCCGATAACTAATTGAAAAATCCATATCAAGAGTAATTGGTTTAATTCCTGCGAGTTTAATACTATCTTTATAAGCTTGATACCGTTTATTGGCATCCATATCGACTTGTTTGTCATTTGTAATAGAACCAATATAAAGAATATCTTTACAACCTTGATTGATTAGATGTTGACTGGCCAGATAACCACCAGCATAGTTATCACATGAAATAACCGGTATTGTTTCATTAATTTTGCGATCAATGGAAACGATATTCAGATCAGGTATTAGGTAATCAGCTAAATTTTCATTCATAGAGTTTACAATTACCCCTTCAACCTGATGACGTCTTAACATAGTTAAAAAATTCTTTTCCTCCTCTTGGTTATGATGGCTATTGCAAATTAATATTTTGTAACCTTTTCGAGATAATATTCTTTCTAAGTAGCTGATTAATTCCATTTGAAAGGGGTTAGTTAAACTTGGAAAAATTAAACCAATCAAATTACTTTTATTATTCGATAATGAACGTGCTAATTCATTAGGGTAGTAACCCAACGTTTCCATCGCATCTTGAACTCGCTGTCGAGTTGTTGCACTAATGTACCCACGATTGTTTAATACTCTTGATACAGTGGTTGCGGAAACCCCTGCCAACTTAGCAACATCATCTCTGCTTAATTTCATAATCATCCTTTAATTAAAATTTATATTATATCCACATAATTATAATGCTTTTTGCTATGGCGTAAATCATTGTAATTGAATTGATTTACATCTTGGTCTTCATCTTTTTTAGTGATATTCATCACAAAACTACCCTCTAATAAGTGATGTCTCTCACAAAATTATCATTTTAACTATGGTCTCGGTTGACATATGAACGCGGTTGACATGAAATGAACTAAAAATTATTAAAGTCAATGACAACGTAATGTCATTTATCCATGTTAAAAAAGAAGGAGTAAAAAATGCAAAAATTACATTATCAACCAAAGGGGTACTGGGTTGGCGATATAATGCCATTTGGTAAAGATGGTACTTTTTATCTTTATGATCAACGTGATAATCGAAATCCATGCCCATTTGGAGAACCATTCGGTTGGTCACTTGCGACTACAACTGATTTTGTTAATTACCAAAATCTTGGTGATTCAATAAAAAAAGGTGGTGAACAAGATGTCGATCAGTTTATTTATGCTGGTTGTGTGTTTGAGGCAGAAGGTAAAGGACATGCTTTTTATACTGGTTACAACCGTAATTGGGAAAAAGAAGGAAAAACATCACAAGTCTTATTACATGCTTGGAGTGATGATTTTAAAACATGGCATAAATCCTCCGAACTCATAACATTAACACCTCAAGCAGGTTATGATATCAGTGATTGGCGCGATCCTTGGGTTATTTGGAACGATGAAAAACAAGAGTACATATTAATTTTAGGTGCAAGATTGCAAGGTCCTAAAACTGAACAATCAGGCCGAGTTGTTGCTTTCACTTCGAAAGATTTAAAAAATTGGCAATTCCAAGGTGATTTTTGGGTGGCAGGTAAATATACCATGATTGAAATGCCTGACTTATTTAAAATCGGTAATTGGTGGTATTTGGTTTATACCGAATACAGTGATCAAAGTAAAACACGCTACGTGATGAGCCAATCTTTAGAAGGTCCATGGATTACACCTGCTGACGATGCGTTTGATGGTAGAGCTTACTATGCAGCAAGAACTGCGTTTGATGGTAAACGTCGTATTCTTTTTGGCTGGGTACCAACAAAAGAAGATAACGATGATTTGAAAAATTTCCAATGGGCAGGTACTTTTGTTCCTCATGAAGTTTATCAAAAACCCGATCATACTTTAGGAGTGAAAGTCGTTGATAGTTTATGGAACTGTTTTACTCATCCTAAAAAAATTGATAATTTTTCGATTAATTCACCTTTCGCACGTCAAGAACAATTATTAATTGAAAATACAGGCAAAACATTCCGTTTTTCAACGACAGTGAAATTCAGTAAAGGTACTCGTGATTTTTCAATACGTTTAATGAAAGATAAACAAACTGGGGAATCCTATGACTTTATTTTTTCACTTGTCGATAACCGATTAACTTTTGATAAGACCCCTTGTTACCCTTGGTATCGTGTGATGAATAAAGGTTTAGAGCGCCCTATTCATCTTGAGGCTGATCGAGAATATAACGTACAGATCATTGCTGATGATACGCTATTTACTTTGTACATTGATGGTACTGCACTTAATGTCCGAGGTTATGATCAATTAGGAAGTGGATTAGCAATTGCTGTCAGTGATGGAACATTAAATTGTAAAAATAATACTTTTTCAAATGAAGGATGTTTTCCAGAAAAATGGTAATAGCGCTTATTAGACCGTTTAACTAACAAGTTAGATGATCATCATTATCAAGGCTTTCGTCATTGAATAGGCTAAAAGCCTTGGTTTAGATAGGCGACTATCACCAGTAATCTGAACTTGGAAACTTCTCTGGAGATATCATAATGAACACAACAGTAACGGATAATAATGGTCAAATATCTGACCATGACATCTCATTTAAAGAAAAACTTGCCTATGGATTAGGAGATTTTGCAACAGGATTCTCGGGAGTTACCGTTGGAACTTTCGCACTTTACTACTATACCGATATTGTGGGGGTTTCGGCGACTTTATTAGGTGCAGTGCTACTATTTTCACGCGTTTTTGATGCTGTGATTAATGTGGTTATGGGCTATATTGTTGATAGAACTAAAAGTAAACATGGTAAAGCTCGAGCATGGATTTTATGGTCAACCATTCCATTCGGTCTATCATTGATAATGGTATTTAGTGCACCAGAAAATTGGAGTGAATTTGCATTATTAATTTTTGCAGCCATTACGCTCAACATACATTGGATTATTTATACTTCGAGTAATATACCCTATGGTACGCTTGCTGCATTAATGACTCAAAATTCTTACCAACGTAGTCGCTTGAATACATATCGTATGCTTTGCTATTTCGCTAGCATGCTAATTATTCCTTATATTACCTTACCTTTGGTCAATTTTTTTGGAGGAGGTGAACGCGGTTGGCAGTTTACTATGATAATTTATGCCGCAATTTTAATTATTACTTTCTTCTATACTTTTTTTAATACTAAAGAACGTATTAAACCAATTAACCAATTTAATTACAATGTACCATCAATTGGTGTTTCATTAAAAACTCTTCTTGCGAATAAATATTGGGTAACTATGTTTTTTACCATGCTAGTGAGTTTTAGTATCCTAGGACTTATCAATGGGGTTGGTGTTTACTATGCAAAATATCTATTAGCCGATAGTCAACTTATCGGTTTAATCAATATGGCTTTTGCTTTACCGTTAGTTGTTGTATTGATGTGTTCAGCTTATATTCTAAAAATCATGAGCCGATTAACATTTATCATTGTCGGTATGGCCACAATTATCTTAGGAAGCACCATCATGGCCGTTGCCCCTCAAGATACGAATGTTGCAATAATAGGAACAATATTACGTGGTGCTGGTTTTGCGCCAATTATGGGAAATGCATATTCAATGTTAGCCAACACAATAGATTATGGTGAATGGAAATTTGGTATTAGAAATGATGGATTAGTCTATAGCGGCGGAAGTTTCAGTGCCATATTAGGAAGTGGTATCGCTTCCGGAGGCATTGGTTGGGTATTAGGTATGGCGGGTTACATTGCTACCGATGATGTTGCAAATCAACCAGAAAGCGTACTAACAACCTTACAAATATTATTTATTTATTCACCTTTAATATTAAGTGCTATCACCATTATATTATTACGCTTTTATACTTTAGAAAAAATTTATCCTGACATTATCAAAGAACTAGCGCAAAGAACGCACAACGTCTATTAATCTACCGAAACGAGGGATGGATATCGTCATTATTATTCCCTCGCTACCACTAAATAACAACTTATATGAATAACTGCTTCAGCATAAACTAAAGTTTTAATATCGCTATATGTCGGAGCCGTAGGAGTTAAATACTGATATAAAATCGCAAAAGGGTACAATTAATAATATTACTACTTTGAAAGACGAAAAAACAATAAGAACAGGATTAATCACAAGGCAGGTTAACTTGTATTACATCTTGAATTCACATATAATGCCCTGATATTGTATTAAGTTACATATCACAATTGGGGCTGATTCTGGATTCGACGGGATTTGCGAAACCCAAGGTGCATGCCGAGGTGCGGTAGGCCTCGTAAATAAACCGCAAAAAAATAGTCGCAAACGACGAAAACTACGCACTAGCAGCTTAATAACCTGCATAGAGCCTTCTCTCCCTAGCCTCCGCTCGTAGGACGGGGATCAAGAGGAGTCAAACCCAAACGAGATCGTGTGGAAGCCTTGCTTGGGGCGGAAGCATTAAATTTAATCAAGCTAGTTTATCAGTGGCGTGTTTGTCCGCAGCGGGTAAGCGAAACTCAAAGACAAACTACGCATGTAGTACCAAGGATGTAGAGATTTCGGACGCGGGTTCAACTCCCGCCAGCTCCACCAATTCACTATTCAGTAACATTCTTTTAAATCCTTTAAAACACATCAAAATCAATAAACACAAGGCTTAAAGCCTATTTTATTATTCATTAAGCACCAGTAAGATACATTTACAACCAGAATTTTTAGGACTATATTAAGGACTACATAAACATAATAAAATAATTTCATAGTCCCATAAGAGTAAAGTATGCCTAAAAAAGTAATCCCAATAACTGATACACAAATAAAGAATGCCAAGCCTCAAAGTAAAGATTATCCTATTTATGATGGAAATGGTTTGCTTTTACTTATTAAGTCAACAGGTACAAAAATATGGCAATTTAGATATTACCGACCTATAACTAATAATAGAACTACTGTAAGCTTTGGAAGTTATCCCGAAGTTTCGCTACAACAAGCACGAAAACAACGGGACGAAGCGCGCGAATTAATTAAACAAGGTATAGATCCTCAAGAACATAAAGCCGAACTAGAACAGCGCAAGCAAGACGAAATAACCAGTACATTTAAAAAAGTGGCTACTGACTGGTTTAAAGTTAAGAGTAGTAAAGGATTAACTGAAATTACATTAAAAGGTATTTGGAACTCATTAGAGTTACATATTTTTCCTCACATCGGTAATAGTTCCATCTTCAAATTAAAGGCAAAAGACTTCATCAAAGTTATGGAGCCATTAAGAGCAAATGGCAAATTAGAAACGATTAAAAGGCTTTGCCAACGCATTAATGAAATTATGTTTTATGCTGTGAATATAGGCTTAATTGAGGCTAACCCAGCAGTCAAGATTAAAGATGCATTTGAAAGCCCTACAAAAGGACAAATGCCAACAATCAAAGCACAAGAGCTACCTGAATTTATGCAGGCTCTTGCTATGGCTAGAATTGAATTACAGACGCGTTGCTTAATTGAATGGCAACTATTAACAATGACCCGACCCAATGAAGCTGTAGGGGTAAAATGGCAGGAAATTGACTTTAATAATTGTTTATGGATTATTCCTGCTGAAAAAATGAAGATGAGAAGAGAACATACTATCACTCTTAATAAGCAAGCTATGGCACTTCTATCAATCATGAAACCTATTAGCGGTCACAGGGAACACATTTTCCCAAGTCTAAAACCTCCCTTTTCTACTCCCATGAATAGCCAAACAGCGAATATGGCAATTAAGAGAATGGGATATAAAAATAAGTTAGTGGCGCATGGATTAAGAGCTTTGGCGAGCACAATATTAAACGAGCAAGGCTTTGACCCTAATGTTATTGAGGCAGCCCTTGCTCATGTTGATAGTAATAGCGTTAGACGAGCTTATAACAGAGCTACTTATTTGGAACAAAGGAGAATCATGTTAGATTGGTGGGGTGATTTTGTAGAGCAAGCCAGTAAAGGTAATGTCTCATTGTCAGGTAGCCGTAATTTAAAACTTGTTAATCATTAACTCTATTTAGATACCGTCACTCAAATTTGAGTTACTTAACAAATCAACATGTTAGCTGTAACCCTATTTGAGTTATTCACTTCAATAACTTCATATTAAGCCTCATATCTGAGGGCGCTTTTTCAAATGTTACCCTTTACCTATACATAATCTTAAACTTTTAATTTAAAATATATCATATAACTATACATACTATACATAAACATAAAAAACTTGATATATATTAATATATTATACTATGTATACTTATTTTTTAAGTGTTCATAAGTATTCATAACTATACATACATATATGTCTTTTAGATCACACATATAACAATATGATTTATATTAATATTATGGATAACCTCAATATTCAATTTGTTAATAATCAATATGTTATTATTTTGCTTGATCATTGGGTAGCTGAATGGTGATTTCCACCATACAGGTATTAAATTTGTAATCTGCTGAAAAGCTAGCAGGTTTATTACATTGGCTTGAGTTCCTCAACCATAGATATTTATGGTTACTCATTTAGTAATAACGGTCAAAAAAACTAAAAAAATCGGGTTAGCGCTGGAATGAATGGGTATGGGTGATTTTTAGGATGCTTCGTTATGAACTTTTGACCCACCCTCCCAGCTATAAGGATTGTCACTGTGTGAAAAGAAACCAATATTTATAAGCTGTGAAGATTTTCTTACTATCACTATAAGGTACAAAAAGCACCAAAAAGCCCTGTTGTAAAGATATTTTTAAAATTCTTCTTTTGGCTAGGTTATAGTTTCTTGAGTCCATAAAAACAGAGCGCAATTTTGCGCCATTTGATTTTATTGATAAAAAGGCAATTGATAACTTAGCAGTAATTGCTTACATTCATTTACACAAAAAATCAGACTAACACAGCTATATTGTATAAACTACATACATATTCACAATGGATATAAAGACAATGTGAGGATGTGTCATGAGCAAGCAAGTAGCTATTTTGGGTGATGCAACTAATTATGGTGGTAGGATTATCACCGCGTCAGGTCAGGGGTATAGTGATGGTGCTCAAATTGCTCTATTAGGTGATTTGGTTTCCTGTCCTAAATGCAGTAGTACTGGCAGAATCATAGAGGGGGCAAGCAATTTTATTATTGACGGAAAACCCGTTGCCTATGATGGCTGTATTGTTGCGTGTAAATGCTCGCCTGTTGGTGGTCATAGGATTTTAGCGTTAAAAAGCTCTATGTATGTCGGGGTTAGTGGTGGCTCTGTTCAATCGAATTCGTTTACAGGCAATCAAAAACAATTGAATATCGCAAATGATGACGAAAACAATTTAATTAGAATTGATGCACGCCGTTTATTACAATGCGCTGATGAGGTCTGCGAAAAACATCTATATCATGATGATATTAAACAGGCGTTCAAACAGGACATTGAATCGTTTGCTAATGATATAGTTGAACAAGTAGACAGTGGCGCTATGTCGTATGAGCAAGGCGCGGAAAAAATCAAGAAAGAAGAAAAAAGCCTTTTGGGGCAATCGGTAACATGGGCAAAAAATGGGTTATCTATTTTTGGTGGGGCGGGATTAACAGAGGCAGGGGTTGCTCTTTGTTATACGGGATTAGGATGCATTATCGGCGCACCAATGATAGCTCATGGATTAAACGGCATTTATGAGGGTAGTGCAGGCATTGTTAATAGTGTAATGAATGGTATTGACGGTGGTAATCGTAGTGAAGATGTAGATGGTCCACTAAGAGAATTATATAAATCTGGAGCTGAGGCACTGGGATTTGATGCATCAGTAGGTAGCATAGCCTATGATATAGCTGATTTGAGTGGATCATTGTATAGTAAATTAAAATTAGTGCCAAAAATAACAGAAATTGGAACACCAATAAAAAAATTATGGCATTATGGGCGTCAGGATTTAGTTAGATATTATACAACAATGAAAAAAAAGGCGTTGGGTGCTGAGATAGTCTCTGATGCAATTTCTTTGGGAATGATTCTGACTAATGTCAAAAATATTTTCATTTATGATAAAGACAAAGAACAGCCTGCGTTAGTGGTTCCTGAGCCAGAGAAAGTCACCAATGTGCGGGAATTAGAAGATAGCTGTCAAATAGTTATAGTCATCACGTTTGCAGATGAAGAACCGCCACACTATTATTTGTGTACGCGCCCTAACGGTGAACAATATAAAATTGAATGATATAAAGGATTAAAAATGTTCATTATTTTTATTTATTATTTTTTATCTATAGCTACCCTGTGGGCATGTTATTATTTCCGCCGTTCTCGTTTCACGGAAAAGGATTATAAATATAACAAATCGTTAAGATGGAAGCGAAGACTTCTGATAATCTGGACATATTTGTTTGCAGCAATTCACGGCAGCATTTATTTTAAAGAAAATCTTTTCAGTAATGTAGATAATGATTATATTAGAGCTTCAGGAGCATTTTTTATGTTTGCATATATAGTTGCGGTATGTTGGGTTGAAGATATCACACATCCGTTCAATAACAAGAAAAAATAGTAAATATAGCGAAGCGGAATAATGTTCATTATCTTTATTTATTATTTTTTATCTATAGCCACTTTGTGCGCTTGCTATTATTTCCGCCGTTCTCGTTTCACTGAAAAGGATTATAAATATAATAAACCGTTAAGATGGACTCGACGTATTCTGATAATTTGGATATATTTGCTTGGAACAATACACGGTTGTATTTGTTTTAAAGAGTCAATTTTTAGTGACGTAGACAATAATTTTATTAGGGTATCTGCCGCAGTTTTTTTGATTGTCTATATATTTGCTATAGGTTGGGTTGAAGATTTTATGCATCCTTTCAATAACAAGAAAAAATAGTAAATATAGCGAAGCGGAATAATGTTTATTATTTTTATTTATTATTTTTTATCGATAGCTACCCTGTGGGCATGTTATTATTTTCAACGTTCTCGTTTTACGGAAAAGGATTATAAATATAACAAACCGTTAAGATGGAAGCGACGAATTCTAATTATCTGGACATACTTGCTTGGCAGCGTACACTATAGTATTTGCGCTAAGAAAAATTATTTCCGTGACGTAGACAACGATTTTATTATTGGGTCAGCGTTATTTTTTCTATTTGCATATATAGTTGCGGTATGTTGGGTAGAAGATATCACATATCCGTTCAATAAAAAGAAAAAATAGTATAACGTTCTATACATTTAAAGGTCGAAAACAGAACTATTTAAAAATATTTAATCGGGAACTACAAAAATTATGTAGTTTCGTTAAATTAAAGCAGTTATCTTCATAATAAAGATAACTTACAAATCCCTTTCATAGGGTTGAATTTAAAAAGCCATCAAAGGGCTTACAACTATCTTGCTACTGTGCGAGCTTGATATTTTGATGTAGCGCGACGGCTCAAATATTTACTATTGGCTTTGACTATATCTCTCATTCACCTACCCTTAAAATATTCTTTTGCCCTCTAATTTTATCATGGTTATTTTCATGTATATAGATACAGTGCTATAATGTATCTAACTGTATGTTAAAGTATTATTTGCGTCTAGGCTGATCCCCGAACATTCGCAACCCTAGCGAACTGGCGCAAATATTTATTAGGGGCGTGAGGGGCGTATGAATCCAGTAGAAGAAATTAGAAAGGCTAAGCAAAATATTGTAAGTCTTCATGATGTACTTGAACATTTGACACAAAAATATAATATGACAGATAAAGAAGCCGCAGACTATTTAATAATTAAAATTTTTCCCCAACGGCAAGCTATTCTTGATAAAAATAAATATCCTGCTAATCCCAAGTATTTTGGTAAAAGAAAAGGGTTGACTACCATTCAACAAGTTTCTGGTATTAATAATAATTTGTTTAAGTTATTACAAGATGTAATTGATGAAAACTTTGATGTAATCCCATTTTAATTGAGGTGTTATGTGAATACATTTAGAGATGATTACAGATTTGATGAATTTTTCTTTTTTAAAGATCAACTTGAGAAACAATTACGAATATCTTTAAGTAACGATGATTTAAATAACATTCTTGGAAATGATAATTCAAACTTGCTTCATGCTGAATTAGAACCATACAAATCGAGAATAACAATCAATTCTTGGGAAGCCGCTTGTTTAATAGCTAATAATCACCCCGATGCTGATTGGAATGACCCAATAGTGCAAGGTTTTAAAAATTCAATATTGAACGCGGTAAAAAATAACATTCTTTCAAGTACTGATTGTGATTATGATGTTAATGGTGAGTTATGCTATGCCGAAATTTATACAAAAGAAGTTGGACAATGGGCTGAAAAGCATAATTATAATTGGCCTCTCCCTATTGATGATGATATTAAAGAATCTCTCCAGAATAACGACAAACTTCTACAGCGAATAAATGAGCTTGAACAAGAGTTAGTAGAACAGAAAAAAATTAATGATGATTTTGTGGTAGTTCCTTTCTATGAAAGTAGTGAAGAGTTTTCGAAGGCTCACCAACAACGTAAAAATCCCGCATTTAAGGATGATTACTTTATTTCAATAAAAAAATTAATTAATACTATCACTGAACAGTATCAGCTTAATATTTCGGAAACAGCAAAAATATTGTTAATCACAGTTAGAAAGTATAACATTTTAATGCATGAACATTCTCTATCGTCTGGTATTGCCCCTTATTCGGAAGAATATAATTTAAAAGCCAAAGAACTTTTGGCGTTATTGGCTGAAGGTATTTGTATAGCTACTAAGATAAATAATGAAAATTATCGTACATCCACAGATGAATGGGGTAGTATCACTCATCGTTTTCCACTATATGATAAAATTGTTATAAACACGGTTGTTATTCAAGATAGTATTAATGAAGAAATAATTAAAAAACAAAGTAATATTATTTTACCTAACGCACAATCGATAAATAATGAATTACAACAAGAGTTAGAGCAAGCCAAGAAAGAAATTGAACAGTTAAAAAATGGTGAACCACAAAATTTAAATAACCAACCTAAAAAAGAATCTCGAAAAACCATAAATGCTCAATCAAAGTTTATTAAATCATTACTTTATATTCATTATGGTGCTGATGTTGCTAATAACCCACGCCCTCATATTGAGAATACCTCAGGAGAAATTATAAAAGATTTTGATGCTCATGGATTATCCAAAGAATTACCTAGTTGTTTAACTGTAAAAAAATGGGTCGATAGTGTTGAATTGGATATTGATTCGTAATATTACGAAATCCTATATAGAATATTACGAGCTTAAATGTAATATTACGATATTAGTCTTATCAAATTGCTACAGTTACCTTGTTTTAATAACTTTTATAACGAGGTAACAAATGACAAATACAATCCTATCCAAAAAAGAAGTTAAAAATTTACTACACTTCAAATCTGACACTAGCCTCTATACGTTGGAACAGAGAGACAAAACATTTCCACAAAAGATAAGAATTGGCTTGCGTCGAGTCGGGTATCGTGCTGATGAAATTCACTCTTGGCTTGAATCTCGCAGAGTAGAGCGCCGTGAGGTGGCTTAATGGTGATAAAGCAAAGCCCTTTATATCGCGAAATGATAAAGGACTAACACTGGAATAATGACGCTTCCAATGATAGCCAATCTCGCGTTAAGTGTCTAGCTAAAAAAACTAAATTAACCAATTGATTTTAAAGCAAAGCTCAAAATTGAGCTTCGTTATCCCCTTGCCTAAATTCAGCTAAAAGGCGAATTTTCTGACACGTTAAGAGAGACAAAAAATGACAGATTTAATTATTAAAAATAACGATATTGAATTGACGCAATCCAAAGAGCCGCGAATTGATAGCCGTCTAGTGGCTGAAGAAATGGGAATTACTCATAAAAGTTTAATGAATTTGATTCGTTCGAATAAGAATGATTTAAAAGAATTTGGCTCACTGCCTTTTCAAAAGGCATCGAGAAAAAGAGGCGTTGGAGGTGTAACAATTACTTACGCGCTACTCAATGAGAATCAATTCGATTTAATTAGTCGAATTGCAAGAGGTAAAAATCATAAACAAATTATTGATTTTAAAGTGCGAGTAACTAAAGCCTTTGCTAATAGCCGAGAACGCGAAAAAGTAAAACGCGAATACTTACCTTTCTATCATCAGAGCCGTTACGCTTTATCAATGATGAAAGATGTTAAAAAGTACCATTATATTAATCTAGCCAAAGCTGAAAACAGATTTACAGGGTTATACTCAGGAGAGAGACAAACCGCTAACGAACAACAATTAGGCGCGCTAATTATCTTACAACAAATCGAATCAGCGGTATTTGATGAGATAGACTCACCCACCGAAGCAATAAGAGAAGTTAGACGAAGAATTAATGCATTGTCTGATTTAATCGCCTCTAATAAAAATATAGAGAATTTAAGGACACGTTAGAGGGGCTTAATTATGACTAATTTTATCAATCTAGCACCAGTAAAAGAAACAACGATTAAAGGTGATGATTTTTTAATCTTTGATTCATTAGAATTCAGGAATCAAAGCACAAATAATGAACAAATTACCAAGTGGACGACAACGCGAGGAGGAGACCGTAAAAGCATTGATTATATTCTCACAATAGTAATACATCTGTATACCCAACCCTTAAATAATCGCCCTGTGAAGCGTTACAAAATAATTTTCCGACACGTTAGGGAAGATTTTATTGATATCACTACGCGCGCGCGTATGCGTCGGAAAACTCATTACATGGGGTTGAATTTAAAAAGTTGGTTTTGTCAGTCCATAAAAAGAAAACCAAGAAAACAAATACCACTTTTTGGTGGTATTAAGCTAATGCATTATTTCTTGTTTGGTTTGTTTAATTTTTCGCGACAAGCACCAATAACCCAAGCAGAAAAGTTGGTATTCTCCTTTTTGGATTGCTCGTCTATTTTTTCTATTAGTTCATGTGGAAAGCGGATATCTTTACGTTTTGACTTACTGGTTTCATTTGCCATATTAGATATTCATAAGTTATTAGTACGGACAATATACACTAAAGTAAAGAATAAAAATAGTGTTGACATGTGCGGACAAAATAAAATATATTGTACGGACATATTAAATTTTAACATTTTAATAAAAACAATAGCCCAAAGAGTTCGCACCTCAATGAGCTATCTAACCACAAACATTAAACGGAGTAATGCTATGGCTAATAGTAATGATACCCTATGCCCTAAAAATGGGCAATATGACCTACCTAACCTTTTATCTGTTTTGAATTTATATCAGGCTGATATCGAACCACAAAACTTATTACACGCAAAAGTACACTTAGAGGAACTCAGACAATCAATTCTATGGGGAATCGGTGCTATTGGTAATTTGTTATTTTGGACTTCTGAATGTGAAGAATATGAGGAACAACAATTTAAAGACGATATACGCGATATTGGTTACTTGTTAGCACAATTAAAAAACGTTGCTTGCATTGCTTCCAATCAAATTAATTTACTTGACGATAAACTTAATGATAAGGAAATTAACGATAATGAATAATAACCCAAAAATAACCGCAATCCACCATATCATCGTTGATTCAGTTATGGCAATAGTAGCAAGTTTGTTTTTAATTGAGCAGATTAACAAAAATGATAGTCAAGTATTTATTCATGAGGGTACTAAAATTGATATTAATAAAGATTTAATTGTACTAGGGTTAAAAATCAACCTTAAGCAATACCTGATTGAGAATTTCGGCGAAAGCGAGGGATTAAATCGCACTTATGGCGCGTTAAAAGACATGTACACAGAAAGCGCAGATAAACCTATTTCATTAACCCCATTAGGGCAAGAATTACTTTCAACATTGTTTATTGGTTTAGTCGAAGATATCAAAGCTGAATCTAACGCGACAGTCCATTAAGGGGGGGCAGTAATGAGAATAAACGAAATTACAGCCGAAGCGGTGGGTAAATGGCAATCAATCTTTAGTTCATTAAGCATTGAGGTGGGTAATGGCAAACATTGCCCCTGTCCCGTCTGCGGTGGTAAAGATAGATTTAGATTTGATAATAAAGATGGGCGCGGTACTTATATCTGCAATCAATGTGGTAGCGGTGACGGCTTAAATCTTATCAAAAACTATTATCATTGTGATGCTAAAGAAGCGAGCAATAAAGTAGCAGAATGTTTAAATTTAAATAATCATGTAGCCACAAGCTTGGATTTCAAGTCCGACCTACAGAGTAAACCCATATTTAAAAAGGTTGAATATTTATTATCTAAAACAATATTAGGTCAATCGGATTACCTCACTGAAAAAGGGTTAACGTTCGACTTACCCTTGCTAGATGACGGGCGTATTTTTGCACCTGTTATCAATATCAACAGTGAATATACAGGCGGACAATTTATCGAGCCAGACGGAAGCAAGCACATAATGAAAGGCTCGAATAAAAAAGGTGCTTTTATATGGGTCTGCCCAAATTTGGGCAAGCCTGACGAGGTAAAAAAAGAATTGCTCACAGCTACCGAGATTATTATTTGTGAGGGATTAGCCACAGGTATATCGATAGCGGTATTCCGCCATCGGTCAATGGTGATATCTGCTATTGATGCAGGCAACCTTATTCATGTGGCTAACGCTATTCGTGAGGTTAATACTACCGTAAATATTATTATTGCGGGTGATAATGATATAGGTAGTCATAGAAACACAGGTAAAGAAAAAGCGATAGAAGCGGCTAAAGCGGTAAATGGTTATTACACAATCCCTGACACTGATTATAAATGTGATTGGGATGATTATAGACAACAATTTGGGCTTCAGAAAACTTCAGCTTTATTCGATAAAAACTTATCAAAAATTAACGTTCAAACCTTAACAAATACTAACAACCAAAACTTGAAAAAACTTGAAACCCAAAACATGAATTTATCGCAAATGGCATCCAGTCAGCGCGCCGAATTGTTAAATGAGCATTATAACCATAACCTCGCCATTAATTTAACTGGTATGTCCACACTTTTTAGTACCAAAAAGATAAGGTCATCGATTTCTTTTGTATTCAATCGGTGACTGATAATTTAATGT
>NZ_JACFPX010000059.1:0-331 GCF_016101765.1 Gilliamella sp. B14448G11 | reverse complement strand
ATACATCAGCTCAACATAAAAACGAGAACTCGTTTCTTTCAGCTTGTTCCTAATTGTTAAAGAGCTTTATACTTCTATTCACTTTACCATCTCGCGATTTCAAGTAAATACAAACATAATTTTTATAAGAAGCAATTTCATCACATTTTATGGCGTCCCCTAGGGGATTCGAACCCCTGTTACCGCCGTGAAAGGGCGATGTCCTAGGCCTCTAGACGAAGGGGACTTAATCACTTCTTCTTTATAAACAAACAATCTGTGTGAACACTTACGAGCTCTTCGTAAGGAGGTGATCCAACCGCAGGTTCCCCTACGGTTACCTTGTTACGAC
>NZ_JACFPX010000058.1:0-339 GCF_016101765.1 Gilliamella sp. B14448G11 | reverse complement strand
TGCTAATATCACTGTTGTTATCGCGACTATTATCGTTATTATTGCCCTTACTGCCTTGACTATCATCGGTATCGATATCACCACTGTTTTCATCATCATCATCATCATTTTTGTTGTGATTATTTATTTCATTGTTATTGGCATTACTACCATTACCATTGCTATTTAAGCCTTTATAGTGCTCATCATAACGATAATCGGTGCCATAAGTGGTGTTATCTTTTTGTTGGCTGTTAACTTCACCGAGTAAATTCGCCTGCGCATCGCGGTAGTTATAATCCTGTACTTGTACCGAAGATTCCACCATCTGACTGTGTAAGGTTATATCCCAGACACTTT
>NZ_JACFPX010000008.1:117643-121326 GCF_016101765.1 Gilliamella sp. B14448G11 | reverse complement strand
TTGTCATTATTGTTACCTTTTTTTATTGTTGGTTTATCATAACAATGACCTTATAAAATTGGTACTAATTAGTGTAGCCTATCCATAGGTAACGATGAATATGAAGTGTTACCAAAACCTATGACAGCAATTATACCTCTAAAAGGATTTTTAATAACTGATAAAAAATGGGGGCTATCAAGGGAATTTGAATACAATGAAACGACTGAAAAAACCCAAAATGGTCATGTATTCATATATAGTGTAAAGGTGAGCTTTAAATCAAGAGCTTTTGAAGATAAAGAACACCCTACAGGCGATCCACTAGATCCTTTTAGCAAAGAAAAAATTGAAACGCATTTGAAATTTCGATTAGCACAAGGGGATTTTCCTGCTCAGGGTGATTCAAGTTTATGTGGACCGGCTGCATTTTTTTATTGTTTATTGATCGATAGACCAGATCTGTATAAACAGATGGTGAAAGAACTTTGGGAATCAGGTAAAACTAAAATTGGCACATTAAAACTAGAACCTAGTTATGATTGTCGTCATCCGAAAAAATTTTTTAAAAATCATCCTACATTAGGATATTCACCAAAGGTTTGGGCTATAGATTGGATAACTTTGGCAAGTTTAAGGGATACAGAAAATAGTTTTTTTGATTATGATTCTCCTGATGATCAAGTCCCTGGTATTACAGTAGCAGGAGAGCTTAAAAAGTGGTTTAAAAAAGCTGGCGCTGAAATTGTTTACGAAATCAATACAAAGATAATAAATCATATAACAGGTCCCAAATTAACTTTAAAAGATTTATGCCTCTTAAATTCTTATATTCGTCCAGATATGCACGTAGTCATATTAATAAATGCAAAAATGATAAATGATTTATTCAAGACAAAGAATAAAAACCATTGGATTGTTTGGGCAGATAAATTAAGACTAATAAATGGTCACGAGATAACGGAACAAAGTTTATTAACAGAACAAGTCGCACTTAAATATTTTTCATGGGGAAAAGTAAGTGATCTACCTCAAATAAATAGGACTTTAGCTGATGTTATGCGATACTCTTTTGCAGCTTTAGTGGTAAGTAAAATACCATAAACTGAAAATTTAATAGCATTGAAACAAATGGGGAAGTGTTTAAAAAACACTTATTAGCAAATAACTCAATTAAATTAAATAAAATGAAAAAATTACAATATCGCTTTGCGCTAATAATTAAAATTCTTTTAATTTTTACTCTTACTGGTTGCTTTTGTACACAAAAAGTTGAAGTCCTACCTAAGTCGTTACCTAATGCTACATTGGGTACCCCTTATTATGCTGAAATTAAAATTTTAGGTGGCGTCGTTATAGATGAATTTTTTACCTATCATATCAAACCAGAGAACTCTGGACTAGAATTAACATATTCTCATGTTGAACCATATGGTTCGTATAATAATATAAAAGTAATGGGAACACCTAGAATTAAAGAAACAATCACCATAGAATTCTTTGGAAACACTTACGGTACAATGTGTCCGGGAGTTGAATTTGATAAAACTTATACCATTAAAGTTGAAGAATAGTATCAGAATTGGTTTAGATTTTATGAAAAAAATACGATATCACTTAATGTTAATCATTGGACTTTTTTTAACTACTGTTCTTACCGGTTGTTTTTGTATGGAAAAAGCTGAAGTCCTACCGAAGTCGTCGTTACCCAATGCCATATTAGGTATTCCCTATTATGCTGAAATTGAAGTTTATAATGGTCGTGTTATTAATGACTCTTTTCACTATCTTATTACACCTGAAAACTCAGGACTAGAAATATCTCCGACTGATTTTGGTACACATGTTTCCTTTAATGATCTTAAAGTAAAGGGAACACCTAAAGTTGCAGGAAAAATAACAATAAAACTTGCTGGATTAACTTACGGTACAATGTGTCCGGGGAGTAAATTTATTAAAACTTATACCATTAAAGTTGAAGAATAGTATTAGGATTGGTCTAGATTTTATGAAAAAATTACGATATCACTTAATGTTAATCATTGGATTTTCTTTGACTGCTGTTCTTACCGGTTGTTTGTGTTATAAACCAGAAGTTCGACCAAAAACGTTACCCAATGCCACATTGGGTAATCCCTATTATGCTAAAATTGAAGTTTTTGGTGGCCACGCTAATCGCCATGACTTTTACTATGATATCCAACCAGAAAAATCAGGACTTGAATTATCTCCTAGAGGTTTAGGAACAAAATATGTTTCCTACAATAATCTTGAAGTAAAAGGAACCCCTAAAGTTGCAGGAACAATCACAATAGAACTTTTTGGAGGCACTTACGGAACAAATACATGTCCGGGAAAACCCTATAATAAAGTTTATACCATTAAAGTTGAAGAATAGTATCAGGATTGGTCTAGATTATATGAAAAAATTACGATATCACTTAATGTTAATCATTGGACTTTTTTTAACTACTGCTCTTACCGGTTGTTTTTGTATGCAAAAAATGGAAGTTCGACCGAAGTCGTTACCCAATGCAACATTGGGTAATCCCTATTACGCTAAAATTGAGGTTTTTGGTGGCGTCGTTATAGATGAATTCTTTGCCTATCATATCAAACCAGAGAAATCAGGACTTGAATTATCTCCTAGAGGTTTAGGAACAGAATATGTTTCCTATAATGATCTTGAAATAAAGGGGACACCTAAAGTTACAGGGACAATCAGCATAGAACTTTCTGGAGGCACTTACGGTACAATGTCATGTCCGGGAAGAGACTTTAAGAAAGTTTATACCATTAAAGTTGAAGAATAGTTTAAGGATTGGTCTAGATTTTATGAAAAAACTACAACATCACTTAATGTTAATCATTGGACTTTTTTTAACTACTGTTCTTACCGGTTGTTTTTGTATGCAAAAAATGGAAGTTCGACCAAAGTCGTTACCCAATGCCAAATTGGGTACTCCCTATTACGCTAAAATCAAAGTTGCTGGTGGCGTCGTTATAGATGAATTCTTTACCTATCATATCAAACCAGAGAAATCAGGACTTGAATTATCTCCTACTGATTTTGGTACAAAATATGCTTCCTATAATAATCTTGAAGTAAAGGGAACACCTAAAGTTACAGGGACAATCAGCATAGAACTTTCTGGAGGCACTTACGGTACAATGTCATGTCCGGGAAGAGACTTTAAGAAAGTTTATACCATTAAAGTTGAAGAATAGTATCAGGATTGGAATAAATTTTATGAAAAAAATACGATATCATTTAATGTTAATCATTGGACTTCTTTTAACTACTGTTCTTACCGGTTGTTTTTGTACACAAAAAGTTGAAGTCCTACCGAAGTCATTACCTAATGCCACATTGGGTGCCCCCTATTATGCTGAAATTGATATTAACCTTCGTGTTATTCAACACCTTTTTCACTATAAAATAGAACCTGAAAACTCTGGACTGGAATTATCTCCGACTGATTTTGGAACACATGTTTCCTTTAATGATCTTAAAGTAAAGGGAACACCTAAAGTTGCAGGAGCAATCACAATAAAACTCTCAGGAACCACTTACGGTACAATGTCATGTCGGGGAAAGAAATTTAATAAAACTTATATCATTAAAGTTGAAGAATAGTATCAGGATTGGTTTAGATTTTATGAAAAAACTACAACATCACTTAATGTTAATCATTGGACTTTTT
>NZ_JACFPX010000008.1:0-117544 GCF_016101765.1 Gilliamella sp. B14448G11 | reverse complement strand
ATGTCCGGGAAAAGACTTTAAGAAAGTTTATACCATTAAAGTTGAAGAATAGTATCAGGATTGGTTTAGATTTTATGAAAAAACTTCAACATCATTTAATGTTAATCATTGTACTTTTTCTGGCTACTTTCCTTACAGGTTGTTTTTGTATGCAAAAAATGGAAGTTCGACCAAAGTCGTTACCCAATGCCACATTGGGTACCCCCTATTACGCTAAAATTGAGGTTTTTGGTGGCGTTGTTATAGATGAATTCTTTGCCTATCATATCAAACCAGAGAAATCAGGACTTGAATTATCTCCTAGAGGTTTAGGAACAGAATATGTTTCCTATAATGATCTTGAAATAAAGGGGACACCTAAAGTTACAGGGACAATCACAATAAAACTTTCTGGAGGCACTTACGGTACAATGTCATGTCCGGGAAGAGACTTTAAGAAAGTTTATACCATTAAAGTTGAGGAATAGTATCAGGATTGGAATAAATTATATGAAAAAAATACGATATCACTTAATGTTAATCATTGGATTTTTTGTGACTTCTGTTCTTACTGGTTGTTTTTGTGATAGAGTAGAAGTTCGACCAAAAACATTACCCAATGCCACATTTGGTACCCCCTATTATGCTGAAATTGATATTAACATTCGTGTTATTAAACGCCATTTTTACTATCAAATTGAACCAGAAAACTCTGGACTGGAATTATCTCCGACTGATTTTGGAACACATGTTTCCTTTAATGATCTTAAAGTAAAGGGAACCCCTAAAGTTGCAGGAGCAATCACAATAAAACTCTCAGGAGCTACTTACGGTACAATGTCGTGTCCGGGAAAAGACTTTAAGAAAGTTTATACCATTAAAGTTGAAGAATAGTATCAGGATTGGTCTAGATTTTATGAAAAATCTACAACATCATTTAATGTTAATCATTGGGCTTTGTTGACTACTGTTCTTACCGTTTTTGTATTGAAAAAATGGACGTTCGACCAAAGTCGTTACCCAATGCCCTATTTAAAAATAAACAAGTCTAAAATTTCAGTTATCGTTATTTATCAGGTTTATAAAATTGTGAGATATATTTTTAAAGAAATTACGTTAGAATTTAAAATATACCAATATATCTAGAATAATAAATACAATACGTTCATTACACATTGAAATATATGGACATTATCAGATTGATAGTATTAATATTCAATCGTTCAAAATCCTATTCACCATCGAAAAGTAAAGTTGAAATATCATAACGATTCGTAGTTTTTGAAGTATAATGAATTTAAAAATCTCTACGGTTAAATTTTCTTTTATTGATAATTAGCGTAATACCCCATTGAGATATAAAAATGCCATTCAAATAAAAAGTAATTTTATAAAATATCCATCTTCTGTAAAAATTAGTCCGATTTTAAATTTTAAATACAAAACAAACTATAAAAAGAACGTAATAGTCATAACGATAAACATCTATCCGTTATAAACTGGAGTTAGTTTTTTTTTAAACAATTTAAAAGATAAGTGATATACCCACTTAGTATTATTTTGATACAGATAATTACACAGATAAAAGTAGATTAATCAATGCATTATTTGATATTAAATTAACTTAATCTAGTATCCTACCCTTTTATCCTTTAAAATAATTTAAGCAAAACTGATGAGGTGTTCCCTATGCGTTGGAGAGACCAAAGAGAGAGTGATAATATTGAAGATCGCCGCTCACAATATGGAAGCGATTCAGGAATAAGGATCCCAATAAGTGGTAAAGGTCGAGCTGTTTTATTTATCGTAGTTTTGGTTGCGGGTTATTATGGTGTTGATTTGACCGGCTTACTTAATCCTAACCTAATTGACTCCAATAGCTCATCACTAAGCTCAAATCAATATTCCATTAATGATGAAGATGCTGCTAAGTTTACATCGGTCATTTTAGCGAGTACTGAAGATTACTGGCAACAAGAGTTTAATCATTTAGGTAGAACCTATACTCCTCCCAAATTAGTCTTATATACGGGTTCAACAAGAACATCATGTGGTGTTGGACAGACTTTTATGGGGCCATTTTATTGCAGTGTTGATAAAACTGTCTATTTGGATATTTCATTCTATCAAGAGATGAAACAACAACTTGGTGGTGGTGGTGACTTTGCCCAAGGTTATGTCATAGCACATGAAATTGGTCATCATGTACAAAATTTGCTGGGTGTGTTCAATAAAATAGAACAATTAAAGCAAGGCCAATCTGAAGTGTTCGCCAATCAATTATCGGTTAAATTAGAGCTACAAGCCGACTGCTTTGCCGGTATGTGGGGGCATGCAATGCAACAAAAAAATATTTTAGACGTTGGCGATATTGAGCAAGCGTTAAAGACCGCTGAAGCGATTGGTGATGATCGCTTACAACGTCAAAGTAATGGTTACGTTGTACCAGATAGTTTTACACATGGTAGTTCTAAGCAACGTTATACTTGGTTTAAACGAGGATTTGATAGCGGTAATATCAATCAATGTAATACTTTTGCTGAATAAGGAAATAGAATGATGTTTAATAAATTAGTAAATCGCGTTTTGTTAGTCAATGATGATGGTATTGATGCATCTGGCATTAAAATTTTAAAGGATGTAGCACACAAAATTGCTCATGAAGTTTGGATAGTAGCGCCAGCAATTGACCAAAGTGGTGTATCATGTTCGGTCAGCTTAAAAGCGCCTTTTCGAGTTGCAAAACGAGATGAACGAGAATACGCGGTTTATGGAACTCCCGCAGATTGCTCATTATTTGCTATAAAGCATCTAATGGCAGATAAGTTGCCTGATCTTGTGCTATCGGGCATTAATAATGGCTCAAATGTTGGATTTGAAACGGTTTTATCCGGTACGGTTGGCGCAGCTATGATGGCAACAGCTTTAGGAATACCATCAATTGCCTTAAGCCAATGCTCTACTGAAGATAACCAACCAACAATATGGGATTGTGCTGCATACCATGCTGAATCAGTGATCAGCAAACTACTATCATTATCTACCCCTAAAAATATCTGTTTTAACGTTAATTTTCCTGCTTGTGATGCTCATCAGATTAAAGGATTAAAAATCACTAAACAAGGTGATTGTGATGTCAGTCGTTTTGTGGTGGCACCAACTAAAGATCCAGAAGGTCATGATTATTTTTGGTTTAGAGCTAAGCGTAATCAGCAGGTGTTTGATGATAATAAAGAGTTGGATGCGGCTAATGGTAATTTCATTGCCATTACACCTATTGGTTATGAAAGAACAAATTATGCTTTTTATGAAACGTTATTAAAAGAATTTGATTGTTAATAATTGATTTTGATATCGTCTTCCAATTCGTTTTGGAAGACGAACAAATAAAAGATAATGGATGGCTTACTTAAGGTGACCGTTTCTTTCCATCTTTAACCAGTGCACAAAACAGCAATGAAACAGCAACCATCACAAGCGCAATCCAGTAGATAGCTTCATGCCCATATTCATCAGAAACAAACCCTTGCAAAACACCTGCCAGAATAACGCTAAAAATAATCCCGTTATTAAATAGTGTCGAAGCTACGCCCATTCTAGTTGGTAACAAATCCTGAAAGTAGATAATACCAATATTAGCCACAATTCCGATAAATAATGCATTAAATATCTGTAGTGCTAACAAAGCAAATTTACTGGTAAAGAAAATCATGCCAATATAAAAAAATAAGCCACAAATAATGGCAATAAAAAATAGATTTCGCTTGCCCAAATAAGGCACTAAAAATCCAGCAATAAGCATCACAGGAATTTCAATACCCGCTGCTAACCCCATTAAAATGCCGGGTAAAGAGTCGGGAAGATGTAAAACTAAGTCAACATAAAGTGGCATGTCGATAATGTACATCATGTTAGCTGTCCACATAAATACTGTAGATAATAATAAACAAACGACATTTCTGTTTTTCCAAAGTGGTATATTAGCCGCTTGTAATTCAGCTGCACTGCTGAGTTGTGAAGTAGGATTTTTTTCGACTGATGGTAAGAATATTGCAACAAATAACATTGCAATAATAAACATGGACATTGCGGTTAGATACATTACAGTAAAGCCAAAGCTTAAAGCTAAACCGAATGAAATTGGTGGACCAAATACCCATGCCAACGATAACTGAGCACGAATTAATGAGTTGAAAGCAACTACATTACGTCCTGATTTAACCGCATATTCACGCGCTAAAGCAAAAACTTGCGGCATGCCGGCCGATGATAATGCGGCAAATAAAACCCCCAGCGTAATCAGTATAAAATAGTTGCGCGTAAACGCAAACGTAACACTATTGGCAACCCCCATTAAACAGCAAAATATGACGATATAACGTCTATCCCCTTTTTTGTCCGAATATTTTGCTAATAGAAAACTGCCCACAATGCTGGCTAAAGCATTTATCGAAAAGAAAAGACCGACTAAATGGGAATTTACATTAACTTCAAAGGTTAAGAAACGGCTTAAGGTAGGTGACTGTAATGCCCCTGCAATACCAATAATAAAGGTCGTAATTAGAAAAGCTAAAAAGACAATGCTCTGTTTTTGGCGAAAGGATGAAACTTTGGACATAAACTTTCTCTAACATTTTATTTTGTACAATTATAAACATAAAAAAGCGAGGGATACAGTAGAAGAAAGAAATAAAAAATGGTTATTTTTAGATTTGTTTCGTCACTTGTCATGTACTCAAAATTTTTGATCTAACGATCAAATAAATTAAAAAAAGATATCTTTTTATTTTTTTGAGCGTACAATCAAAATCATCCACGAAGCGAGGTAACGTTATGTTATATAATAACAAATCCACACAATCCCACCATGAAAATCACGCTCATTGTCATAGCGATTGTCAAAATATTGCTCATAATCATACACATGACACCCATCATTCCCATGATGCAAATCACAATCATTCTGGGGACCATTGCTGTGAGGGGCATGATCATGGATCAACGCAAAAAAATGAGATAGAAGATCCTCCCGAAGATCCCGAGCGGAAAAGCCAAGACATTAAATTGACTTGGAAAATTAAGGGAATGGATTGCGCTCATTGCGCTAGTAAAATCGAAAATGGTGTTAAAACACTGCCAAACATTAATCAAACCAAAATTATTTTCTCTACAGAAAAGTTAATCGTTTTTGTTCCTAAGCATGACGATGCAGTAATAAAAATGATTGAAGACAAAGTAGTAGAATTAGGGTATACCCCGATTTTTGAAAGCACCCCTAATCACGCACATCATCACGAGCATTCACATAGTTTTGATAAAAAAGCATTCATACCGTTAGCGGTGTTAGGTTCATTAATTGTGATAAGTTACCTTATTTTATTAGTGAATCATACAGCAGGTGAATATGCCTTTATCTTGACTGCAATTGTCGGATTGATTCCGATTTTGAAAGAGGCTTTAGTATTAACGCGAAGTGGTACACCATTTGCCATTGAATCATTGATGAGTATTTCAGCTATAGGTGCCCTATTCATCGGAGCGGCCGAAGAAGCCACCATGGTACTCTTCTTATTTATGATTGGTGAGATGTTAGAAGGCGTTGCGACTACTAAAGCAAAAAAAGGAATTTCATCCCTTGTACAACTAATGCCTGAAGAAACGGTAGTTATTATTGACGGCAAAAGGAAAACGGTTGCCAGTCATAGTTTAAAACCTGACGATATAATCGAAATTTCATCTGGTGGGCGATTACCTGCTGATGTTATTTTGGTAAGCGAACAAGCTAGCATTGATGAAAGCGCCTTAACTGGGGAATCAATTCCGGTCAATTATCTATCGGGCGATAAAATTTTAGCCGGATCGCTGGTTGTGGATAATACCATTCAACTAAAAGTTATCTCGCAATCAGGACAAAATGCCGTAGATCGCATTTTACAATTAATTGAAGATGCTGAAGAGCGTAAAGCACCCATTGAGCGATTTATTGATAAATTTAGCCGTTACTATACTCCAGCTATCGCCCTGTTTGCGCTATTGGTCATTGTTATTCCTCCGTTATTATTTAATGAGGATTGGTACACTTGGGTTTATCGTGGATTAACTTTATTATTAATTGGTTGCCCTTGTGCGTTGGTAATATCAACACCAGCCGTTATCACATCAGCCCTATCCAATGCGGCTAAGCAAGGTGTATTAATAAAAGGGGGTGCAGCTTTAGAACATATTGGTTCGATTAAAATGGTGGCATTTGATAAGACCGGCACCTTAACCGAAGGCAAGCCACAAGTCACCGATGTCATCGCACAATCTGTTACCCAACAACAGTTACTTACTCTTGCAGCAGCCATTGAAAGCGGTTCACATCACCCTTTAGCGAAAGCAATCGTTGATTATGCAGCTAAGCAGCAGATCGAAGTTATCGAAGCAAGTAATCGCAAAGCTAATGCGGGTGTAGGTATCCAAGGCGATATCGATAATCAAACTTATTATATTGTTGCGCCAAGTAAAGTTACTACGGTATCAATACCCTTAAATGATGAAAATGCACAAAAAATCCATCAACTGGAAAGCGCCGGTAAAACCGTTGTGGTACTAGTGACACAACAAAAATTAGTCGGAATGATTGCCTTGCAAGATGTGTTACGTTCTGATTCTATTACGGCAATAAAAGCGCTTAATGAATTGGGTCTTAAAACCTTAATGCTTACGGGTGATAATCAACGTGCGGCAAAAGCCATTGCAAGTCAATTAGGAATTAATTATCGTGCTGAATTATTACCAGCAGATAAATTGGTCGAAATTGAAAAAATTCGTAATACAACTTCAATTGCCATGGTTGGGGATGGTATTAACGATTCACCCGCAATGAAAGCGGCGACCGTTGGCATTGCTATGGGTAGCGGTACCGATGTAGCGCTAGAGGCAGCCGATGCCGCATTAACCAAAAATAGCCTACTAAGTTTGCCTAATTTAATTCGTTTAACTCGTTTTGCTAACCGTAATATTAAGCAAAATATCACTATTGCATTAGGGATCAAGTTGGTGTTTTTGTTAACAAGTTTATTCGGTTATACCGGATTATGGTTAGCGGTATTAGCGGATTCAGGAACAACAGCTATCGTAACAGCCAATGCTTTAAGAGTGCTTGGTTTTAAAAGTAAAAAAGACAAAATTTAATTACTGATTTAAAAACTATTCCATTGAATAAATGGAATAGTTTTCTATTGGTTACTCATCACCACGCAATGAGATTTCACCACCAATATGTGCATTGATTTTGCCATCTTGCTCCAACATTAAAGCGCCTTGCTCATTGATGCCTTTAGCAATCCCTCGGATAATCTTATCACCAATAAGCAGTTTTACAGGACGATTAGCGAAGTTATCTAATCGGTTCCAATCACTAATAAAAGGTGCTAAGCCCTGTTTTTCAAATTCAGATAATTTAATGTTTAAATTTTTGACAATACGCGCGACTAACAAATTACGATCGACCTTACCTAAATTTGCCCATTTTTGATTAACTATATTAGGATCTGGATTAGTCATCATTAAGTTGACACCAATACCAATAATTGCATGCGCACAATCACCCGTTTTACCCGCTAACTCAATCAATATTCCTGCTAATTTTTGATCGTTAAGATAAAGATCATTAGGCCATTTTACTTTAATATCTTGACCGGATAACTCCCTTAAAGTATCTGCTATTACAATTCCAACAACTAAGCTCATTCCCATAGCGGCAGCCACGCCCTGCTCTAACTGCCAATACATGGAAAAATAGAGATTAGAGCCGAACGGTGAAAACCATTTTCGTCCACGACGACCGCGCGCTTTTGATTGAAACTCCGCTACACAACAATCACCCGAGTGAAGTTGGCCAATTTTATCGAGTAAATATTGGTTAGTTGAATCAATAATGGGTAAAATTTCGCAACGACTATCCGCTTGATAATAGTGATCAATTTTACTCTTATTTAATAAATCAATCGGGGCAGTTAAGCAATAACCTTTACCTTGAACCGAGGTAAAATCCAGCCCCCATTCGCGCAGTACTTTCATGTATTTATTGATTCCAGCACGAGTTATTCCAAAACTCGCTGCAAGTTCTTCACCTGAATGAAACTCACCGTCCGCTAAGATTTCAATTAATTTGAGTGGATTTTGGTGGCTGCGCATCGATTCCTCTTTTTTTAACTAATAGGGCAATAAAATAAAGCGAGATTATAGCAAAACTTACAAATAAATAAGTATTATTCGTTTTATCCATAACTAAAGCAATCACTGCTGGGGCAATAAGGCTCCCTAATGTATTAGTTAATAACATGGCTTGATTCATTGCCACAATATCTTGCTTTCTAACGCATGAACATGCCCATGCCATAGAGATTGGATAAATGGTATAAATTGTTGCGCCTAATAAGATAATTGCTAATGTATCAAACCAATTAAATATCAACATTACACAAGCCAATAACATAAGTGTTGATTCAAACAATAATACAACTTGTCGACCAAATTTATCGGCACACCAATTAGCAGGCATTTGTGCTATTACACCAGATAAAATTAGCAAAATCATCCAATTGGCAACTTGAGTGTCGTTATAACCTAAATGAGAATAATAAGCAGGTAATAACGAATACAGCGATCCGATTAACATACCAGCAATCACACAACCAATTAAACCAATGCGTGACGGTTTATTGACAATCATGGGAATGATATTAAAACTGCTTTTTTTACGTTTAGGTAATTTATAGTGAGTTAGCAATATAAATAATATCGCAAGTCCCATTAGTAAAGCGGTCACTAGACCAAAATACAATACATTTTGCGGAAAATACTGTAATAACGCTTGTCCTAACACCGTGCCTAAATAATAAGTAGTTAGATACACCGCCAGCATTTTTCCACGAGTACGCACTGTACCTGTTACTAAAATACAACTTTCAATAACAACCCAAGTCACTGCGCAAGCAATACCAATAAAGAACCGCCATATTACCCAGCTATAAAAATCCATTGAAAAACTCAACCCAATGGTAGCAATAGCAAAAATAATACAACTGTAAGTATAAGTATAACGAGCATTAAATTTACTGATGAACCAATTCGCAAAAATGGTACCAATCAAGTTACCAGTAAAGTAACTTGAGCCAACTAAACCAATTTGCCCTAGTGAAAATTCATTACGCACTAACCATAGGGGTACTTGGGTATTAAGTGCCGATAATGCAATTGTCACAAATAATAAGCTTGTTAATAAAATAGGAAATGAATATGAATGTTTCATCGTCTTTTACAATATCATTGTTTAATTATAAATTGTTGGTTGCAACCTAAATGACTGACAACCTAAATTTATAACCGTTGTTATTTATAAAAAGTTGTCTACATCAATTTCAGCTATTTTGCCAATAAAACGGATTTCAGGTGAAAGATTAACTGAAAATTTTCGTAATACGGCATTTCGAACATAACGTGCTAATTCAACCACATCTTGCGCGGTTGCGTTATTTTTATTGACTAATACAAGTGCTTGATTTTGATGAACTGCAGCGCCACCCAATTGATAGCCTTTTAGACCACATTGATCGATAAGCCAACCTGCAGCAAGTTTGACTTGATTATTTACTTGTGGATATATTGGCATAGTTGGGTAAATTTCAAGTAGCTTATCGGCAACTTTTTTATCAACAACTGGATTTTTAAAAAAACTACCGCCGTTACCCAGCACCTTTGGGTCAGGCAACTTACTAAGCCGAATTTCACAAACTTTATCGAAGATCATCTTAGGGGTAATACTTTTTGGATCAAAGTTACGCAATTCGCCATAGGTTAATACAGGTTGCCACTGTTTAGGTAATTTGATACCGACATAAATGACCGCATAACCATCAGCATATTGCTTTTTAAAAATACTTTCCCGATAGCCATACTGACCATCTGTCACCTTAATGATGTTTCCTGTAGCAAGTTCCAATAATTCCACATAATCCGCCACTTTTTGAAACTCAACTCCATAAGCGCCAATATTTTGAATTGGTGCAGAACCCACACAACCTGGAATTAATGCTAAATTTTCAAGTCCTGCGATATTGTGTTCAATAGTTTGTGATACAAGTTGATGCCAAATTTCGCCTGCCCCCACTTTTAAATGCCATGCTTGTTCCGTTTCGGTGATGGTAATGCCTTTAATTCGATTCACAATCACAATGCCTTCAAAGTCACAAGTAAAAAGTGTATTACTGCCTTCACCAAGAATCATAATGGGCAGATTCTGGTGATTATCTTGCCAAACCTGCATTAATTGTTCGACCGTTGTTACGGTCACAACTTTTTGAGCATAAACTTCAAGATTAAAAGTATTTGGGATTCTTTGTTTCATCAACTACAACCTTATCTGGGTGGAAATAGACCGCCAATTTTAAATTGTTTTCAGTGTGTTATTTGATTTTATTGAGATGTCTATCACATATGGCAACATATATTATCACATTGGTTAATCTTATATTATTAATTATTTACTCACTCATTATTATAAGATTCTTGGAACTCAAAATATGTACATTTATTAACATTTTAATTACAAAAATGTGATAATGATCGAATTTGGAGGATCAATTAATCAAATAAACCGTTAAAGTAATGCTTAAATCTTTTTTGTTTTTTTAGATCATGTATTATAGATATATGAGCGATGTTTTTTTAAAATTACAGTTAAACAGATTACTGTTTACAGATACATTTAGTGCAAATAATAGACGTTATCATCAAGATATCATATCAAAGGTGTAATTACTTAAATGAGTATTATAAAATAGACAGCTAAGTATGAAAGTAAGAATGAAAGATTGTTCAAGTGGCTGTTCTTCCTTAACCCGTACCCATATAAGCGAAAAGTAAAATGCGAGTACGAAGATAACTTGTAGCAAGATCCGTTTTTGATAAGTTCGAGGAAATTATGAAAAGAGTTTTTATTATGATCCTAGATTCATTCGGGATTGGTAGTGCCAAAGATGCAGCAAAGTTTGGGGATGAAGGTTCCGACACATTAGGTCATATTGCTGAACAATGCGCATTAGGCAATGCAGAACAAGGACGCAGTGGTACACTTAAATTACCTAATTTGGGTAAATTAGGATTAATTGAAGCAGCATACGAATCAACAGGTCATTACCCTAAAGGTATGCAAACCGAAGGCGAGATTATTGGTGCTTACGGTTATGCTAGCGAAATTTCATCTGGTAAAGATACGCCATCTGGCCATTGGGAAATTGCTGGAGTTCCAGTACTGTTTGACTGGGGTTACTTCACTAATACAACCAATAGCTTTCCTCAAGATCTATTAGATAAAATCGTTACCCGCGCAAAACTACCTGGTTATCTTGGTAATTGCCACTCATCAGGTACCGTTATTCTTGATGAACTTGGCGCTGAACACATGGCGAGTGGCAAACCTATTTTCTATACATCAGCTGATTCCGTTTTCCAAATTGCTTGTCATGAAGAAACTTTCGGTTTAGACAAACTTTACGAAGTGTGCGAAATCGCACGTGATGAACTTAATAAAGGTAATTACAATATTGGTCGTGTTATTGCCAGACCTTTTGTTGGTAAAAAAGCAGGTGAATTTGTGCGAACAGGTAATCGTCATGATCTAGCGGTTGAACCACCTGCACCAACTGTGATTAAAAAACTGGTTGACGAAAAACAAGGCAATGTTGTTTCGATTGGTAAAATCGCCGATATTTACGCTCACGTTGGCATCACCAAAAAGATTAAAGCAACCGGCATTGAAGCATTATTTAATGCATCGTTAGAAGAAATTAAACAAGCTAAAGATAATACCATTGTATTTACCAATTTTGTTGATTTTGATTCCTCTTATGGACACAGACGTGATGTAGCTGGTTATGCTGCTGCATTAGAATATTTTGATAGTCGCTTACCTGAAATGTTAGCGCTAATTGAACCAGGCGATCTGTTAATTATCAGTGCAGATCATGGTTGCGATCCAACTTGGGCCGGTACTGATCATACTCGCGAACATATTCCTGTTTTGGTGTATGGTGATAGTGTACCAGTAGGCTCATTAGGTCATCGTGAAACGTTTGCCGATATTGGACAAAGTGTCGCTGACTATTTTGATTTATCACCAATGGAATATGGTAAATCTTTTATTAGTAAGTAAGCAAATGAAGTTAATGTAATACTTTTTTGAATTGAAGATCAGGAGAATTAGATGTCTACCCCACATATTAACGCTGTTGATAATGCTTTTGCAGAAACAGTTTTGATGCCAGGCGATCCGCTACGCGCAAAATTTATTGCTGAAACATTTTTAGAAGATGCACAAGAAGTCACAAATGTAAGAGCCATGTTAGGATTTACTGGTTATTACAAAGGGAAAAAAGTTTCAATCATGGGGCATGGCATGGGTATTCCATCTTGTTCTATCTATGCAACTGAACTGGTTAAGTTCTACGGTGTTAAAAATATCATTCGCATTGGTTCTTGTGGTGCCATTAGTCCTAATGTAAACCTTGGTGATGTGATAGTGGGCATGGGTGCTTGCACCGATTCAAAAGTCAATCGTTTACGTTTTAAAGATAGTGATTTCGCTGCAATTGCCGATTTTGATTTAACCTGTAATGCTGTTAATGCTGCTAAAAATTTAGGTGTAAACGTTAAAGTAGGTAACCTATTTTCAGCTGATCTTTTCTATAGTGTCGATCCTGAAATGTTCGATATTATGGAAAAATACAACATTCTAGGCGTAGAGATGGAAGCTGCAGGTATTTATGGTGTAGCGGCAGAATATGGTGCGAAAGCATTAGCAATCTGTACGGTTTCGGATCACATCCGTAAAGGTGATGCTATGTCACCAGAACAACGTCAGATTGGTTTTAAAGAGATGATAACTGTTGCGTTAGAATCTGTACTATTAAATCAATAATTGAAAATGGCAGATCAACTGCCATTTTTTTTAACTAAATATTGATAGCTTGAGCACTATAAAATTGATAATAGTGCTTGTTTATATAAATTTATTCATTAGTAATTGTTAGGCGGAAGATTATCAAATATGTCATTTAATAAGGAATCAAAATGAATATTAAGTTTAAACTTAAAATTATATTTTTCTTACAGTTTTTCATCTGGGGGAGTTGGCTGATCACCTTAGGTTCTTACATGATGGAGACATTACATTTTAATGGTGTAACCGTAGGTTCAGTTTATGGCACAATGGGGATAGCTTCTTTATTTATGCCTGGCTTACTTGGAGTTGTCGCAGATAGATGGATTCCAGCTAATCGTTTATTTATGCTTTGTCATTTAATTGGTGCCATCACGTTATTTATTGCAGCATCAATCACATCACCTTTTTTGATGGTAGTGATAATTTTGATTCATTGCCTTGCGTTTATGCCAACCATCGCAATTTCTAACTCAATTTCCTATTCTTGTTTAGAAGCACAAAATCTTGATGTTATTTCGCAATTTCCGAAAATAAGAATTTTTGGAACTATCGGCTTTATTGCAGCCATGTGGTTAGTGAGTTTCTTAGAATATGGATTAAGTAATATGCAACTTTATATTGCGGCGGCTGGTTCAGTTTTACTTAGCTTATATTCATTAACACTACCATTAATTAACATTACTAAAGACAACTCAAATAGAAAGTCTTTAGCAAGCTCTTTAGGTTTAGATGCATTCGTATTATTTAAAGACCCAAGAATTGCGATCTTTTTTATCTTTGCCGTATTCCTTGGCGGTATTTTACAAATAACTAATACTTTTGGTAATCCATTCTTACTTTCGTTTAAAAGCATTCCAGAATATACCGAAAGCTTAGTAGTAAAATATCCTTCGGTGTTATTGTCTATTTCGCAAATGTCTGAAGTGGTGTTTATTCTGTTTGTTCCATTTTTTATGAAACGACTTGGCATCAAATATGTCATGTTAATCAGTATGCTTGCTTGGGTAGCTCGTTTTGGTTTATTTGCTTATGGTGATCCATCTCCAACTGGCTTTATATTACTGCTTTTATCAATGATAGTTTATGGGTGTGCATTTGATTTTTATAACATTTCTGGCTCAATGTATGTTGAAAAATCAGTCTCACCAAGCATCCGTAATAGTGCGCAAGGTCTATTTATGATCATGACTAATGGTATCGGGGCATATTTAGGTTCGACAATCAGTGGCTTTGTTGTTGATTATTACACAACGGATGGTCTTACTGATTGGCGTACAGTTTGGCTAATTTTTGCTGGTTACTCTTTATTGTTGGCTATCGTGTTTATGATTATTTTTAAAAACGATGACTTAAATAAAACAACTACAGCCAATAATAATTAATCATTTATGGTGTTTTAAATAAAACTTTCCATAATCAAAATACTGGCAACAACCTTGGTTGTTGCCTTCTTCAAAAATATTTAATGAGTTAAAATGGCTTTTATTGCATATTACTGCATAAAAACTAATTAAGTCACACAAAATGTATGGTAATAAGATGTCTGTTCAAGGTAAAATAGCAAAGATTATGATGAGCAAAGCTAAGGTTACTATACTAAGCTTTCCAATAAGTGTTTTTCATATCATTATTATTTGTACTCAATTGGCAAAATAAACTAGATTAAATATTAAATGAATACACATACCGTACCAAAAGTCATTTTACATGAGCATATTGAAGGTAGTATTACGCCTTTTATGGCTCAACAGTTAGCCAATAAAAATAATATCGTTTTCCCTGAATCATTATGTTATAAAGCGGGTCAATACGATGCAAACGAGTATAAAAATGGTCGTTATTGCTATGATGAAACTGACTTTGTTCAATTCATTCAAACTTATGACACTGTTTCCAATTTTGTAAAAACACCCGAAGATTATTATCTAATTACTTATGATTTTCTCATTAGAAACGCCAAGCAAGGATTAATCTATTGCGAGCTTTTCTTATCCCCTTTTCATATCTGTACTACCGAAATTGATGGCGAAATTATTTGGAACAAAGAAAGATTCCAACAAACACTCAACCAAATGGATAACGCCATTATTGATGTACAAAAAGTTTATAATATTACAGTAAGGTATCATGTAATCGGTGTTAGGCATCTAGGCGCTAAAATTGTTTATGATACGTTGCGTTTTATTAAAGAAAATCCTCACCAATTTATCACTGGATTTAATATTGCTGGAAACGAACGTTTTGGTCATTTTGATGATTTTAAAGATGCACATGAGTTAGCAACTCAGCTTAAACTAAAAAAATCCTATCATGCTGGTGAAATTGAGTCTGCTGAAAGTATTATTCAAGCGCTTAAACACGGCGCACAAAGAATTGGTCATGGTATCCGTGCTATTGAGAATCATAACCTAATTCAGGAGTTGATTAATAAAAAAGTTACTTTAGAAATCGCATTGACCAGTAATCGGATACTCGTTAATGAACTTCATGGGGATATTCGAAATCACCCCGTACGTCAGCTTTATGATTATGGTGTACGCATCACATTAAATACCGATGATGCTGGAATTTTTGGTACAGATATTGAAAAAGAGTACCACCTTGCCTCATCCATTTTTGGTTTTTCAAGATTAGAATTATTGGATATTACATTATGTGGTATTGATGCCGCCTTTGTTGAAGATTCAGTAAAAGAACAATTAACAAATTATGTTTTGTCATTGTTTACCTTAGATGACAAACAAACACTACAAAAAGCAGTCAATGATGCAAGATATCATCCTGCAATTATAAAACGATTTATTAAATACCAAAAGTCACTACCAATAACAAGTTAGTGGATAACAAAGTCAGAAAAATAGGAGATTTATATGAAAAAAAACAAATTAACTTTATCCCTTTTAACCCTATTCATTTCTGGCTCCCTTCAAGCCGCAACCGTTGATTTAAGAATAATTGAAACCACTGACTTACATGGCAACATGATGAACTTTGATTACTTCAAAGATCAGCCTGTTGATACTTTTGGATTAGTCAAAACGGCAAATCTAATTCATCAAACAAGAAGCGAAGTAAAAAACAGCGTACTTGTTGACAATGGAGATTTGATTCAAGGTAGCCCTATGGCTGATTATGCCTTGAACAAAGGTTTAAAAGATGGTGATATTCATCCTGTTTATAAAGCGATGAACACACTTAATTATGTTGTTGGCAATATTGGTAATCACGAATTTAATTTTGGTTTAGATTATTTACAAAAAAGTCTTTCAGGGGCTAAATTCCCTTATGTTAATGCCAACGTTTATGATGCCAAAACTGGCAAACCCTACTTTCAACAATATATTATTATTGATACCCCTGTTGTTGATAGGGAAGGTAATCAACAAATCATTAAAATTGGCTATATCGGATTTGTGCCGCCACAAATTATGCAATGGGACAAGCTTAATTTAAATGGAAAAGTAGTAGTAAAAGATATCACTGAAACTGCAAAAAAATTAGTCCCTGAAATGAAAAAACAAGGTGCTAATGTTATTATTGCCATTCCACACTCTGGAGTATCTGCTGAACCATATAAAGCGTTAGCGGAAAATTCCGTCTATTATTTAAGTCAAGTTGAGGGTATTAATGCCATTATGTTTGGTCATTCACATGGCGTTTTCCCGAGTGATGATTATAAATCCTTACCTAATACCGATATCAAAACAGGTAACATCAATCATGTCCCTGCCGTTATGCCTGGTCAATGGGGTAGTCACTTAGGTGTAGTTGATTTAGTACTTGAGGGTGATAACTCTACTTGGAAAGTGACATCAGGGAAATCAGAAGCTCGACCTATTTACGATTTAAAAAATAAAAAATCATTAGTACAAGCCGATCAACAGATTGTCGAAATTTTAAAGCAAGATCATCAAGGTACCCGTGAATTTGTAGGTAAACCGATTGGTAAAGTTTCTAGCGATATCAACAGCTATCTAGCGCTCGTTGAAGATACATCCGCACTACAAATTATTAGTGATGCACAAATTGACTATGTAAAACAGTTTATTCAAGGCGATCCTGATTTGGATGGATTACCAATTTTATCAGCGATTGCACCATTTAAAGTGGGTGGAAGAAAGAACGATCCAAGCGCATATGTTGATGTTAAAAAAGGTGACTTATCATTTAGAAATGCTGCCGATATCTACCTTTATCCAAATATTTTAAGTGCAGTTAAAATTACCGGTAAAGATGTTAAACAATGGCTAGAATGTGCAGCCGGTATATATAATCAAATCGATGTTAATTCGACTCAACCACAATATCTAATTAATTGGGATAAGTTTAGAACTTATAATTTCGATACAATTGATGGCGTAAGTTATCAAATTGATGTCACTGCACCGCCACGTTATGATGGCAACTGCAAGTTAATCAATCCAACATCGGAAAGAATAAAAAATCTAACTTATCAACAACAGCCTATTGATCCTAATCAAGTATTTTTAATTGCGACCAATAATTATCGTGCCTACACCGGTACGTTCCCTGGTACAGGTGAAAATAATGTTAAATTCAACTCACCGGATGATTTAAGGGTCATTTTGTCTGCTTATATTACTAATACCACAAAAAAAGCTGGTATGGTTAATGTCACGGTAGATAATAATTGGCGAATTGCACCAATTGTTAGCGATAAAAAACTGGATATTCGCTTTGAATCTTCACCAACGGATGAAGCAAAAGCTTATATAGAGAAACATTCGCTTTATCCAATTAATTTTATTGAAAAAGATGAATTAGGCTTCGGTGTTTATCGACTTGATTTACAATCATCGGTTAACGCAAAAGCCAAAAATCAAAAATAGTACTATTAAGACCTGAAGGATTATCGATATGAAAATTGAAAAGTTAATCGAACTTGCTAAAACTGCTCGCACAAGAGCCTATGTGCCTTATTCTAAATTCCAAGTTGGCGCCGTGCTCATTACTGAAGACGATGAAGCAATTTTAGGCTGTAATGTCGAAAATGCTTCTTACGGATTAGCCAACTGCGCTGAACGCACAGCCATTTTTAAGGCAGTGTCAGAAGGCAAACGCAAGTTTAAGAAATTAGTGGTAATTGGTGATACCGATGGCCCTATTTCACCTTGTGGTGCTTGTAGGCAAGTTATCAGCGAATTTTGTGCTAAAGATATGCCCGTAATTTTAACCAATCTTCAAGGGAAAATCCAAGAAACAACCGTAGGTGAATTATTACCTTGGTCATTTTCGCCGAATGATCTTGATTAGTTAAAATCAATTGCAAGTAAAATGGATAAAAATAGATAAAAAAAGCACATTACTGTAGTTAAAAATTTTTGACTATATTTTCAAACATAATCGGTACAGACGTTTATGTAAATTTTATATAATCAAATAGATAGAGTAATTTGATTAATTGTTTTAAGTGAGAGATATAATGAGATTTGTAGATATTATTGAAAAAAAACGTGATGGTAATGCATTAACCACAGAAGAAATTCAATTTTTTATTACTAACTACACCAATGGCACCATTCCTGATTATCAAGTGAGTGCGTTATTAATGGCGATTTACTATCAAGGTATGACATCAAAAGAGTGTGCAGATTTAACCAGTGCTATGATGTATTCAGGTGATACGGTTGATCTATCCTCAATCAATGGTATTAAAGTTGATAAACATTCAACCGGTGGCGTAGGTGATACAACAACTTTAGTACTTGCACCATTAGTTGCCGCATTAGATGTTCCTGTTGCAAAAATGTCTGGACGTGGTCTTGGCCATACTGGTGGCACAAATGACAAATTCGAATCGATCCCTGGATTTAAAATTGAATTAGGCAAACAAGACTTTATTAATCAGGTAAATGAAAAAGGCGTTGCGGTAATTGGACAATCAGGCAACTTAACACCAGCCGATAAAAAATTGTATTCACTACGAGATGTAACGGCTACCGTTAATTCTATCCCATTGATTGCAAGCTCAATTATGAGTAAAAAATTAGCTGCAGGTGCAGATGCGATTGTCTTAGACGTTAAAACTGGAGACGGAGCCTTAATGAAAAACATGGCTGATTCAGAAAAATTAGCTCATGAAATGGTGAATATTGGTAATCAAATTGGTCGTAGAACCATGGCGATTATTTCAGACATGTCACAACCACTTGGTTTTGCAATTGGTAATGCCCTTGAAGTTAAAGAAGCCATTGACACTTTAAAAGGTCATGGTCCGGCTGACTTAACTGAATTGGTGTTAACACTTGGCAGTCAAATGGTCGTATTAGCCAATAAAGCCAAAACACTGGATGAAGCTCGTGAAAAACTACAAGAAGTCATCAAAAATGGCAAAGCTGTTGAAAAATTCAAAACATTAATTGAAGCTCAAGGTGGAGATAGTTCAGTTGTTGATAATCCAGAAAAATTAGCAAGCGCTCCTTACCAAATTGCCTTACCAGCACTTAAATCAGGTTATGTTTCAAGAATTATTGCTGACCAAATTGGTATTGCAGCAATGCAACTTGGCGCAGGTCGTGCAACCAAAGAAGATGTTATCGATCCATCTGTTGGAATTATGTTACACAAAAAAGTAGGTGATAAAGTCGCCGAAGGTGAGGCATTACTAACTATTCATGCTAATACTGATAAAATTGATGCGATTAAACAAAAACTCTACGACAATATTACCATTAGTGATAATGCGATAGAACCGCAATTAATTTATAAAGTGATTACGGAATAACTATTACACCTAAGGATTTAGGAGGCACCATGCATCATCCACAATTATATAAAAAACTAACGCTTATTGCCGTTTTGGGGTTCTTTTCGGTTAATGCTTTAGCTGATGTAACTAAGAAACAATCAACCGAGCCAACTTGGCAAAAAGATAAATCTTACCGATTTACAATTTTACATACCAACGATCACCATGGCCGTTTTTGGCAAAATGATATCGGTGAATATGGACTTGCAGCCCAAAAGACGGTTGTTGATGAGATCCGTAAAGAAGTTGCAGCAAAAGGTGGTAAATTATTGTTATTATCGGGTGGTGATATTAACACTGGTGTCCCTGAATCTGATGTACTGCAAGCGAAACCCGATTTTATTGGTATGAACGAAGTGGGTTACGATGCTATGGCGGTGGGCAATCATGAATTTGACCATCCATTAAGGATCATTCGTGAACAACAAAAATGGGCTAAGTTCCCATTTTTATCAGCTAATACTTACTTCAAAAACAGTGATAATCGGGTTTTTGATGCCTATAAAATGTTTAACTTAAATGGTATCAAAGTAGCGGTATTTGGATTGACTACTGATGATACGATCTTTTTGGCTTCACCTAAAAATACCGACGGTATTGAATTTCGTAAAACCTTACCTGAAGCACAAAAAATCATTACTCAAATCAAAAAAACCGAACACCCTGATATGATCATTGCTGTTACTCATATGGGACATTATGAAAATGGTGAACACGGTTCAATGGCACCTGGCGATGTTGAATTAGCTCGAGGGTTGCCAAACGGTGAATTAGATATGATTGTGGGAGGACACTCACAAAACCCAGTTTGTATGGCTAGCCCAAACAAACGTATTACCGAGTATGTACCGGGTACACCTTGTGCGCCAGATCAACAAAATGGCACTTGGATTGTTCAAGCCCATGAATGGGGCAAATACGTTGGTCGTGCTGATTTTGTCTTTTTAAATGGCAAAATTACGTTGCAAAATTATCAATTAATTCCAATCAATCTGAAAAAAGAAGTGGATAATGGTAATGGCACTAAGCGTCTTGAATATTACACGAAAGAGATACAACCACACCAGAATTTGTTAGAAACCCTAAGACCTTATCAGGAGCAAGGCAAACAACAATTACTCACTAAAACGGGTGAATTAATTGGCCGTTTAGAAGGTGATCGTAGCGTAGTGAGATATCAACAAAGTAATATGGGACAGCTGCTACTCAGTGCGTTCATTGAAAAAACGAATGCTGATATTGGTATTATGGCTGGTGGTATGATTCGTGATTCACTTATTGAAGGTCATATCACTTATCGCGATATTTTAAAAGTTGAGCCTTTTGGTAATACTGTAGTCTATTTTGATTTAACCGGCCGTGAGTTAATGGAATATCTTAAAGTTGCATTAAGTAAAAAACAGGGTTCAGGCGGTTATACTCATTTAAAAAATATCACGTTAACGAGAACTGGCGATACGATTAGTGACGTTAAAATTAAGAATGAACCTATTGATTTGCAAAAATCTTATCGCATTACGACCCTTGACTTTTTAGCTGCGGGCGGTGATGGCTACCCAATTACCAATACTTTACCAACTTATGTTGATACGGGTTATCGAGATGCCGAAGCAGTAAAACAGTATTTTGAAGCGCATTCACCAATCAAGGCGACAGATTTTGAACCATCGAATTTTATTTTAGAAAAATAATTTTACGGTTTTAAACACGATTTTTAGGAAATAAACAGCACTGATGATATTGATTTTCAGTGCTTATAACTAAGTAATTAGTCATAAAGATTTAATTTTTGCTCTCAGCATATAGGTAATATAGAGGTATTTATGAACATGACCGAATTTCAACAAAACTGTTATAAAATTGTGACCGATCCTAATTTGTCACCAAAACAAAAATCCAATTTACTCGCCTTAGCAGCAGAAAATAATTTACCTTATGTTGATTTGGATAGTGATACTAAGCAAGCTTTAGATGAGCGTGTGATTTGTGACATGTACGAAGGTCATGCACCTTACAAACCTCGTTATGTATTACCTGATTATGCAAAATTTCTTAAACAAGGATCTGAGTATTTAGAACTTGAACCAGCAAAAACATTTGATGATGCATTAAATATGCTTACTATTGCTTATCACCATATTCCATCGGTAACAAGTATGCCTGTTTATTTAGGCTGTCTAGATCAAATCTTATTGCCTTATGTTGGTAATCTTAGTGAAGAGGATCTTTATCAACGTTTAAGACATTTTTGGATAATGCTCGATCGCAATTTACCTGATGCATTTATGCATGCGAATATTGGTCCGACTGACAATGTTATCTGCCGTATTATTTTACGCGTCGACAGAGAACTTAAACAGGTCGCCCCTAACTTAACGTTTATCTATGATGAGAAAATTACTCCAGAATCATTGCTATCAGTTGCAATAGAAAATATCTGTGAAACAGCTAAGCCACACATCGCTAATAATGAGATGATCAAAAAAGATTTTGATGATAAAGGTTATGGTGTGGTTAGTTGCTACAATTCATTACCGGTTGCAGGTGGTGGCAGTACTTTATCTCGAATTAATTTAAAAGAGGTTGCATTGCGTAGTAAAAATATTGACGATTTTCTACAAAATACTCTACCTCACTATTGTCAGCTACAACTCAATTTGATTAAAGCTAGATCCGCATTTCTTTTCGAAAAATCTAACTTTTTCACTCATAGTTTTTTAGTGAAAGAAGGCATTATAGATGCTGATCGATTCGCTCCAATGTTTGGTATCTATGCAATGGCTGAAGCAGTCAATATTTTGCAAGAAAAATCTAACCTTGCTGGACGTTATGGTAAGGATGAAGATGCCAACGACCTTGCCTCAACGATTTCACAACAACTTGCGGGGTTTGTCGATAGTCATGAAATCAAATACGCATGGCGAGGCAAAGCTATGTTGCATGCTCAATCAGGTATTAGCACTGATAGAGGAGCAACACCAGGATTACGCATTCCGTATGGTCATGAACCTGATCCCGTTACGCATATTATGGCACTGTTTAAACATCATCATTACTATACATCGGGTATCAGCGATATTTTAACGATTGATGAGACCATTAAAAGTAATCCATCTGCCCTACTGCAAATATGTAAAGCTGCGTTTCAATTTGGTTTCAGAGAATTTACCGCCAACATCAGTGGTAATGATTTGGTGCGTGTAACAGGTTATATGGTTAGACTTTCAGATATTGCCAAATATAAACAAGAAGGCTCTCGTATTAACACGACATTCTTAGGTAGTGAAGCAGCCGAAGATACCGTAAATAATAGCTATCTATGCCGTACTCCGCGAGTCATCAGTCATGAACAAGTCATGGGCAATCGTTAATAAACTGTTACCATTTTCTTGTGTTGACGGACCGGGTAACCGATTAGTCATATTTTTACAAGGTTGTAATTTTAAATGCTTAAATTGCCACAATCCTTATACCATATCATTATGTAGGGAGTGTGGTGACTGTGTAAACACCTGCCCACATCAAGCATTATCTTTTATTAATCATAAGGTCATCTGGCAAACTTCGGCTTGCCAGCAATGTGATACTTGTATTAATACTTGTGGTTATCATTCTACCCCTATGACCTATAAATATAGCCTTGAAGATATTTTAAATATGATACGTAAATATCTCCCCTTTTTAAATGGGATAACGGTTAGTGGTGGCGAAGCAACCATGCAGTTACCATTTATCGAAGAATTATTTAAAACCATAAAACAAACGAATGATCTAAAACATCTAACTTGTTTTATCGATAGTAATGGGTATTTAGCACAAACAGGCTGGCAAAAAGTAGCCGATACGATGGACGGGGCAATGATTGACCTTAAAGCTTGGAATAATCAAGTACATAAAAAATTAACAGGTCGAGATAATCTTCGTGTAAAAAACACGATAATCTACCTTGCGAAAATTAAAAAATTATATGAAGTTCGATTCTTAGTTATACCAGAACATACCGATCTTCAAAATAATGCCAAGCATCTTGCGCAATTTTTAACAGAAATCAGTCCCAATATCAAAGTTAGAATTAATGCTTTTCATAATCATGGTGTTCATGGTATTGCCAAAACTTGGAAATCTGCCACTAAACAGCAAGTGGAAACTTTTGCAGATCAATTAAAACACTATGGTCTGAAAGATATTATGTTACCAAGTGTTTATTTATGACGCTTGAATCTTACTATAATTTAAGCATGACTAAATTTTATATTTTTTATGAACATTGCTTAATTAATTGATGATTATTATCATTTTTCATGAAATTAACCTACTTTTAATATTATTGTTTTCTTTCCAATATATTCATATGATTTACTTTTACTAAAATTTCAGCATTTATGTTAGTTGTTTTTTTCATTTAAGAACATGCTGAAAATAATACTACCCGTTTTTATGATGTTATCTAGGTTGATGCTAAAGTCAAAAATAAAATAGATTGTCTACAAGGTATTGTTGTTATGCCCTGCATGTTGGCAACACAAAACAACGTTTGGTTGGGGTAAAAAAACATGTAGGTCAATGATCAATTAAGTCATTTTCACACCTACCTATCAAACCAATGAAACTGTATTTAAATACGCGTTTGTTTATATGATAATTGGCTTATTAGTAATCGTCACTTTAGTCATATTTTGCCAACAAAAGGTTAAACTTATTTCTATCCCGATACAGAATGTGCTCAGTTTTTTGTATTGACATGGTAAACTTGCTGAAAGATTACAATATTTATTGTTCTTTCCAGCAAGTCATCATTTTAATTAATTCCTAATATTTAATACACATAGTATAGGCACTGTCTGGTTCTACAATGACATTACCCTCAGCTACTCCAACACTGTAAGCATGGACAAATCCATTAGAATCAACCCTAGGGGACATATCTTTGGTGAAATAAAAATCATAATTAAATAATCTTTGGTAATCGGTGAGGCCTGCCATCATATCGCGCAAGTCACCATTGATTGGTGCATAATAGAAGATTTTACCCCATTCTCCCATTAAGCTATTGCCAATAATTCGCTTAAAACCATTTCCTGCCAAATACCAATTATCATTATTATTATTATCATAAGAAAGCGGTGAATTGCTCAGTTCGGCTCGGGTTGGTAAGCGGTCACCACTGTTTTGGCATAAATTTTGCGCATCAGAGAGAGAGACGAAACTAAGATTACCAGTATGTACATAAAACCAATGAAGGATCGAGAATTGATAGAAGAATGTTGCATTTGTTTGAGTGTTGGTGACTTGAATCACAAAATCATCACCACTATTAGGAGCGTTATTAGTAAAAATAAATTCACTTTTTGAGTCTGGAACCGAACTGCGTGGTACATTTTTTAGTGATGAATTTGGATTTTTAAGAAGTTTATAAGTATATTGTGATATCGATTTTAAAGGTACAACTCTAAATCGAGCTGATGGAAATGCCGTTGTAGGAAAGTATCTTCCGTTGTTATCAGTTGCAGTCGCGTTAAATCCTTTATGGGGAACAAATTGATTTGTATCATAAGGATCAGTTCGATTTATCCAGTCAGCTCCCCAAGGAGCATTTTGACCTCCTTCTGGCCAACCATTTCTCATAATAAGTCCTAATACACCAGGCTGGATGTAACATACACCATCGTTGGTAGTAACTGGAAATGTTTTAGACACTTGTCTTGATTCGGAATCGGTTGGTATTCCGTATTGAGTTCTAGCATAAAATTGAACAGTTACAGTAACCGACGAATCACCTTTATAAGAACTACCTGTACATAAATTATCCCCTAATGGGTTGGTTGAATTCGAAGCGATAACATTATTATTCTGATCTTTCCACTCAGAAGTGATACTTTGAATAATGAAACTATTTGATGATTCTAAATAATCTCCATCACGATCACTAATATCTGCATTGGTTAATTGCGATAGATCAACATCAAATGAATAATTACTTGGTGAGGTATTAAAAGCAAGCGAAAGTTTTTTATTCGAATCGGGGGCTATAACTATGGGGTCAATATTTTTCAAATTTAACTTCACTTGAATACCATTTAAAATTTTAGTATCCGCTGTATCAAGTATTGATGGTGGAGTACCCTGTATGTAATTGACAGTAGTAACTGTCAAATAGGCAAAACAGGCATGCCCATAACTGAGTAAGACAGCAAACATTAAAATATTTAGCATTAAGTGAGCTAAACTAAATTTTTTATAAAAACCAAGATTTTTATTCATTGCTACTCCGCTTTTCATAAACTACTCCACCTATCCGAATTAGATTATCGTCAATAGAATCAAGTTAGCGAACAAACATGCTTACAAAAGGTATATGACAAAAAGGAGAACATGCTCCTTTATATGTATCATTGATACCTAATATTTTAAAATCGAGAATGTGACAAAATATAAAAATTTATTATATAGAACTGATTACTTTAACTAATTGTAATTTTTGACTATTTATTTAAATTTAATTTTTTATCCTAAGATTTCCATTACAAGAGAATCCTACTGAATAAAACTAAATAAAACTTTAAAAAAATACGTTATGAAATTTTTGGAATTAAATATCTTTTTACTTTAGTTTCTAACAAAGTTCATCACTAAATGTTTATTAAAACAATTAATAAAAAAATATTAGAACCAAAAAAATACTAAGAAGAGAAAATAAGAAAAAATAAAACTAAAATTGTTAGAGCTAATTTTAATCATTTAATTTTATAAAAGCAAATATTTCAGCAATAGATTCATTCAATAAAAAATTACCTTAATTATTAATAACTGATTTTACGTCATTTTAAAAGAATCATTCTAATCTGATTTTAAGCTCTTATTTTGAACAAGACAGGCCGATATAAATAAAGTTCCCATCATAAATATATGATATTAATGATGGGAAATCGTTAATTACTTCCCTTTTTTAAAGGCAGCGGCAAAGGCGTTACCCATAGCGCTATTGCTTAATGTCGATCTATTATTATTTTTAGAATGGTTAGCAGGTTTACTATTAATTGATTTATGTCCTTCCTGTTTTGGTGTAGCAGGATCATCAAGTCGCATTGATAAAGCAATACGTTTACGCGCAATATCAACTTCGACAACTTTAACTTTGACAATATCACCGGCTTTTACAACTGTTCTAGGATCATCAACAAATTTATCCGACAATGCCGATATATGGACTAACCCATCTTGATGTACTCCAATATCGACAAAAGCGCCAAAGTTAGTTACATTGGTAACCGCACCTTCCATAATCATGCCAATTTTCAAATCTTCCATCGTTTCGATATTATCAGCAAATTGTGCCGTTTTAAATTCAGGTCTTGGATCTCGACCCGGTTTATCCAATTCTTTGATAATGTCTGTCACGGTTGGAACACCAAAGTGATCATCGACATAATCGATAGCTTTAAGTGATTTCAAATAGCTTGAATCACCTAAAATCTCTTTTAATGTTTTGTGATTTTTATCCAAAATTCGCTTAACTACTGGGTAGGCTTCAGGGTGAACCGCTGAGGCATCAAGTGGATTTTTACCATCCATAATACGTAAAAAACCAGCACACTGTTCAAACGCTTTAGGACCTAAACGGCTAACTTTTAATAACTGTTTGCGATCGATAAATTGGCCGTTCTCATTACGCCAATCAACAATATTTTGGGCGATCACTTTATTCAGTCCAGCAATGCGCGCAAGTAACATCACTGATGCAGTATTCAAATTAACGCCAACGGCGTTTACACCATCCTCGACAACAGCATCAAGCTTTTTAGCTAATTGAGTTTGACTCACATCGTGTTGATATTGTCCCACACCAATTGATTTTGGATCGATTTTTACCAGTTCAGCTAATGGATCTTGTAAACGGCGAGCAATGGATACCGCACCACGAATTGATACATCTAGATCAGGAAACTCTTGAGCAGCAAGTTCAGATGCGGAATAAACCGATGCACCGGCTTCGCTGACAATGACTTTTTGCCCTTTTACTTCTGGATACTTTTTCTGAACATCAAGGTAGAAGCGTTCAGTTTCACGAGATGCCGTACCATTACCAATGGCTACTAATTCCACTTGATATTTGATGCAAAGTGCAGCCACCACCATTGCTGCTTTATCAGCTTGTCCTGTATGCGGGTAAATCGTTTCAGTTGCAACAAGTTTACCGGTCGCATCCACAACGGCAATTTTTACACCTGTTCGCAAACCGGGATCCATCCCCATAGTGACTTTCATACCCGCAGGTGCAGCCATTAACATATCGTGCAAATTTGCCGCAAATACATTAATTGCTTCTTCTTCTGCGCGTTCGCGCAAAGTAGTCATAAGTTCGGTTTCCATGTGCATTAAAATTTTAATACGCCATGTCCAATTGATCACGGCTTTACGCCATTTATCAGCTGGCTGATCATTAAATCGAACCCCAAGATGTTCAGTAATGATCTGCTCGCAATAACTCTCTTTTGGTGTTTCTTCAAATTGAGGATCAGCATTTAAAGATAGTTGTAAAAAACCTTCATTGCGTCCTCGAAACATCGCTAATGCACGGTGAGAGGGTACTTTGGAAATAAGTTCACTTTGTGCAAAATAATCACGAAATTTTGCCCCCTCTTCTTCTTTACCAGTAACAACTTGCGAAACCAAATGCGCATTATTCCAAAGATAATGACGCACTTTAGCCAATAATGTCGCATCTTCTGCAAATCGTTCCATTAAAATATAACGAGCACCGTCTAATGCGGATTTAGTATCAGCAATGCCTTTATCCACATTAAGATATTGTTCAGCTTCATTCTCAGGGTTTAACATTGGATTTTGCCATAAGTTATCAGCTAATGGTTCTAATCCAGCTTCGATCGCAATTTGACCACGAGTGCGTCGTTTTGGTTTATAAGGCAAATAGAGATCTTCAAGTTCAGTTTTACTTAAGGTTTGTTTAATACTTTGACTAAGTTCTGGCGTCAATTTTCCTTGTTCGTCAATTGACTTTAAAATGGTCTGTTTGCGATCTTCAAGTTCGCGTAAATAACTCAAACGGTTGTCTAATGTACGTAACTGGGTATCATCAAGCCCACCGGTTACCTCTTTACGATAACGGGCAATGAAAGGAACGGTACTGCCTTCATCTAATAACTGTATGGCAGCTGAAACTTGTTCTGGTTTTACAGTAAGTTCACCAGCTATAATATGGCTAATTTGATTATTTATCATGGTATCTCAGTATATCTTATCGATTAACGGAATTTAATTTAATCATGCAAAAAGCTAATTATATAACAAGAGAAGGCTATTTGGCACTTGATCGTGAATTGAAATATTTATGGAGGGAAGAAAGACCTCGTGTTACTCAAGCCGTATCAGATGCCGCAGCACTGGGTGATCGCAGTGAAAATGCAGAATATATTTATGGAAAACGCCGATTGAGAGAAATCGATAGGCGTGTTCGATTTTTAACAAAAAGGTTAGAGATATTAACCATTGTTGATCCAGATCCAAGACAGGAAGGCAAAGTGTTTTTTGGTGCTTGGGTCAAGTTAGAAGACGAAGCGGGCGAATCGCATATTTATCGTATTGTCGGCGCTGATGAATTTGATCCTAAAAAGAATTGGATATCAATCAATAGCCCTGTTGCACGTGCGTTAATTGGCCATAAAGTTGATGATGAGATATCGGTCAATACACCAAATGGCAAAACCTTTTTTTATATTTTAGAGATCAGTTATTCTAAATTAAGTTAATATTGAGATTAAATAGATATAATTATAAAAAAGGAAGAACTTAAAAATCTTTTCCTTTCTTTTAAATAAACACTTTTAAATAATATCGATTTAAGGTTAAAACTTGAGGAAATAATGATTAATGTAGATATGGTTTTTTTACAGAGATGATTAAATGTTCCTCATCCAATAATCAATAAAATGTAAACTATAAAAAGTTGTTAGCTACTAATTATGACTTATAAAGGTTACAATTAGAATAATTTATATTATTTATTATTAAAATTATGATTTCTGTCAATCAGTTATATATATATCCAATTAAATCGCTTTCAGGTATATCACTTCAAACAGCCAATACTGTTGATGGAGGTTTTGAACACGATCGAATCATGATGATTAGTGAACCTGATGGAACATTCATAACCGCCAGACAATTTCCCCAATTGTTAAAGCTTCGAGCCTCAGTAATAGGTAATGATGTTTCTGTTTCATTGCCTTTGTTAGAAAAAATTTGTTTTAATTTGGATGAGTTTTCTGAAAATAATGAACCAACCGAAGTTTGGGGTAACCATTTCACTGCGCAAATTGCACCAATTAGAGTTAATCAATTTTTTAGTCACTTTCTTCAAAAGGATGTGCAGTTACGCTGGGTTGGCCATAATCTAACAAGACGAACCAAACGCTATCCACAAATACCCGTGAGTTTTGCTGACGGTTACCCCTATTTGTTATTAAATCAGGCTTCATTTACTTATTTGCAGCAACAGTGCCCTGTTAAGCTCGATATTCAACAATTCCGAGGTAACATTATTGTTGATGGTGCATTACCTTTTGCCGAAGATGGTTGGAAAACAATTAAAATTGGTGAAGTCATCTTTGATATCGTAAAACCTTGTACTCGTTGTGTGTTAACAACGTTCAATGTCAACACAACCGAACCATTACCTAATAATGAACCTTTAAAAACATTGGGTTATTTTAGATCTGATTTGGAGGGAAATATCAATTTTGGCATGAATATGATTGCTCGAAATCATGGAACGGTATCGGTTGGAGATAAAATTGAGATACTTGAACGACAACCTGCCAATAGTTATGTTAAAAACTTTCCTAAAGTAGAAACAAACAACTATCAATCTTGCAGTATCTCTTTTGAAAATACAAAATTTGAAGGTAATAATCAACAAACACTGTTAGAACAACTTGAACAGCATCATATTTCACTTCCCTATTCTTGTCGAGCCGGTGTATGCGGTCGTTGCTCTGTGTTATTAAAGAAAGGGCAAGTAAAACCATTAACGCAATCTGGAATTAAGCGCAATAACACTATTTTAGCGTGTAGTTGTATTCCTATGAGTGATATCACCATAAAACTATTAAAATAATCATATAAAAATCAAATAATTAATTATTAAATACAAAAGGATAATAAATATAAGTATTAAAATTATCCTATAAAGATAAGGTGACACTGGCATGTTTAAAAAATTTTTCTATTTATGATAAACCTTTTCTTATTGATGCACGAGATGAGCTGCTAAAAGAATCTAAAAAGCAGGATTAAGATCATCTTTAATGAATTTATATGACTTTCACATTAATAATAAAATATATTGGCTAACAGATAAACGCCAAAACAAAAAGTGAATCATCACTGCAAAAATGACCTTTTTAGGGCAACGCTAATCATTAACCAAATTACGATTAAAAGTATAGGATATGATATTCAATATTAATTAAAATCTGAATTACTGTATTGAATTAAAAGAATAGTGGATTAAATAGGGATGAGTAGAGAATAACTACTCACTTTGAATTAAGTTTGAAAATTAGGAAATTGCCTTTAATTCTAATTCTTTATCATCTAAAACCATTGAATTATCTGATTGGGTAAATTGTTGTGCTAAAGCCAGTCTATCATTCATTACCTTAATCGCCTCTGAAAAATAGAAAGTTTTATTCATAGAGAAAAAAGTTGGTTGAGCAATAATACACAATGATGCATGTACACCAACTTCAACAACCATCATACAAACTTCAAATCCATCTTCTTGCATATGAACTTTAACGATATCAGCCACTTTTGGTATATATTCAATGGGCTGTTGAGAAAAATACCAACTTTTTGGCATTTGCGGTTTTAAAAAATTAGCTGCGACAATGGCGTTAATTGATAATTGAATCTTTTGTGATTCTGTCAAATTTAATGAATGACAACTATTGTGAAACTGATAATAAGATGCAGCATCACTAACAGAAAAAGCAAATTCACTAAAAACATCAGGAATTAGCATTTTACTTGGATAACAAGATCGGAACAACATATCAGATGAAACTTCCAGCATTAAACTATCGTATTCACGATCAAAATACCAACGCCAACCATCAGTTGGTCGAAAAGCCATCTTCATTGATATATTACCCCTCAATATAAGCAAATGCTGAAAGATAACATAATTTAAATAAGAAATAAATAAGAAATTAAAATAAAAAAATTTTAATTACCTAATTTTTAAAAACTTTATGATCATATTTGATCAATTAAAATGATCTAAATATGATCTTGTCATTATTTTTAGATCTTATTGAATTCAATGCGTTTTTTTTACTTACACGTAGGCATGACCTGAAACTTTTTCACAAAATTAAAATATAAAAAGCTGCCATTTGGCACCTTGTGTTTTAACCAGAATTAAATTGTCTCAGTGCTTAACTGGCTATATTAATACGTTTCATATCTGTCATGTAACTACGTAATTTGCGACCTAATTTTTCGATCAGTTAATCCTAGATCGTTTATTACAATTCTATAAAGGTAAAATATCTATTTTTTCAATCTGATTATTTTTTACTGAAACATAGGCATGACCTGAAACTTTTTTACAAAATTAAAATATAAAAAAGGTGCCATTTGGCACCTTGTGTTTTAATCAAAATTAAACGATTTCAGTGCTTAACTGGCTACATTAATACGTTTCATATCTGTCATATAGCTACGTAATTTGCGACCTAATTTTTCGATCAGTTAATTCTAGATCGTTTCTTAAAATTCTATAAAAGCAAAATAACGATTTTTTCAACTTAATTTTTTTACTGAAACGTAGGCATGACCTGAAACTTTTTTACAAAATTAAAATATAAAAAAGGTGCCATTTGGCACCTTATGTTTTAACCAGAATTAAACTGTATCAGTACTTAACTGGCTACATTAATACGTTTCATATCTGTCATATAGCTACGTAATTTGCGACCTACTTTTTCGATCAGTTAATCCTAGAGCGTTTCTTACAATTCTATGAAAGCGAAATATTGATTTTTTCAATCTGATTTTTTACTGAAATGTAGGCATGACCTGAAACTTTTTAACAAAATTAAAATATAAAAAAGGTGCCATTTGGCACCTTTGGTTTTAATCAGAATTAAACGATTTCAGTGTTTAACTGGCTACATTAAGATGTTTCATATCTGTCATGTAGCTACATAATTTGCGATATAATTTTTCGATCAGTTAATCCTAGATCGTTTATTACAATTCTATGAAAGCGAAATATCGATTGTTTCAATCTGATTTTTTTACTGAAACGTAGGCATGACCTGAAACTTTTTTACAAAATTAAAATATAAAAAGGTGCCATTTGGCACCTTGTGTTTTAATCAGAATTAAACTGTATCAGTACTTAACTGGCTACATTAATACGTTTCATATCTGTCATATAGCTACGTAATTTGCGACCTATTTTTTCAATTGGATGATTACGGATTTCTTCATTTACATCACGTAATTGCGCATTATCAACACTACCTTCAGGAATTGCTTTGCCAAGATCACCTGCTTGTAACATTGGCATAAATTTTTCTCTTAATAGTGGTACAGCTGCATTAGCAAATAGATAATTACCATATTCAGCCGTGTCAGAAATCACCACATTCATTTCATATAAACGTTTACGAGCAATAGTGTTAGCAATAAGTGGTAATTCGTGTAATGATTCATAGTAAGCTGATTCAGGTAAGATTCCTGATTCAAGCATGGTTTCAAAGGCAAGTTCAACACCCGCTTTAACCATCGCTACCATCACCACACCTTGATCAAAGTATGCTTGTTCGTCAATTTTGCCTTGATATTCTGCAGCTTTTTCAAATGCTGTTTCACCTGTTTCTTTACGCCATTTTAATAAGTTAGCATCATCATTTGCCCAGTCTTTCATCATCGTTGAAGAAAATTCACCTGAAATGATGTCATCCATATGTTTACGATAAAGATCAGTCATGATCACTTTTAATTCTTTCGCTAAAGCATTAGCGCGTAATTTAGCTGGGTTTGATAAACGATCCATCATTAAAGTTATACCACCTTGTTTTAATGCTTCGGTGATAGTTTCCCAACCAAATTGTAATAATTTACAGGCATATGCAGGATCTACACCATCAGCAACAAGTTTATCAAAACAAAGTAGTGAACCTGTTTGTAACATACCGCAAAGAATAGTTTGTTCGCCCATTAGATCGGATTTAACTTCGGCAACAAATGATGATTGTAAAACACCCGCACGATGTCCGCCCGTTGCAGCTGCCCATGCTTTAGCAATTGCTAGACCTTCACCTTTTGGATCATTTTCTGGGTGAACAGCAATCAGTGTCGGAACACCAAAACCACGTTTATATTCTTCACGCACTTCGGTACCCGGACATTTTGGTGCGACCATCACAACAGTAATATCAGAACGGATCTTTTCGCCCACTTCAACAATGTTAAACCCATGAGAATAACCCAATGCCGCACCTTGTTTCATTAGTGGTTGTACAGCTTTAACAACCGCTGAGTGTTGTTTGTCTGGGGTTAAGTTAATGACAAGATCCGCAGTAGGGATAAGCTCTTCATATGTACCAACTTTAAAACCATTTTCAGTTGCTTTTTTCCATGATGCACGTTTTTCAGCAATAGCCTCTTTACGGAGTGCGTAAGAGATATCCAATCCTGAATCACGCATATTAAGACCTTGATTAAGACCTTGCGCACCACAACCTACAATCACAATTTTTTTACCTTTTAAAAAATTCGCTTCTGAAGCAAATTCATCACGAGCCATAAAACGGCATTGACCTAATTGTTCTAATTTTTCACGTAAATTTAGGGTATTAAAATAATTTGACATCATTCTCTCCATGAGTTCAATTGTTTATTTTCGAATCATGAAACATGATATAGTAGTTTTATTGTTGCGAAAATTGATATATTTACAATATTATATTGCATAAATTGCAACATGCTTGCTAAGTTAAACACTTTCTTTTACTCTAAGCCACTTTCAATTCATCTATGAATCATTATGGATCCACGTTACCAGCAAGCAAATAAAGAAGCTAAACTATCACTGTTGTTGACCATTATCTACCTAATTGGGTGGATTATTTGTGCTTATTTTGTCGGGGATAACATTGGCTTTTTAGGGTTTCCTTTGTGGTTTGAGCTATCTTGCATAATGGTCCCATTAGGTTTTATTTTACTGTGTTGGATCATTGTAAAATTTCAATTCAAAAACATCTCATTAGAGCAAACTAAGTGATTAAAAAATGCATTTAGATATTATTTTACCTCTGGTTATTTATCTTATTTTTGTGTTTGCATTATCAATTTATGCTTATGCAAAACGTAAAAAAGTTAATCAATTTACCGATTATTTTATTGGTAATCGAACCATGGGCGGTTTTTTACTCGCTATGACCTTAGCGGCCACTTATATTAGTGCAAGTTCGTTTATCGGTGGCCCGGGTGCGGCTTATAAATATGGACTGGGTTGGGTATTGTTGTCGATGATTCAAGTGCCTACCGTGTTACTTTCTTTAGGGATTTTGGGTAAAAAATTTGCTATTTTGGCACGTAAATATAATGCGATAACGTTAAGTGATATGCTTTATGCTCACTATAAAAGCAAAATTATCGTTTGGTTTGCCAGTATTGCATTAGTGATTGCTTTTGTTGGCGCTATGACAGTTCAGTTTGTTGGTGGCGCTCGTTTGTTGGAATCGTCAGTTGGCATTCCATATGACATTGGATTACTGATTTTTGGCGTTGGCACCGTTATCTATACCGCATTTGGAGGCTTTCGAGCAAGCATTTTAAACGATGCTTTTCAAGGTTTAGTAATGATTATTGGTGCAATTTTGCTATTAACTGCTATTATTTATGCAGGTGGCGGAATATCAGCGATTATTCATCGTTTAAATGAAATTAATCCAGCACTTTTAACACCACAAGGTCCAGATAATTTTATGGACTTTCCTTTTATGACTTCTTTTTGGATATTAGTCTGTTTTGGGGTGGTTGGGTTACCACATACTGCTGTGCGTTGTATGGCATATAAAGATAGTAAAGCCGTGCATCAAGGCATCATTATTGGTACGATTGTCGTTACCATTATTATGTTAACTATGCACCTATCTGGCGCACTTGGACGAGCTATTATTGATGATTTAACGATACCAGATCAAATCGTTCCAACACTCATTATTAATGTTATGCCGCCATTAGCTGCTGGTATCTTTTTAGCTGCACCATTGGCTGCAATTATGTCTACAATTAATGCTCAATTATTACAGGTTTCATCTGTATTAATAAAAGATCTGTTTTTAAGTATAAAACCCGATACCAATTATAGTGATAAGATATTAACCCGCGCGTCGATCATCATTACCATTATTTTTGGTGGTTTGCTTATTTTAGCAGCTTGGAATCCTCCTGATATGATTATCTGGTTAAATTTACTTGCTTTTGGTGGACTTGAAGCTGTATTTTTATGGCCATTGGTATTAGGTCTATATTGGAAAAATGCCAATGCAACGGGAGCATTATGCTCAATGTTTGCTGGGGCTATTAGCTATACCCTATTAGCTGCTTATAATATTAAAATTTACTCTTTCCATCCAATTGTTCCTTCACTGATTATTGGATTATTTGTTTTTATAATTGCCAACATGTTTGGCAACTCGGGAAAAAATTATGCCTTGGATTCAACTCAGAATTAATACAACTAGCGAATTTGCAGAAGAAATTAGCGAACAATTAGAACAATCTGGTGCGGTATCAGTTACATTTCAAGATACCTATGATAACCCTGTTTTTGAGCCCTTACCTGGCGAAACGAAGCTTTGGGGCAATACGGATGTTGTGGGCCTTTATGATGCTCAAACCAATACAGATGAGTTAAAAGCAATATTAAATCTTGAGCAATATTCTTATAAAATTGAACAATTGGAAGACAAAGATTGGGAACGAGAATGGATGGATAATTTTCATCCTATGCAGTTTGGTCAGCGACTTTGGATTTGCCCAAGTTGGCGTGATGTTCCTGATCCCAATGCGGTTAATGTCATGTTAGATCCAGGTTTAGCATTCGGTACTGGCACGCATCCGACTACTGCCTTATGCTTAACTTGGCTCGAAAGCTTAGATCTGAAAAATAAATTAGTTATTGATTATGGTTGTGGTTCTGGCATATTGGCTATTGCAGCATTAAAATTAGGCGCAAAACGCGTTATTGGTATTGATATCGATCCTCAAGCAATTCAAGCTAGTAATGACAATGCACAACGTAATGGTGTCGATGACAAGTTAGAACTTTATTTAGCTAAAGATATTCCTGATAATTTACAAGCAGATGTAGTTGTTGCAAATATCCTAGCTGGTCCTTTAAAAGAGCTTGAGCCACAAATAAATAAACTTGTGAAATCCCACGGTGAACTGGGCTTATCTGGTATTTTGGCTACCCAATCATCAAGTGTTTGTAGTGCTTATCAAACACATTTTGATTTAGATCCTGTCGTTGAACAAGACGAATGGTGCCGTATCACTGGTAAAAAAAAGTAAAAAATTAACATTACCCCCTTTTAAGTTTGAGAAAAAATGCGTAATATAGCCGCCCTTAATTTGCTAAAAATTGGTGAAATTAAATTAAAAAATAATTTAATTGCTGCACCAATGGCTGGAATCAGCGATAAACCATTTCGTAAATTATGTTATCGATATGGTGCAGGAATGACAGTCTCAGAAATGTTTTTAGCAAATTCAGATGTTTGGCATACTGATAAATCTGCATTGAGAATGATCTCAAATGATGATGTTGGTATTCGGGCTGTGCAAATTGTTGGGTCTGATCCTGATGAGATGGCAAAAGCTGCGGAATTTAATGTCAAACATGGCGCTCAATTGATTGATATCAATATGGGTTGTCCAGCTAAAAAAGTTAATAAAAAGTTAGCTGGCTCTGCATTAATGCAGTATCCAGAACTAATAAAAAAAATTTTGCAAAGAGTTGTCGGTGCAGTTGATGTACCGGTAACATTGAAAACGCGGACTGGATGGAATAAAGATAATAGAAATTGCATAGAGATAGCACAAATAGCTCAAGATTGTGGCATAAAGGCTATTACTATTCATGGACGTACCCGTGCTTGCTTATTCAATGGTGTAGCGGAATATGAGTCAATAAAGGCAGTAAAGGAAAAGGTTACGATTCCGGTTATTGCTAATGGTGATATTCGTACACCTGAACAAGCAAAAGAAGTTTTTCAATATACGCAAGCTGATGCTATAATGATCGGCCGAGCGGCACAGGGTCGGCCTTGGATATTTGAAGAAATTGCATTCTATCTATCACATGGACAGTTAAAAAAAAGTAAAAGTATTGATGAAGTAGAGCAAGTGGTTTTATCGCACCTTGATGAACTTTATCGGCTTTACGGAGAATATAAAGGATTGAGGATTGCCAGAAAGCATGTAAATTGGTATACCAAGGATTATGCTGATAGCGATCAATTCAGGCGCTTATTTAGTGTACTTAGCAATACAAGTGAGCAAGTTAAAACACTAATAGCATTTTTTAGTCAAATTAGAAACAACCAAAAGAGTTAAGAATACTATGTCAGAACAACGCGTTACAGCTGCAGCACTTAAATTTACAACTGTAAATTCGCAGGACCAAATAACACAAAAGCCATTGCGAGATTCAGTTAAACAAGCTTTAAAAAACTATTTATCTCAATTAAATGGTGAAGATCCGACTGATCTATATGAATTAGTGTTAGCTGAAGTTGAACACCCATTCCTTGATATGGTTATGCAATATACACGCGGTAATCAAACTCGCGCAGCAAACATGCTTGGTATCAACCGTGGTACGCTTCGCAAAAAATTAAAACAATATGGAATGAGTTAATTATTCTATTTGATAAATTTACGACATTTTGAAAGCGCCTATTTATTAGGCGTTTTTTATAACAATAAAATAATTAAAAGTGAGTCACAACGTTTTTTGTTTTACTAAGCGGATAAGCGTTTTATCAATATTGGCGTTAATGACCGTTTATGTAATGGCTCTTTAGGATTATGAAATCGATTTATTAACATCTCAACGGCTAATTGACCCAGTTCTTTTTTGGGTTGATGAATAGTAGTTAAAGGTGGTGTCATATATTGTGCGATTTCAATATTATCATAACCAACAATTGCAATATCTTTTCCTGCTTCAAGTCCATTTTGGTAAAGTGCTTGATAAACACCTATAGCCATAGCATCATTAGAACAAAATACAGCTTGTGGAGGTTTAGCCAAACTTAATAAATATTGCATCGCAACAATACCTGATGCAAATCGAAAATCACCTTGCACTTCATAACCATTATGAATGATTAAATTAGCTTCATGCATTGCTTTACGATAGCCTTGCAGGCGCGATTGTGCTTGAGTATTATTTAAAGGGCCTGTAATACAAGCAATATCCTTGTAATTTTTCTCAATTAAATATTGAGTCGCTATAGTTGCACCATAAAAAGAATTATCCTGAATAATATCACACATACCCATTAATGGTGTCCAATCCATCATGACGATGGGCAGTTTGGGATAACGTGTAAAGATCTGTTGTGGGCTTGAATGGCTTTCAGTGCACATGATTAATAAGCCATCAACACGTTTTTGTAATAAATGCTCAATGTTATCAAGCATCCGTTTATGATCACCCTCTGTACTACATAAAATCAAGTTATAACCCAACTCATAACAACTTCGTTCAACGCCTTGAACCACTTCTGAAAAAAAAGGATTATTACTCGTTGTAACTAACATACCTATAGTATAGGTTTTATTACTCTTTAAACTACGGGCTATTGCACAAGGTGTATAATTTAGCTGTTTAATCGCTAATTCAACTTTTTCGCGTACAGCATGGCTAACATAACGATCGTTATTAATCACATGAGAAACAGTAGATGTAGAAACTTGCGCAAGATTTGCAACATCTTTCATCGTAGCCAATGGTTAGATCTCTTTTTACTGATTATGTAATTGAATAAAATTGTCAACCTCTATACGCGTTGGTACTGATGTTTGTGCTCCAGCTTTAGTTACTGACAGAGCCCCTGCAGCATGTGCATATTTGATAGCTTGGCTAAGCGATTTACCTTCTAATAATGCTGTGACTAACATGCCATTAAAAGTATCTCCAGCTCCAATAGTATCAATGGCTTTTACTTTAAAACCATCGATAAGTTCCCCTTTGCCTGAATCACTTACCCACGCACCTTTACTACCTAACGTAATTATGACAATTTTTATTCCTTTATTATGCAAAATAGCCGATGCAGTTTGGGCGTCTTGTTCAGTGACAATTTTTATACCGGTTAAATGTTCAGCTTCGGTTTCATTTGGGGTAATAATATCAATATGATTAAGCAAATCATCGGATAACTTCTGCGCAGGTGCAGGATTTAAAATCACTTGAGTATTATGTCGTTTGGCTAATTTAGCTGCTTGTTCTATGGTTGCTAAAGGTGTTTCAAGCTGCATTAAAATCGCATCTGCCTGTATAATATCATTTTCAAATTCACTTAAATAATCAGGCGTAACTGCAGCATTGGCACCTGCATAAATGGCAATTTGATTCTCGCCTTGAGCATTAACTAAAATGAGTGCAACACCTGTATTTTCGTTTTTGATTGTTGCAACTGAATGGGTATCAATATGATCACTTTTTAATTGCTGATCTATTTTTTTCCCTAATTCATCATCACCAACTGCAGCAATGAATTGTATATTGGCACCTAAACGACCTGCAGCTACAGCTTGGTTGGCACCTTTACCTCCAAATGAAATTTGGTAATCTCTGCCTGCTAATGTTTCACCTGGTTTTGGAAATTCATTAACATTTAAAATATGATCGACATTAACGCTACCCAGTACAATTAGTTTTTTACCACTCATGTAATTCGCTCCAAATTTTACCGCGATAGGACGCAATAATGCGTCCTTAACTCTTTATTTAGTAATTAATTTTAATTCTACAGGAACTTTTTGTTCAACTTTCTCACCTTTTATCACTTTATCAGCGATCTCAATACCCATTGAACCTATTTTTTCTGGTTGTTGTGCAACTGTTGCTGCCATTTTACCTCGTTCTACGGATTTAACTCCATCTTGTGTGCCATCAAATCCAACCACTAAAATATCATTACGCCCAGCAGTTTGAATTGCACGTACCGCACCTAATGCCATTTCATCATTTTCGGCAAATACAGCTTGTAAGGTTGGGTAAGCAGTAAGTAAATTTTGCATGACATTCATACCTTTGGCACGATCAAAGTCAGCAGGTTGCGCAGTTAAAATAATTAATTTATTCACTTGTGCGGATTGAACAAATCCCTCACCACGTTCACGTGATGCGGATGTACCAACAATGCCTTGTAGTTGAATTATTTTTGCATCAGCACCTAGTTTTTCAAAAATAAAATCTCCTGCCATTTTACCTCCAGCAACATTATCGGATGCAATATGGCTAATAACCTCACCTTTTCCGGCTGCTCTATCAAGAGTGATTACTGGGATTCCTGCTTTATTGGCAGCCAAAACGGCATTGCCGACCGCATCTGAATCAGTTGGATTAATTAAAATGACTTTAGCGCCTTTTACGATAGTATCTTCAACATTCGCCAGCTCTTTTGCTGGATTATTTTGCGAATCGAGTACGACTAAGTCATAACCTAATTCATTAGCCTTTTGTACCGCTCCTTCTTTTAGTGTTACAAAAAAAGGATTATTCAGTGTTGAAACAACTAAGGCAAGATTGTCTTTCGCTGAAGCTTGAAAACTAACGGTTAGACTTAAAGTTACAATTGTAACTGCAGTAATAATTTTTTTAAATTTCATAACCCTCTCCAAAAATAAGGAACTATTTATTGGTTTTTTTATCAACTAACACAGCTAATAAGATAACCACCCCTTTTACGATCATTTGATAATAAGCATCTACCCCTAACATATTGAGACCATTATTTAAAAAACCTAATATTAATGCACCAATTAATGTACCTATAATTTTACCTTTACCGCCAGACATGCTCGTTCCACCAAGAACAACCGCAGCAATCGCATCCATTTCATAACCAGTACCAGCAGTAGGTTGTGCCGATGATAGTCTTGCAACTTCAATGGTACTAGCTAATGCGCAAAGTAATCCACTAAGTGCATAAACCGTAATTTTGACTCGATCAACATTAATCCCTGAGAGTTTTGTGGCAGCTTCATTACCACCTAAAGCATAAATATAACGACCTAACCGGGTATATTTTAATAAGTACCATGCAGCAATAAATACCATCGCCATGATGATAATTGGCACAGGAATCGCAAAAACCCGACCAAAAGCAAACCACTCGAAAAGTTCTGAATTATCATTCATGCCTGTCGATATTGGACTACCTTTTGTATAAACCTGTGTTACTCCACGTAATATGAGCATCATAACCAGCGTAGCAATAAATGCTTGTATTTTACCTTTTGCAATGATCAGACCAGAAAAAGCACCTAATAACGATCCTAATGCTAAGGATACGGCTATCGCAATAAAGGGGGAGATATCTGAACCAACTAAAGAAGCCGTGATAGCACCAGCTAAAGCAAAGGTAGAACCTACTGTAAGATCAATACCGGAGGTTAAAATTACTAAAGTCATACCTACCGCAATGATCGCGTTAATGGATGTTTGCTGTAAAATATTGAAAAAGTTATTTAAAGTGAAAAAGTTATCACTTAAACATGAAACAATTGCAATTAAAATAAGTAATGTTACTAATGATTTTTGCTCAATTAAAAAATTCTTGAACGTTTTATTTTGCAACATCGACTCTCTCCTGTGATTTTCCAACGGCAGCAGCCATAAGTTTTTCCTGTGTCGCGTCACTAATTGAAAATTCGCCAGTCACAGTTCCGTCATAAATAACTAAAATTCTATCGCTCATACCTAATACCTCAGGCATATCAGATGAGACTAAGATAACGCTCAAACCCTGCTGTTTAAATTGATTAATCAGTTGGTATATCTCTTTTTTAGCACCTACATCAACTCCTCGCGTTGGTTCATCTAAAATTAAGATACTTGGTCGAGTCATTAATCCTTTAGCAATAGCGACTTTTTGTTGATTACCACCTGATAAGAGCCCAATAATTTGGTTGATTGAGGGCGTTTTGATGTTAAATAAGCTAACAAAATCCTCAACAGCTTGTTGCTCATTTTTAAGTTGTAATTTACCAAACTGATTAGCAAAATAACTCAATGCATTGAGTGACATATTGTCCTTAACAGACATGCCTAAAATCAGTCCATCTCTTTTCCTATCTTCAGAAATATAGACAATGCCATGTTTTAAACCATCTAACGGCGAATTCACTTTTATTGTTTTTCCTTTAAGTATAATAGAGCCAGACTTCGCTGGATTGGCACCATAAATCATTTTCATTAATTCAGTTCGCCCTGCCCCCATTAAGCCTGAAATACCAAGTATTTCACCTTCGTGAAGTTTGAAACTGATATTGTTTACTCCTGTACCGGTTAGATTTTTAACTTGCAGTGTTACCTCTCCATGTTCTTTATTGATGCGAGGATATTGTTCTTCAAGTTTTCGTCCAACCATCATTTCAATAAGGGAATTTTCATCAAGTTGCTCAACTTTCTTTTCGCCAATAAATTGTCCATCTCGCAAAACAGTAACGTCATCACAGATTTCAAAAATTTCTTTTAATCGATGAGAAATATAAACAATTCCACAATTTTGCTGTTTTAGTTTGCGAATAACTTCAAATAATGATGCCGTTTCTGTTTCGGTAAGCGCATCGGTAGGTTCGTCCATTATGATAACTTTGGAATTAAAGCTAAGTACTTTAGCGATTTCAACCATCTGCTGTTCACCTATCGATAACTCACTAATAAGCTTACGACTATCATAAGTTAAATGTAGTTCAGCTAATAATTTGTCAGCTTGATCATATGTTTTTTTCCAATCTATACAGCCAAATTTATTAGTAAACTCTCGACCTAAAAATATATTTTCGGCAATAGTAAGTTGTGGTATTAAATTTAACTCTTGATGAATGATGCCGATACCTGCTTCTTGTGATGATTTTGGTCCTTTAAAATTTACTTTATTGCCTAAGTAAATAATTTCACCCTCATCTTTTGAGTAAATGCCAGTTAACACTTTCATTAGTGTAGATTTTCCGGCGCCATTTTCACCAATCAATGCCATTACTTGTCCAGCTCGAACATTTAAATTTGCGCCTGTTAATGCTTTTACTCCGGGAAAAGATTTATGAATATTAATAAGCTGTAATAAATTATTGTGCATAAATTCCTCATCGCTTAATTAAAACAAACCTTTTTAAAACAACATTTAAAAAATGACACCCGATTGCAAAATAATATTTGCAAATGGTGTGCACTCACCGGTTCTGATAACGGCTTTGCAATGATGCGTTTGTTTTTTTAGCATTTCGTGAGGAAAATAAATAATTTCTATTTTATTGTTCTGAATTTGTTCAATCTGACTGATTCTTTCTATAATTTCTGCCAAAATTTGAGGATTTTTTTCTTTGATTTCTGTGGCAAGTATTACTTTTTCTATTTGCATCTCTTGTGAAATTAATTCGAAAACTTGCATAAATGATGGAACACCATAAGTGAGTGCCAAATCAATTCGTAAGGTCGTATTAGGTATAGGTAAGCCCGCATCCCCGATTGCAATTTGATCAGTGTGCCCCATTTTAGATAGTACTTGGTAAATATCAGAATTAAATAGTTGGCCTTTGCGCATAACAAATCCCTTTTAAAGATAGTTAACAAGAAATATCGAAACGTTTCGATACATAATCTTGTAACGAATAAGAGTTTCTTGCAATGTTTAAAATTCAAACTTGTGATCTCGATCAATATTCATACACGGCATGAAATTCATTTAATGAATCAAACATGAAATAATTTAAGATAATGGTATGATTTTTCTGTTAAATAAAATCATGTTAAAGATGTTATCAATGAAACAATGCGTTGTAATATTTTCAAAATTTTGACTTAACTATTGGTATAACTTATACACATATTGATAATGAATTTTTAGTTAAAGTTTGCTAAAATACACCGATTTTAAATTATTTATCTGGAGATATTTTATGGCAGGTCATAGTAAATGGGCCAATACCAAACACCGCAAAGCAGCACAAGATGCAAAACGCGGTAAAATCTTTACCAAAATTATTCGCGAACTTGTAACTGCAGCTAAACTTGGTGGTGGCGATCCAGCGTCTAACCCTCGTCTACGTGCTGCTATGGACAAAGCATTATCGAACAACATGACTCGAGATACCATGAATAGAGCTATTGCTCGTGGTGTGGGCGGTGAAGATGATACAAATATGGAAACAATCATCTATGAAGGTTATGGACCAGCAGGTACTGCGGTAATGGTTGAATGCTTAAGTGATAACCGTAACCGTACTGTTTCTGAAGTTCGTCATGCTTTTACAAAAACTGGCGGTAATTTAGGTACTGATGGTTCAGTCTCATATTTATTCACGAAAAAAGGCGTTATTTCATACCCAGCAGGTACTGATGAAGATCAAGTAATGGACGCGGCGCTTGAAGCTGGAGCTGATGATGTCGTAACCTATGACGATGGTGCAATTGATGTGTTTACGACACCTGAATCATTTGGTGAAGTTAAAGATGCTCTTGATGCAGCAGGTTTAGTATCAGAAGCAGCAGAAGTATCTATGATCCCAGCAACTAAAGTTGATCTTGATATTGAATCTGCACCTAAATTACTTCGTCTTATTGATATGCTTGAAGATTGTGATGATGTTCAAGAAGTTTATCATAATGGTGAAGTTTCTGACGAGGTTGCAGCAACGCTCTAATGGCCATTATTCTTGGCATCGATCCAGGCTCTCGTTTGACAGGTTACGGAGTAATTCGTCAAACGGGACGACAACTTACTTACCTTGGCAGCGGATGTATTCGTACTGCAGTTGATGATCTTCCTACCCGTTTAAAACGCATATATGCAGGTGTAAGTGAAATTATTTTACAATTCCAACCTGATATGTTTGCTATTGAACAAGTATTTATGGCACGAAATGCCGATTCTGCATTAAAATTAGGTCAAGCAAGAGGTTCAGCAATTGTGGCAGCGGTAAACAATGACCTACCTGTTTTTGAATATGCGGCGCGTTTAGTCAAACAAAGTGTAGTTGGGACTGGTGCTGCCGACAAAAAACAAGTGCAGCATATGGTTAAATTATTACTTAAGTTACCTGCAAGTCCTCAAGCCGATGCTGCAGACGCATTAGCTATAGCCATTACCCATGCTCATATGAGTCAACTATTAATCAAATCGCATAAATAAATCAGTTGTTATATCTTTTCAACGCAAATCACTTTTGGCATAGCAAATAAATAACCATTCTCAAGCTTAATCATTCCTTAAAGGATATTAAACTGAATCATTAATTAAATAATCAATGATAACTTGCATAAAAAAAGCACCAATACTATTGGTGCTTTTAACTTATCTTATATTAATAATTCGTTAACTTTGATTAACTATTTTTGGTATTACTATCATAGTTAGATGGTAAAACGACTTTGTTCTTATGTTTAGTAAACAGTTTGGTTACAAACAAGAAGAATAATGGAACATAGAATATCGCTAAAAATGTTGCCGTTATCATTCCACCGATTACCCCTGTACCTACTGCATTTTGGCTAGCAGATCCAGCACCAGTATTTAGTGCTAATGGTAATACACCCAAAATAAATGCAAATGATGTCATTAAAATTGGACGTAAACGTAAACGACAAGCCTCTAACGTTGCATCAATCAATGACTTACCTTCTCTTTCGAGTGCATCTTTAGCAAATTCCACTATCAAAATAGCATTCTTAGCAGATAATCCCATCGTAGTTAATAGACCTACGATAAAATAAATATCATTATCAAGGCCCCTAAACATGGTCGCATATACGGTACCAATAATACCTAATGGGATAACAAATAGGATTGAAATCGGTACTGTCCAGCTTTCATATAAAGCAGCTAATGATAAGAATACAACAATAAGTGAAATAATATAGAGTGTTGTAGTTTGAGAACCTGTTTGACGTTCTTGATATGAAATATCAGTCCAGTCAAACGAGAAACCTTTCGGTAACTGGTTAGATAATTCTTCCATTACTGCCATAGCTTGACCAGAACTCAAGCCAGGCGCTGCCGCACCACTAATTCCCATTGCAGCTACACCATCGTACCGAACAAGCGATGGAGAACCATAACTTTTTGTTGTGGTTGCAAAAGCATCATAAGGTACCATTTCACCTTTTTGGTTTTTTACATGCCAAAAACTAAAATCATCAGGTAGCATTCGATAAGCCGCATCAGATTGTAAATAAACCTTTTTAACGCGGTTATTGTAAACAAAATCATCAATATAAGCAGAACCTAATGCAGTTGAAAGTACTGTATTAACACTACTCACAGCCACGCCAAGAGCTTGAGCAGTTTCAAAATCCACATTAATTTTATATTGTGGAACATCTAACATACTACCTGGGCGAACTTGCTGTAATTGAGGCTCACGTGCAGCTAGGCTCAATAGTTGGAAAAATGCGCCCATCAAAGCATCATGACCAAGACCAGCCGAATCTTTTAACATATAAGAGAAACCATTGGCCATACCTAGTGATGGTACTGCTGGAACATTGGTGATAATGACACGGCCATCAGTAATCGTTGAAGCAAATCCCCAACCACTGCCAACTAAGGCATCAACTGTTTGATCTGGGCGTTTTCGCTCATCCCAATCTTTTAATCGAATAAAGCCAAGCCCCATGTTCTGTCCACGCCCAACCAGACTAAAACCAGCAACGGTGAAAATTTCTCTCACTGAATCGGCTTTTTGCGTCATATAGAAGTCAGAAGTTTTATTAAGCACGCCCATTGTTTGTTCTAATGTAGACCCTGGTGGTAATTCAACCAGAACAATCAATACTCCTTGATCTTCATTTGGTAAGAAACCAGTTGGTAAACGGTTAAATCCAAATACTAAACCTACAACAATTAAGACATAGCAAATAAATGAAATAACTGGATAACGAATAAATTTAATTACACCTTTCTCATAAACATGCAAACTTTTATTATATATATTATTAAATTTATCGAAAAACCATTTAGTTCCAGCTGAACACCAACTAAATGGCGCTATGGTTACGAGTTTTTCACCAAAAGTTGTTTTCTTAACTTTAGATTTCGATGGTGCTTTTAAAATTTGCGCGCAAAGTGCAGGCGTTAATACAATTGCCATCACAACTGATAGAGACATAGAAGTTACAATTGTAATAGAGAATTGGCGATAAATTCCCCCTGCTGCACCACCATAAAATGCCATTGGTACAAATACAGCTGAAAGTACTACGGCTATGCCAACTAATGCAGAAGTAATTTGTTCCATTGATTTAACGGTTGCATCATAAGGGGATAGACCTTCATCATGCATAATACGTTCAACGTTTTCGATAACTACGATGGCATCATCGACCAGAAGACCGATGGCAAGAACCATAGCAAACATGGATAACGTATTGATAGTAAATCCACAAATATATAAAACTGCAAAAGTACCTAACAATACGACAGGTACAGTAATAGTTGGAATAAGTGTAGAACGAAGATTTTGTAAGAATACGTACATTACGATAACAACCAAAATAATTGCTTCGATTAATGTATGAATTACGTTATTAATAGATAATCTAACAAAAGGAGTTGTATCATAAGGATACGCAAATTTAATGTCTTCCGGAAAAATTTGAGACAATTCCTGGATCTTTTCATCAACTTGTGCTGAAGTATCTAATTGATTAGCGCCTGTCGCCAAATAAATACCTAATCCAGCGGAAGGTTTACCATCATAACGAGAAAGAAAGTTATAGTCAGCAGCACCAATCTCAACCTTTGCCACATCTTTTAATAAAACATTTGACCCATCAGTATTAACACGGACTAAAATATTTTGAAATTGCTCAGGTGTTTTTAAACGTGATTGAGCAGTAATTGTCGCATTAAGTTCTTGCCCTTCCGTTGCTGGTAAAGCACCAAGTTGTCCAGCAGTAACCTGCGCATTTTGCGCTTGAATAGCAGCGGTAATTTCTTCAATAGATAAATTAAAATAGTTCAGTTTGTTTGGATCTAACCAAACACGCATTGCATATTCAGAACCAAATAACTGAGTATCCCCTACCCCTTGCACACGGCGAATAGGATCTTGTACTGTAGAATAAATAAAGTCAGCAATATCTGCTTGAGTTTTTTGAGGGTCAGTGGAGTAGAAACCAATAACTTTTAAGAAGTTAGTATTATTTTTAGCAACTGACACGCCATTTTTTTGAACGCTTTCTGGTAAACGTGATTTAATACTTTCTACTTTATTTAAAACTTGTACCTGTGCAAAATCAGGACTTGTTCCAGGAGCAAAAGTCAAAGTAGTTTGAACCACACCTTGAGCACTACTGGTTGATTTCATATAAATTAAATTATCCAAACCAGTTAAGTTTTGTTCAATTAATTGCGTAACAGTGTTTTCAATAGTTTGCGCATCAGCACCTGGATAAACTGCAGAAACAGTAACAGCAGGTGGGGCAATATCAGGATACTGTTCAACAGCTAGTAGCTTAATACATAAAGCACCGCCCAGCATCATCATGATAGCAATTACCCATGCAAAAACAGGTCTATCAATAAAAAACTTAGCCATAATTAAATCTACCCCTGTTTTATTTTATATTGTTATTGATGATGTTATCTAACTGTTCTTGAGAAAGAGTAGTAGGCTCACCAACAACTTCTGCTTGCATAGTCACACCTGATTCAACGGCAGTCAAATTAAGTAGACCTGTGGTGATAACTTGTTCACCAATATCGATACCGCTAGTCACTACCCAATAACCACTGATTCCTGTATAAACTTTAATATCTTGACGATATTCAACCGTATTATCTGGTTTTAAAATTTTAGCGGTATATTGACCTTTTTGGTTACTTGTAACACCTTGTTGAGGTACTAACACTGCATTTTTTATAGTTCCTAATGTCAATTGAGGTTTAACAAACATACCTGGTAAAATTTTGCTTTCACTGTTAGCAAATTGAGATCGTAGTGTTACGGTTCCGGTTGTTTCATTAACCGTCATATCTGAAAATTTAACATTACCTGGAAGTGCATATTTTGAACCATCATTAAAATAGAGTTCCACATTATTCCCTTTGGCTGGCTCATAAATAATGTTTTCATCTTGTAGATATTTATTATAACGTGTCGCTGCTTCTGTCATATCAACATAAATAGGATCAAGTTGTTGCACTAATGCAAGTGGTGTTGGTTGTCCAGCTGACACTAAAGCCCCTTCAGTCACACTTGATTTACCAATGTAGCCATCAATTGGTGAGTATACTTTAGTATAATCTAAATTAACTTTAGCAGCATGTTCTGCCGCTTGAGCAACCAATACGCTTGCATCAGCTTGTTTAGCATCCGCAGCCGCTTTATCATATTCTTGTTGGCTTATAGATTTTGTATTTAATAGGCCCGCATAACGTTTTAAAGTAAGTTGTGCAATATTAGCATTAGCTTTTGCACTTGCTACACTAGCAACAGCACTATCATAATTAGCTTGATAAATGGCAGGATCGATTTGATAGAGTGATTGCCCTGCTTTAACATCTGAACTTTCTTCAAATTCTCGATTCAAAACAATTCCACTAACTTGTGGTCTTATTTCTGCTATTTGTGATGCAACAACTCGCCCTGGTAGATTTATTTTCAGTGTGTAATTTAAAGGCTCCACTTTAAACACGGTTACCTTAGGCAATTGGCCATTACCATTTTGTGACTGATTATTATCACAACTTGTTAATAACAATAGACTAGTTAATGCCATTGGCAGAGTAAGTAACAGCTTATTAAATCTCATATAAGATAACCTCGGTAACTTAATAATTATTTAGATAACAATGAATTAATTATATTCAAAAGTAACGAGCGATTTTACAAAAAAAATACACAAAATGTAAGTATCTTTACAGGTTAATAGCACAGAGTTCTAAAAACAACAAAACTGGAATATGATCAGAAAAAAATTATATTATTAAATATGATTCTTTTTTTAAAAAAGTATTATAGGCTAATTGATTTTTTGTGCTATAAAAAAGCTAAAATAAAATGCTATACTAATATTATTATGTATAGGAAGTATCGTTCAAGTGGTTTCAATTTACATTTGTTGTACTCCGTCATCATTTTATTCAATTTTTCAATGTTGAATGATTTGACTCTATATTCAATTTAATTCTGAGATGGTTATTATGGATAATTTACGTATTGTTCTAATTGTTGTTGCATCCTTAGTCATTATAGCTCTATTGATTCATGGTTTTTGGATCAATAAAAGGGAACTTTATTCTTTTGGTTCAGAAAAACGGAAAAAAAATCAGACAAATGCCCAACAACTTGAAAATAACTTCATTGATGTAATTGAAGATGATGTAATTTTGATCACTAAAAATAAAAAAAATATTGAAAACCAAGATAATACACCTAAAGAGCCAGTTGAGGAAGTTCCTCCTCAGCAAGAAGAGCTATTTGTAAATAATGATGAAGAACAAATTAATGATGAAACTATCGGTGAATCGAAACCAATTATTAAAATAAAGAACGATTCTTTCGACGATAAAAAATTACAAACAAAAAAACAACCACAGCAAACTACTCAAAATAACGAAGAGAAAACCGATAATAATCCGCAGGCACCAGCAAAAGATAGTAAAACTCAGAAAAGTAGTTTAAATAAATTCGACGAAGACAAAACAGAAATTATCATATTAAATATAAAAGGAATTAATGGTAATTTATTACAAGGAGATGTACTTTTAGCAAGTATTATGCAATCAGGTTTCCAGTTTGGTGATATGAGAATATTTCATCGCCATGTTGATCCCGCAGGTAATGGGCCTGTGCTGTTCAGTTTAGCCAATATGGTCACTCCTGGATACTTAGATCCTGAAACAATGCATGAATTTACCACTCCTGGTGTCTCTATTTTCATGGTTGCGCCTACCGAAGGCAACAACCAACAAAATTTCAAATTAATGCTACAAACAGCACAACGTATAGCCGATGATGTTAATGGTGTGGTTTTAGATGATGAACATCGTATGCTAACACCACAAAAAATTGATAGTTATAAAAATCGTATTAAAAAAGCCTGTAACGAAATTTAATCGCAAAAAATTTCAACAATTCTTTAATAAAATGCCACCAATCCTATTTGGTGGCTAGAAACAAAAATTTATATAATGCAGCTATGAATTGATTTAATAACTGTATACTTCATTAATTAAGCAATTTTGATGATTTTCCTATAAGCTACGTTTTAATTTAAGAGCCCATTATCATGCCACTATCAACTAAAACAGAACATTCAGCTATTCAATCAGATTCGATTGAAGATATCATAGAACAATTGACTTCACTGCGAAATTTAATCAGACATCATGAGTATTGCTATTACGTACTTGATGCTCCAGAGATCCCTGACTCTGAATATGATAAATTAATAAAACAACTGCAAAAGATAGAGCAACAGTTTCCAAATCTAATTACAACTGACTCTCCAACCCAACGAGTTGGCGGTGCGCCTTTAGCCCAATTTGCTTCAATCAAACATGAATTACCTATGCTTTCACTTGATAATGTTTTTGATGAGTCGAGTTTTATTGCCTTTAATAAGAGAATTAAAGATCGTCTTCATCTTAATGAAAACGATGAAGTTGAATATTGCTGTGAACTAAAACTTGATGGTTTGGCGGTGAGTATATTGTATGAAAACGGGAAGTTCTCAAAAGCGGCTACACGTGGCGACGGCGCAACTGGAGAAGACATCACCGCAAATGTAAGGACAATTAAAACCATTCCTTTAGTATTAATTGGTGAAAATATCCCTGCCCGTTTAGAAGTACGGGGCGAAGTATTTATGACTCATAAAGGTTTTGCCAAACTTAATGCTGATGCAGAAAAACGAAACGAAAAAATATTTGCCAACCCCCGTAATGCCGCTGCTGGTTCATTAAGACAATTAGATCCTAAAATTACTGCTAAAAGACCGTTATCATTTTACTGCTATGGCGTTGGTATTATTGAAGGTAGTTTTCTACCTGATACTCACTATGATCGTTTAATGCAATTTAAAGCATGGGGATTACCTGTTAGTGATAAAGTAGAAAAACGACAAGGAGCCCAAGCTGCTTTAGACTATTTTAAACAAATCGGTGAACAGCGTATGTCATTAGATTTTGATATTGATGGTGTTGTCATTAAAGTTAATAGTATTGCACTACAAAATGAACTTGGCTTTGTTGCACGTGCTCCGCGCTGGGCAACAGCATTTAAATTTCCGGCTCAAGAAGAAGTAACACAATTAAATAAAGTGGATTTTCAAGTTGGGCGCACTGGAGCAATTACACCCGTAGCAAGACTTGAGCCTGTTTGTGTTGCTGGAGTTATTGTCAGTAACGCTACACTACATAATAGTGACGAAATAGCCCGATTAGGTATACGGGAAGGTGATTATGTGACTGTACGTCGAGCGGGTGATGTCATCCCTAAAATTGTTGCAGTCTTATTAGATCGAAGACCTACTGATACAAAAGAAATTGTTTTTCCCTCTCATTGCCCTATTTGCGGTTCATTAATTGTTCGAGATGAAGGACAAGCGATTTCACGTTGTGCAGGAGGATTAATTTGCCCAGCACAGCGCAAAGAGGCCTTAAAACATTTTGTTTCTCGACGGGCAATGAATGTAGATGGGATGGGTGATAAAATTATTGAACAATTAGTCGATAAAGATTATGTTAAAACTCCAGCAGATCTCTATAAACTTAATCTGCCTACCCTGTGTTCATTAGATAAAATTGGCGAAAAATCTGCCAATAACTTATTAAATGCGTTAAATGCTTCTAAAAATACCACATTAAGCCGATTTATATTTGCTCTGGGTATCCCTAATGTTGGTGAAGTCACTGCGGAAAACTTAGTTAACCAACTTGGGAGTTTATCGGCAATCGAAAACGCCTCTCTTGAACAACTACAAACAGTAAATGATATTGGTGTGGTTATTGCTGAAAGTATCATTGATTTCTTTCAAGAACCTCATAACCGAAATGTGATTGAGCAATTAACCAATGAAGAAATAAATATTCATTGGCAAGATATTACGCCTCAAGCTCAGACAACGATTGTTGATTCCCCATTTTCAGGTAAAACAATCGTATTAACGGGTACGCTATCGGTTTTAACAAGAGACGAAGCAAAGAATAAATTAAAACAACTTGGGGCTAAAGTGACAGGCAGTGTATCTAAAAATACCGATCTTGTCATAGCCGGAGAAGCAGCCGGCTCTAAGTTAGATAAGGCCCAAGAACTCGGAATTAAAGTCATTGATGAGCAAGAAATGTTAAATTTACTTGCCGAGTAAACATAAAAAATATTGGTTATCGAGGTTGAATTGATTAAAATAACGAATACCAAATAAGGAGAAAGTTATGCCATTACTAGATAGTTTTAAAGTTGATCACACCAAAATGAAAGCTCCCTTTGTTCGAGTTGCCAAAACTATGGCAACGCCAAAAGGCGATAACATAACAGTGTTTGATTTGCGTTTTACCATTCCCAATAAAGAACTATTACCTGAAAGAGGAATCCATACCTTAGAGCATTTATTTGCTGGATTTATGCGTGATCACCTCAATAGTAAACAAGTCGAAATTATTGATATTTCGCCAATGGGATGCCGTACTGGCTTTTACATGAGTCTTATAGGTAAACCAGATGAATCGTTAGTTGTTGATGCGTGGTTAAAATCCATGCAAGATGTTTTAGGAGTTAAATCGCAGAATCAAATTCCTGAACTTAATGAGTACCAATGTGGTACCTATAAAATGCATTCATTAGATGAAGCTAAAGCCATTGCAGAAAAAGTTATACAATCAGGTATCGGTATCTGCCGTAATGAAGAAATCGCTTTAACCGACGAACAGCTTGCTAACATTAATCACTAGGAGATTTTTATGCCAAATGTTGTTATTGACTTTTTAGAAGATCGTACAGTAGAACAAAAAAGGGAAATGGCAAAACGTGTAACAGCAGCAATCGCTGAAACGCTTAATTGTAAACCAGAAGCTGTACAAATCATTATGCACGAAATATCAAAAGATCAGATCGCCAATGGTGGTGTACTTCGCTGTGATAACGAATAATCATAAAGGTAAAAATAGATCTTTATTTCTAAAATATAAAAAAACCTCGAAAAAAATATTTTTTGAGGTTTAGTTAAATTAAATCGATTCTTTTCAGTGTTATTGGCTAATGATTACAATTGCAATTACCATGATGTAAATGCAATAAATGTCCCATTTTATTCACTTTTGTTTCTAAATAATGTTCATTATTTGGATTTTCTCCAACTTCTAATGGCACTCTTTGTAAAATTTTAATGCCTGACTGTTCAAGGACTTTTATTTTTTCAGGATTATTCGTCAATAAACGAATTTGCGATACATCAAGTAAAGTTAATATATCAGCACACAAAGTAAAATCACGTTCATCAGCCGCGAAACCCAATTGTTCATTGGCTTCAACAGTATCAAAGCCTTTATCTTGTAGCGCATAAGCTCTGATTTTATTTAGTAAGCCAATATTACGGCCCTCTTGACGATGATAAATTAAAATTCCGCGACCTTCTTTAGCTATTTGTTTTAAAGCTGCTTCTAACTGAAAGCCACAGTCACAACGCAAACTGAACAAAGCATCCCCAGTTAAACACTCTGAATGAATTCTAGTCAGAACTGGAGCATCGCCAGATATATCGCCAAATACTAAAGCTGCATGATCTTTCCCTGTTGCAATTTCTTCAAATCCAACAATAGTAAAACATCCCCATGGTGTTGGTAATTTTGCTTGTGCAACATGTTTTAATTGCATTATCATCTCCGTTTAAATAAAACATAAATAGACTTTTAAAAAAAGCTATCTTCCATGCTAAACTATTTAGCAATTAGTGTTAAATTGAGTCTATAAATGGGGTTTGTAATAAAAAAAACAATGGCACCTTTAGCCATTATGTTAGTAGTACCATTAGTTATTATAGCCATAAATTGGCATTGGCAACCAGAATCATTAAATAATACATCAAAATATTTTTTCTTTATAACAGAAACTGCAAGTTTTCCTTGGGCGATTATTACATCAACCATTTTTTTTATGGTATTTTGTTATTTATTACCCAACAAAACCAAAACAAAGATTATTGCATTATGGTTTTGTCTAGTTTGTGCAATATTAGGTGGGCAAATAGTCAAAACCATTATAAAATCTCAAACAGCAGAATCAAGACCTTATGTACTTTGGATGGCAAAAGAATTTCATCTTAGCGACAAACAATTTTATTTATTACCTAAATCAGAAAAACAAAAAATTATTTCTGAAAAGTTAAGTAATTCAACTACCATTCCGAAATGGTTAGGTAAGCATTGGCAAAGTGAAACAGGCTATTCGCTACCCTCTGGACATACTTTATTTTCGGCGACATGGGCATTTCTTGCAATAACATTATTAGGATTTAGACGTCACTATATTATTGTTAACGCAATTATTGTATGGGCATTATTAATTGAAATTAGTCGATTAGCATTAGGTATGCATAGCCCGATTGATTTATTATTGGGTATTACACTTGCTTGGATCATTTCATTAATATGCTATTTTTATTCACGAAAATGGCATATAGTAGATAGATAATTTTTCAACTAATATTTTGTAAAAATGTTTAAGGTTATATAGACGTTTAAGTAAAATTAAAAAAATATAAAGGTCATTATTATGAAATTTGTTATATCAATTATATTGATAACTGCTATTTTCACTATATCTATAGCATTAGGTGCATTTAACGGTGAAGTTGTGTCTTTCAATTATTTGTTTGCTAAAACAGAACTCCGATTATCAGTTCTTTTAGCTATATTTTTTGGTTCTGGCTTTATTGTAGGTACAATATTAACAGGGATTCTTGTCATAATTTCTAAGCTACAACATTCATCCACTAAACGAAAATTGAATAAATTACAAAAAAAGTATGATGATAACCTAACAGATCATCAAAAATTAAGTTTAACTAAAATCAATCAAGAATAAATATTATGTTTGAACTGTTATTTCTGTTGTTACCTATTGCTGCCGCTTACGGCTGGTATATGGGCGACAGAAATGCAAAACAAAAATATATCAATCAATCTAATCGATTGTCACGTGAATATGTAGATGGTCTTAATTTTCTCTTGTCTAACCAAAAAGATAAAGCAGTTGATCTTTTCTTAGATATGCTTAAAGAAGACGAAGGTACGCTTGAAGCTCATCTAACATTAGGTAACTTATTTCGCTCTCGAGGTGAAATCGATAGAGCCATACGAATTCATCAAGCATTAATGGAAAGTTCCTCGTTGACATTTGAACAACGTCTTTTAGCCATCCAGCAATTAGGTCGTGATTATATGGGGGCTGGACTCTATGACCGTGCAGAAGAGATGTTTTTGCAACTCATCAATGAAGAAGATTTTCAACAAAATGCCCTACAACAACTTATCATTATTTATCAATCCACCAGTGAATGGATTAACGCAATTAATGCTGCAACTAAACTGGTCAAACTTGGCAACGAAAAATACAAAATATACATTGCTCAATTTTATTGTGAGTTAGCATCCCTCGCAATTGCCAATGATGATCTCGATAAAGCATATAGCTTATTACAAAAATCAGCAGCAGCGGATCCAAATTGCGCCCGCACATCATTAATGTTAGGTCGAATATTGATAGTGCAAAACAGAACAGAAGAAGCCATTGAATCACTTAAACAGATATTACAGCAAGATAAAGCATTCATTGGTGAAGCATTACCTTTATTAAATGAATGCTATAACAAATTGAATAAGCAAGAAGAATTTAAACAGTTTTTACAATTGTGTGTCGATAAAGACACAGGTAATGTGGCTGAACTAATGTTAGCTGACATTATTGAAAAACAAAATGGGCTTGATTCAGCCCAATACTATATGTACCGAGAATTATTAAAGCATCCTAATTTAAAAGGATTTTACCGATTAATGGATTATCACGTAGCCGATGCCGAGCAAGGGAAAGCCAAAAAAAGCCTTTTATTATTACGTAATATGGTTGGTGAACAAATAAAAGCTGTCCCGAATTATCGATGCCAAAAATGTGGTTTTACTGTTAATACTATCTATTGGCTTTGCCCTGCTTGTCGTTCCTGGTCAACCATAAAACCCGTCCGTGATTTTGAACAACATTCCTAAAAATAAAAAGAGATTATTATGTTTTTAATTGATTCTCACTGTCATTTAGATAGTTTAGATTTAAAAAGTAAAACTATCGAAGATGTTTTACAACAAGCTATAAATAATGATGTTAAACACTGCTTAAGCGTGGCAACAACATTGTCAGGCTATGAAGCGATGAAGCATCTACTTATGCCTTTTAAAAATCAATGTTCCTTTTCATGTGGAATTCATCCTCTTAATTTAGATGATGAAAAATATGATGCCGATCGCTTTCAACGCTTAGCTCAAGAGGATAATGTTGTCGCTTTAGGTGAAACAGGTCTTGATTACTATTATCAACAAGATAATTTAGAACAACAACAAGAAAATTTTAAAGAACATATTCGGTTAGGACGAAAACTAAGTAAACCTGTGATTGTTCATACTCGTAATGCAAAAGAAGATACTTTAAGAATATTAAAAGATGAACATGCCTTTTCTGGTGTATTACACTGTTTCACTGAAGATATTGCTACAGCTAAACAGCTGTTGGATATTGGTTTCTATATCTCTTTTTCAGGTATCATTACCTTTAAAAATGCCGAAGCGTTACGGGAAGTAGCAAAATATGTACCGCTCGATCGTATTTTAGTCGAAACGGATTCGCCTTATCTTGCTCCTGTCCCATATCGTGGAAAAGAAAACCAACCCGCATACGTGCGAAAAGTCGCTACTTATCTATCGGCATTAAAAGGTGTTACTTTAGAAGTGATAGCGAAACATACAACCGACAATTTTTGTCAATTATTCAACTTACAAGGGGTGTTAAATGAATAATAAATTAAATATAGATTGGGATGACTTTTTAACAAATTATTGGCAAAAAAAGCCAGTGATATTACGCAAAGCTTTTAGTCATTTTATTGATCCAATCACCCCTGATGAACTTGCTGGGTTGGCAATGGAAGAAGAGATTGAAAGCCGAATTGTTACCAATAAAAATGGCAATTGGGATGCTAAATTTGGTCCTTTTGATGATTTTAGTAACTTAGGCGAGGAACACTGGAGTTTATTAGTTCAAGCGGTTGATCACTGGCACGAACAAGCTGCAACTTTAGTTGAACCATTTAAATGTATCCCACAATGGCAATTCGAAGATCTAATGATTTCTTATGCTACACAAGGTGCAGGTGTAGGTCCACATATCGATAATTACGATGTTTTTATTATTCAAGGTATGGGGCGTCGACGTTGGCAAGTTGGTGATCGTAATCCTAACTATAAACAATTCAGTGCCCATAAAGCGTTATTACATGTTGAAGATTATCAACCGATTATTGATGAAGAGATTACTTCTGGTGATATTTTATATATTCCAATTGGTTTTCCGCATAATGGTGTATCAATCGGTGAATCACTAAGTTATTCGGTTGGTTTTAGAACGCAAACATCACAAGAAATGCTAAGTGGCTTTGCAGATTATATTATTGATAATTTACCAAATGGGATTTTTTACCAAGATCCAGATTTAAAATTACCTAAAGATCCCTACCGTATACAACCTTATGAATTAACCAAATTACAAGATCAAATCATTGATTTAATCAAAACACCCGATCTTTTTAACGATTGGTTTGGTAAACATATCACTTTACCAATGCACGAACTTAATATTGTCCCTGTTGAACCTCCCTATGAATATGATGAATTTAAAACAATCCTACAAACAGGAGCAGAATTATTGCGTGTACCAAGTATCCGAATTCTTAAAATTGGCGATTTTGGTTATATTCATGGTGAAAAAATAGATTTACCTATGTCTGTTATTGATATACTTTGTCAAAACGAAATACTCAGTTATGAACATTTACAAAATGAAGAAACACAACAAGTATTGCTTAATTTTGTTAATAAAGGCTATTGGTATTTTATTGATGAACAATAATATTATTTATCTGCCGATAATAAAATCGGCGGATAAAATAACCTTTTTAAGCTTTAGACTTGGCTTTTTATAAGTTTTAAGTATATACTTTGCCCCGCTTTAGATTACCCCCCGTTTAATGGCAAATTAAACATCACAAAATGCTAACTTTTAGCAAAAAATCTATTTTCAATTACTAGAGGTATACATGAAAACTGAATCAAACTCAGTCAAGCAAGTTGAAAGTGAAAAAGCAACATCATACCAAAAGAAAACGCTTTTTGCATCGACTGTCGGTTATGCATTAGATGGCATGGATATGATGATTTTAGGTGTCTGTTTTAGCCTAATTTCGGTTTCTTTTAATTTATCCAAAACCGATCTAGGGACGTTAACTTCTGTAACCTTACTTGGTGCTGTATTGGGAGGCATTTTATTTGGTGTTTTAGCAGATAAATATGGTCGAGTACGCGTGTTTTCATGGACTATATTAATCTTTTCTTTATTCACTGGTTTATGTGCAATATCCCCCAATTATGAAAGTTTTTTAATTTTCCGTTTTTTAAGTGGTTTAGGTCTTGGGGGTGAGTTTGGCATTGGTATGACACTCGTATCAGAAAGTTGGCCAAAGCATAAGCGCTCACGAGCAACATCGATTGTTGCGTTAGGTTTTCAGGTTGGTATTATCCTTTCTACTTTAACGGTCAATTTTGTTGGGCAAGCTTATGGTTGGCGATGGGCTTTTGCTGTCGGGGTATTACCTGCACTATTTGTTGCTTGGACTCGAAAAGGTTTAGAAGAGCCAGAAATTTGGCAAAATTTAAAAGATCAGAATAAAAATGAAATTGCAGTTGGTAAATTGTTTAAAACACCAAAAACCACTGCAACCACTATTGGTTTAACAATTGCATGTGCGGTGCAAAATTTTGGGTTTTATGGTTTGATGGTTTGGATGCCAAGTATGATTGCTTCTGAACTAAAATTACCATTTAAAGATACTCTTTATTGGACTATCTCAACCACAATTGGTATGTCATTAGGTATTTTGATTTTTGGTTGGCTTTGCGATAAATTTGGTCGCCGCCCTTCATACATTATATTCCTTTTAATTTCAGCAATATCTATTTGGTTCTATTTCCAACAAACTGATATGATAATATTAATTATATTTGGTTCAGCAATTGGCTTTTTTGTTAATGGTATGATGGGTGGATACGGCGCCCTACTTGCCGAACATTATCCTACCGATGCCCGTTCAAGCGCTGAAAATATTATTTTTAATGTAGGACGAGGAATTGCTGGCATATCACAAGTTCTAATTGCTTATTTCGCAACGGTGTATTCAATTAGCTACGCATTAGCTCTATTATCCGCTACGTATCTATTATCTGCCGCAGCTTTCGTATTTCTCATACCAGAAACCAAAGGTAAAGCTTTAGAATAAAAGGGTAAAACTAAACAGGGCTATTGCCCTGTTAATATAATAGAATATTGATAACTATTTAAATTAATAAATTTTAGAACTCTAGTTAGCGTTACATGAAGCTGGCGTTAATTTTACGCTAAATAATTTTTCATCATCAATATAATAATTGTGAACAGCGCCATTTGGAAAAGCATCCCGGAACTCTTTAACTTGTTGATTGTCGCTACAATAAACTTTCTTCAAATTTTCAGACGTCATTTTTTCTGTTTCAGAAATTTGTAATTGGTCTTTAGATGCCTTAATAACATATCGATAATTAATAGAATTATCATCTTTAAAAATATCTACTAAACTGGTTACGGAATCAACTTGATAAGGAAGAGATTTTTTCGCATCACTAATAATTATGTCTTGTGTTTTAGTAAGCTTTTCTGCTTCATCTTTTTTTGCTTTCTCACTGTTATCACAACCAAACAATCCTAGACTTATTAAAACTAATGTTGTTATTTTTATAACTTTCATATTTATTCCTCAATTATTCATATTTTCAATATTATCAGATACTTTCTTAAGTATGTTTATGTATATAAAATATTGCCCACTGTTAATCTTATTTAAAATTACAATCTAATAACAACATATTATAAAACTGGTTAACTTTTATAAATAAACCTAAGCAGCCAAAAATTGTTTTACATTAAAAACATCACAATTAAAAAGCATCCTAACTTTTAAAAAAGTGTGGCTTATTGTACAAAATAGCGGCTAAAACTCAATAATTATTAGCTATATGCTTAAAATAAAAATTAAATTTCTTGTCTATCTTTTTTAAATGCAAATTTAAACAAACTCATGCGTATAACACATTGACAAAACACAAAATTATTTACGTAATTAATCATTCCTTTTTAAACAAAATGATGCAATTTTTGTTTCCAATTGAAATAAAAGGGCTCTAATGGCCCTTTTTAACAATAATTGATAAGTTCAAAATTATTTAGCATCACAATCACTAGGTTTTAAATCAAGTGTTAAAGCTTTTTCTCCATTTAGGTAATAATTATGACTTGCGCCATTTGGAAAAACTAATTTTATGGCATTGATAGTCGCATCTTTACTGCAATAAAGGGTATGCAAACCATTTGAAATATTTTTTTGATTGCTTTCAGCTTGAAATGCGTCTTTAGTTATATTTTTTACATCATATTTATAACTAATAATATCGTTTCCTTTTGTTACATCGACTAATGTTGAATTTTGATCAACATCCAAAGGTAATTTTAAACTTAAACCTTTGATTATTGCATCTTGAGCAAGACTATAATTACCATCTTTTAAATTATTGAGGGCATCTTGAGTTGCAGATTTGGTTTGTTCATATAGTTCTGCTACTTTATCGCTAACCTTTGAACTCGTTTGCGCAACTTGTTCTTTGATATTATTAACTGTTGGTTTTGAATTATCACAATTTACTAAAAAAAGCCCCATCATTGCCAAAGTAATTACTTTAAATGTTCTCATTGTTCTGCCCTTATTGGTTATAAGTTCCGTATAGTTACTATTATGGTTTTGTATAATAGTGGTTAATTTAAAAGGTAATTAATTACTTAAACATGCAGTAAAAAGGCTTTTACAAGCCCTTTTACTGTAAAAAATATTAATTAATATGCATACCACCCGTTACACCATATGTTTCAGCTGTGGTATAACTTGACTCTTCAGAAGCTAAATGTACATATACACCGGCAAGTTCAACAGGTTGTCCTGCACGTTGTAATGGTGTTTGTTTACCAAATTCAGGGATAACGTCACTCGGTTGACCGCCACAGATTTGTAATGGCGTCCAAACTGGTCCTGGCGCTACACAGTTAACACGAATACCTTTGCTGCTTAACTGATTAGCTAAGCCACGGGTAAAGGCAATAATTGCTGTTTTAGTTGCCGCATAATCTAATAAATTGCCGCTTGGTTGATAAGCTTGAACAGAGGAAGTAGTAATAATCGTTGACCCTGGTTTTAAAAACCCTAAAGCCGCTTTAGTAACCCAGAAAAGTGAAAATACATTTATTTCGAATGTTTTTTTAATTTGTTCTGTGGTCAGTTCCATTATATCTTCCACAGCCGTTTGCTTACCAGCAACTAGGGTTAAATTATCTAATCCCCCCAACTTTTGATGTGCTTGTTCAACTAATTGTTTACAAAATGCCTCATCACTTAAATCACCAGGAATTAATACCGCTTTACGACCAACAGCTTCTATAACCTTAGCCACATCTTCAGCATCTTTTTGTTCATAAGGAAGATAATTTATTGCCACATCAGCGCCTTCTTTTGCATAAGCAATAGCCGCAGCTCGTCCAATACCTGAATCACCACCTGTTACTAACATTTTGCGACCTTCTAAACGACCATGACCTTGATAGGTTTTTTCACCACAATCAGGAATCGGATCCATTTCACACTGTAGAGCAGGTGCTGCTTGTTTTTGTTTTGGAAATTTATCATGATGGTATTTTGTAAGAGGATTACAAATTTGTTTACTCATTATATTCTCCTAAGTTAACTATGTATTTGTACACAAATTCAATATAACTTAAATAAAATCAATTAGTAATCACAAAATCCTATTGTTAAGCCTATTTTAAATCTTTAAAATAACCAATTAATTCAATAAATTATATTTAATAACTATAAAATTTGAATATTTGTTTCTTAAAGCTAAATCATGTTGCTTAATGTTATCCTCTGTCTATTTAAGTTAATGAATAAAAAGAGGCAGAATATTATTAAAGGTGGCATTCCTTGATTGGCTTGGCGGGGTCACTGAAAGTAGTATTACCAAAGCCATGAGTGTTGCATAATCTTGCACCTCTCTCAGTTTAGCAAATTAATTTTAACTAAGCTAGTTATTACAAATTTTGCATTTGTAATTCGATTTATTGATAAATTTATATAAAGAAGATTAAATGTAATTATAGTAATTAAAACAGCTTTAACAATGATTAGCCAAACCATCATTAATATCTGTTTTTTTTATTTAAACATAATTAGATGTTTGTTTTCCAAAACTATAATTAAACAATGATAAAATATCAATTATCATTCAATGTGTCGTATTAACCTACCAAAATCACATTTTTATATTGAAACGTTTTATACTGAAATGTATAGTTAACCTGAAACTTTTTTACAATCTATTTCTAACACGTTATAAAAGCGAAAAAAGTAGTTGCACTTTTTTTTAAAACGAGTATTTTGTTTAAAATAATTTTTAAAATGACGAAAAAGTTTATTAACACATATTATGAAATTTTCACTTAAAAACGTCCTTATCAACATTATTGTCAGCGTGGTCATTATTCCAACGCGGGGGCGTTTTTGAATAAAAATATGTTTATACATAAAATCAAAAACCCCGCTCCAAACAGCGGGGTTTTTTTATGAACAACGATTGGGCAAAAAAGAACAAGTGAGGAATAAATGTTAGGAACACAGTGGATAGTAAAAACCTTAAAAGAAAAAGGCGTTACCACCGTTTTTGGATATCCGGGTGGACAAATTATGCCTCTCTACGATGCTTTGTATGATGGAGGTATTGAACATGTATTATGTCGTCATGAACAAGGCGCAGCCATGGCAGCAATTGGTTATGCTCGTTCAACTGGCAAAACGGGGGTTTGTATTGCGACATCAGGCCCTGGTGCGACTAATATCATTACTGGACTTGCTGATGCATTAATTGATTCTGTACCTATTGTTGCCATAACGGGGCAAGTTCCAACTAATCTAATTGGGACGGATGCTTTTCAAGAAGTAGATGTTCTGGGATTATCCTTAGCTTGCACCAAACATAGTTATTTAATAAATGATGCTAAACAATTGCCCAATACATTAGAAGAGGCATTTAATTTAGCCAACTCAGGCAGGCCGGGACCAATTTTAATTGATGTTCCGAAAGATATACAGCTTGCCAATTTAGATTATCAACAATATTTAGCACCATCTTTAATAGAAAACAGTCCTGATAAAACACAATTATATACCATTCCTCCAGAAACAATAAAACTCGCTAAACAAATGATCGCTCAAGCCCGAAAACCGATGCTTTATATTGGGGGTGGTGTTGGACTTTCAGGCGCTATATCAGAATTGAAAGATTTTATGACATTGACTCAAATCCCAACTGTTTCAACATTAAAAGGATTGGGAGTTGCTGATATTAATAATCCTTATTATTTAGGTTTAATTGGTATGCATGGCGCTAAAGCAGCCAATTTAGCCGTACAAGAGTGCGATTTACTTATCGCCTTAGGTGTACGGTTTGATGACAGGGTTACAGGTAATCTTAATGAATTTGCCCGTCATGCAAAAGTGATCCATGTCGATATTGATCAAGCCGAAATCAACAAATTACGGCAAACACACTTAGGATTACAAGGTGATATTAAGCAGGTTTTACCATTGCTTAATCAAACTGTATCAATCGAAGCATGGCATAAAAAAGTGGATGAATTGAAAGCACAGCATCCTACACGTTATGATCATCCTGGTGAAGCCATTTATGCACCAGCATTATTAAAAACCATTTCCGAACGTAAGTCAGCCAATACGATAATCACTACAGATGTTGGTCAACATCAAATGTGGACCGCCCAACATATGCGTTTTAATCATCCACAAAATTTCATTACCTCAAGTGGATTGGGCACGATGGGATTTGGTTTACCAGCAGCGATTGGCGCACAAATGGCTCGCCCTAATGATTGTGTAATATGTGTATCGGGTGATGGATCATTTATGATGAACGTCCAAGAACTAACCACTATAAAACGAAAAAAATTACCGATAAAAATAGTATTAATTGATAACCAACGTTTAGGCATGGTTCGTCAATGGCAAGAGCTCTTTTTTAACGAAAGATATAGTGAAACTAATTTATCAGATAATCCTGATTTTTTAATGTTAGCAAAAGCATTTGATATTCCGGGTGAAATAATTTCAAAAAAATCTGAAATTAATTCTGCACTTGATAATATGTTTAATTCATCTGGTGCATATTTATTGCATGTGCGCATTGATGAATTAGAAAATGTATGGCCACTAGTACCACCAGGCGCAGCTAACGAAAACATGCTCGATAAAAGTTGCAAGGAGTAAGTGATGAATCAACAAATACAACATCAATTGACCATAAAGGCTAACGACACGTTAGGTTCATTGGAACGTATTTTACGTGTTGTTCGTCATCGCGGTGGACATATTGAATCTATGCAAATGCAAACCATTGAAAATAATTTACTGATTTTGACACTCAGATTAACTATTGAAAGAGATCTTTCAATGTTACAAAACCAAGTAGCTAAATTAGAAGATGTCATTTCAATAGAATAAAAAAATTTACAGATAATTTATCGGTAAAACAAAAAGTTAAATTAAAATATGTCAATATTTTAGATATTAAACAAACAAGAAAGTATTGTATAATGTTTGATGTTTAATTGATAAAAGCATAAAGCAGGATACATGCTAAACAAAAGTAAAATTTAAGAGGAAAACAGAAAATGAGTACTACAGCAAAATCTGATTATATTTGGTTTAATGGCGAATTGGTTCCATGGGCAGATGCTAAAGTGCACGTAATGTCACATGCACTACATTATGGTACATCGGTGTTTGAAGGTGTACGTTGCTATAATACACACAAAGGACCTGCTATATTTCGTCATAAAGAACATGCTCAAAGATTATTAAACTCAGCCAAAATTTATCGTTTTCCTGTTCCATATTCGCTTGAAGAAATTATGGAAGCAACACGCCAAACTATCAAAAAGAATAATTTAGAAAGCGCTTATATTCGTCCATTAGTATTTATCGGCGATGTTGGTATGGGCGTTATACCTCCAGCAGGTTATAAAACGGATGTCATGATTGCAGCATTCCCATGGGGAGCTTATCTTGGTGAAGATGCTTTAGAACAAGGTATTGATGCAATGGTATCTTCATGGCATCGTTTTGCACCAAATACTATTCCAGCAGCAGCAAAAGCCGGTGGTAACTACTTATCATCATTACTCATCGGATCAGAAGCTCGCGCTAATGGCTTCCAAGAAGGGATTGCATTAGACGTAAATGGTCAGCTTTCTGAAGGTTCAGGTGAAAATCTATTTATTGTTAAAGATGGTATATTATTTACACCGTTATTATCTTCATCAGCATTACCTGGGATCACTCGTGATGCTATCATCACCCTTGCACGCGATTTAGGTATTGAAGTACGTGAACAAACACTATCCCGTGAATCACTCTATTTAGCTGACGAAGTCTTTATGACAGGTACTGCCGCTGAAATTACTCCTGTTCGCAGTGTTGATCGTATCGAAATCGGTATTGGTCGCTGTGGTCCAATTACTAAAAAGCTCCAGCAAACATTCTTTGGTCTATTTAATGGTCAAACTGAAGATAAATATGGCTGGTTAGATCTAGTTAAATAAGGGATATCAGTTAGAGATCCTCCAGTTAACACGGCGGATTTTTTTCAAGAATGTGATTCACTTTATAGCATCATGTAAAGCAAGATATCGTTTTAAATGGTAACTTGAATAATAAAAAGTTGGGAGCAAGAAATGCCTAAATATCGTTCAGCAACATCCGTAGAAGGTCGGAATATGGCTGGAGCCCGTGCATTATGGCGTGCAACGGGCGTTAAAAATGAAGATTTTGGAAAACCTATAATTGCAGTCGTTAACTCATTTACGCAATTTGTACCGGGACATGTACACCTAAAAGATATTGGGCAGCTTGTCGCCAAACAAATTGAGGCATCGGGTGGTATCGCTAAAGAATTCAATACTATTGCAGTAGATGATGGTATCGCCATGGGGCATGGTGGTATGCTTTATTCACTTCCATCACGAGAATTGATTGCTGATTCTGTTGAATATATGGTAAATGCACATTGCGCTGATGCCATGATCTGCATCTCAAATTGCGATAAAATAACCCCAGGTATGTTAATGGCGTCACTTCGCCTCAATATTCCAACAGTATTTGCATCGGGCGGTCCAATGGAAGCAGGTAAAACAAAATTATCTGACCAAATTATCAAACTCGATCTTGTTGATGCTATGATCCAAAGTGCTAACCCAAATGTTAGTGATGCCGACAGTGAAGCCATTGAGCAATCTGCCTGCCCAACGTGTGGATCTTGCTCAGGTATGTTTACTGCGAACTCCATGAACTGTTTAACAGAGGCCTTAGGTTTATCACTACCAGGGAATGGATCACTTGTTGCCACGCACAAACAACGAGAACAATTATTTCTTAAAGCAGCTAAACGTATTGTAGAAATTACTAAACGTTATTATGAACAAGATGATGCGTCTTATCTACCGCGATCTATTGCAACCAAAGCCGCTTATGAAAATGCTATGTCATTAGATATTGCCATGGGTGGATCAACTAATACAGTATTGCATTTACTAGCCACTGCTCAAGAAGGTGAAATTGACTTCACCATGTCAGATATTGATAGACTCTCACGCAAAGTACCACATTTATGTAAAGTAGCTCCAAGTACTGCCAAATATCATATGGAAGATGTCCATCGGGCTGGTGGTGTGGTATCAATTATGTCTGAACTTGATAAGGCTGGATTGCTTAGACGCGATGTTCACAATGTACTTGGACTGACTCTGCAAGAAACGTTTGCACAATATGATATTACCCAAACTAATGATGAAACTGTGAAAAAAATGTATCGCAGCGGGCCAGCAGGGATCCGTACAACTAAAGCTTTTTCACAGGATTGTTATTGGGATACGCTTGATGACGATCGTGAAAATGGTTGTATTCGTGACAAAGCCCACGCTTATAGTCAAGATGGTGGGTTAGCTACGCTTTATGGTAATGTTGCTCAAGATGGTGCAATTGTCAAAACCGCCAGTGTTGCTGCTGAAAACTTAGTTTTTCGAGGACCGGCCAAAGTATTTGAAAGTCAAGAAGATGCTGTCGATGCAATCTTAGGTGGTAAAGTGATTGCTGGTGATGTTGTAGTGATTATTTATGAAGGTCCTAAAGGAGGACCGGGTATGCAAGAAATGCTTTATCCAACCAGCTATTTAAAATCAATGGGTCTTGGCAAAGCTTGTGCACTTATTACAGATGGTCGATTTTCAGGTGGATCATCTGGTTTATCGATCGGACATATCTCACCAGAAGCGGCTAATGGTGGTTTGATAGGATTAGTACGTGATGGTGATATTATTGATATTGATATTCCTAACCGTAAATTAGTTTTAGATGTACCTGATGATGAACTTGAAAGACGACGAGTAGCAGAAATTGCTCGTGGTGATAAAGCTTATACACCACATAATCGCAACCGCTATGTGTCATACGCACTGAAAGCTTACGCGAGTTTAGCAACTAGCGCAGATAAAGGTGCTGTTCGTGATAAAAGCAAACTAGGTGGCTAACTGTGAAACAAGAAGATAAAAAACTTACTGGCGCTGATTATTTAAAAGCAACACTTTGCAGCGCTGTTTACGATGTGGCAGATGTCACACCACTTGAAAAGATGGAAAAAATCTCATCAAGAATAGGAAACCAAATCTTTGTTAAACGTGAAGATCGGCAATTAGTCCATAGTTTTAAAATCCGTGGAGCTCAAGCAATGATTGCCAGTCTTAACGAAGATGAACGTAAATGCGGCGTGATTGCCGCATCGGCTGGAAATCATGCACAAGGCGTTGCTTTTTCGGCAACAAAATTAGGCATAAATTCGCTTATTGTCATGCCGTTAACTACAGCAGATATCAAAGTTGAGGCAGTCAAAGAATTTGGTGGTGAAGTACTTTTATATGGCGCTAATTTCGATGAAGCCAAAGCAAAAGCAATGGAATTAGCCAAAGAACAAAATCGAATTTTTATTCCTCCGTTTGATCACCCATTGGTCATCGCTGGTCAAGGCAGTATTGCCATGGAATTACTTCAACAAAATGCCAAACTCGACCGTATTTTTGTGCCTGTCGGGGGAGGAGGACTTGCTGCAGGCATTGCAGTATTAATTAAACAAATTATGCCGACAATCAAAGTTATTGCGGTCGAACCTTCTGATGCAGCCTGTTTGAAAGCTGCACTTGATGCAGGTAAACCCGTTGATTTAAGTCGAGTTGGGCTATTTGCTGAAGGTGTTGCCGTTAAACGTATTGGAGATGAGACATTTAGACTCTGCCAACAATACATTGATGATATTGTTACCGTTGATAGCGATGAAATTTGTGCTGCAGTAAAAGATTTATTTGATGACGTCCGCGCCATTGCTGAACCATCAGGTGCGGTTGCACTGGCAGGACTAAAAAAATATGTTATTCAACATAATATTCGTGGTGAAAATCTAGCACATATTTTATCTGGTGCAAATTTAAACTTCCACAATCTGCGCTACATTTCAGAACGTTGTGAACTTGGTGAAAAACGCGAAGTGTTATTGTCGGTGACTATTCCTGAAAAGAAAGGTAGTTTTTTAAATTTCTGTAAATTATTAGGCGGACGCTCAGTAACGGAATTTAACTATCGTTATCATGACGATAAATCAGCCTGCATTTTTGTCAGCGTCAGAATCTCGAAAAGTAATGAAAAAGAAGACATACTACAAGAATTAACGGCTGCGGGATATCCTGTTGTAGATTTATCTGAAGACGAAATGGCAAAACTTCATGTTCGCTATATGATTGGTGGTAAACCGTGTAAACCGATTCAAGAACAAGTTTATAGCTTTGAATTTCCTGAATCACAAGGTGCATTACTTAAGTTTCTACAAACATTAGGAACAAATTGGAATATTTCCATGTTCCATTACCGTAGCCATGGCACAGATTACGGAAGAGTACTTTGTGCTTTTGAAATTGATGAAACAGATAGCAATAAATTTGCTCAACATTTAACTGAGCTTGGTTATGGTTTCCATAATGAAACACAAAATTCATCAATTAAACTTTTTCTTACCAACTCGCTTTAAAATAATGATGACCACCCTTTTTACTCTGGGTGGTCTAATGGGGATCAATTTTTAGTTCTGTTATATACGTTTCGCTTAAATGTAAAAGATGTTACTATTTATGCTATCTAACCTATTAATAATATAACAAAAAAATAGACTAAAACGTTATGTTAACCTCAAACTTTTTTACAAAAAAGTGATTAACATAGCAAATAAATTTATAAAGGCATGCATATGATTAGACTAGCAACAATAGGTAGCAACTGGATCACAGAAAAATTCATTGATGCCGCATTACAAACTCAACAGTATCAACTTGCAGCTATTTATTCACGAGATATAGATAAAGCTCGCCAGTTTGCACAAAAATATAATATTGATGTTATTTATGATGATTTAATACAATTAGCTAACGATACTAACATTGACGTAGTCTATATTGCTAGCCCGAACTCACTACACTTTGCACAAGCAAAGTTAATGTTAGAAAACAATAAAGATGTTATTTGCGAGAAACCTTTAACTTCAAACTTAGTGCAAACTCAAAGATTATTAGATATTGCGAAACAGAATCAACAAATCATTTTCGAAGCACTAAAAACCTATTACTTACCTAATTTTGAATTAATTCGAAACTATCTACCTAAATTAGGAAAAATACACAAAGCTTTATTAAATTATTGTCAATATTCATCACGGTACCCTAGTTATTTAGACGGTGAAAATCCTAACACGTTTAATCCTCAATTCTCAAACGGCTCAATCATGGATATTGGTGTTTACCCCCTTAATTTTGCAATAGGCTTATGGGAAAGACCGAGTTCAATATATGCCAGTGGCACACAACTTGATTCCGGAGTTGATGCTCATGGTACGGTTTTATTAAATTATGATGACTTTGATATTATTATTTGGCACTCTAAAGTCACTAATTCATCTATTCATAGCGAAATACAAGGTGAAGATGGCACTTTAATCATTAAGCACTTATCTGTTTGTGAACAAGTATTCTATCAACCAAGACAAGGAGAATTACAAGAAATAACCCTTACACAAAATAGTAACGAAATGTATTATGAAGCGCTAGAGTTTGCTAATCTCTATCAACAAAGACAAATAAATCATAAAGGGCTAAAATATTCTTTGATTTCATCACAATTATTGACTGAAATAAGAAAGCAAATCCATGTAAAATTTCCAGCTGATAATGAATAAAATTTAAAGACAGCTTATAACATTAAATAGGTTTGGTTTACCGTTCATGCTTTGCTTCTATCAGGTTGTTTAAATGTAATTGATATTTACAACTATGCTAACTGAACACACTAAATATAGACGAATATTCTTGGACTGTTTAAATTTTTTTTGGCAAAAATTATCTATTTTAAATTATCATTTAATTAGTTTTCTTAATATTTATGATTAAACAGATCGCTAGGAAATTTACAATGAAATGGTGAATATGACTTATATTGCAGCACCAATTTTTATCAGAAAATATAAACCTTTGTAAGCAAATAATCTAATATATTACTCAATATGTACATCAATTCCTTATTTTTGCTGAATGTTAACAAATCGAAATAATTCAATATTATTGAAAAGATGTTCAGTTATATTTTCAAGTACCTATTTTAATATCAATAAAAATGATTATTTGTGGCATATTTTAAAAAATAATGCCACAAATAAATAATATTAAGCCTATACTCTAATTGAGTAATGGTAAAAAAATATTAGTTTAAATTAATATGCTCAATATAACCTTTAACAATTTCAACACTGTTTGCAAATAACTGTTTTTCCTTTTCAATAAAATTGAGTTCAATAATTTTCTTGATACCATGTTGGTCAAGTATGGCTGGTACACCAATAGCAACATTTTTGTAGCCATATTCACCATCCAAAATACAACTAAGTGCTAACGCTCTGTGACTATTGGTAAATATATGTTGGCAAATTTCGGTGATAGTGCTAGCAATCCCATATTCAGTACAATGTTTTCGTTCCATGATTTCAAAACCCATTTTTCGTGCTTGAGTACCGATTTGAGCAAAATCAATTTTATTTTTTTCTAATTGATTTAAATTGATACCATAAATCGAGGAATGTGACCAAACAGGGAATTGAGAGTCACCATGTTCACCAACAATAAAAGCATCAATACTTTGTGGACCAATATCCATTTTTTCACCCAATAATCGACGTAATCTCACCGTGTCAAGCCACACTCCTGTACCAATCACACGGTGACGAGGTAATCCAGATAATTTCCAAACTTGATAAGTGATGGCATCACAAGGATTTGTCGCGACTAAAAAAATACCTTTAAATCCATTCTTCATCATATTAGGTACAATACTGGCGATAATTTTGGATGTTCCGTCTAACTCTTCTTTTCGGCTTTTTTGGGCTAGTCCTGATGTAACGGTGATAATAACAATGTCGATATCTGCACAATCAGTTGATTCGCGCAAGCTAACTTTAATCATATTTTGTCGATAGGCTGCTGCATCTAATAAATCTTGCGCATGTCCATATGCTAATTCTTTATTAAGATCAACGAGTGCGATTTCTTCACAAATACCTCGATTAACAAATGTATAAGCGGTTGTTGAACCAACATTACCAACGCCGATAATCATCACTTTTCGTAATTTCATGCTGCCCCCAATTAATTTCGGTGTATTCAAACATAAAGTCAATTAACTTTGGTTAATATTTATTCATCGTATACCTACTGTATAACAATTTCCAGCTATTAATGATTTATGATTTTTATAAAACCAATGTATATAAAATGATTAAACGGTAAATTTTTTGCTAGCTGGCTATATAGCGTAAGTTAATTGATTAAAAAAATTTTCATAGAAATCTTAATTATGCTGATTTAAAGAATTAAGTGAATTTAACCTAAAATATCATGATTACCAATTTAATATTAATAAGCGTTTATCACGTTTTTTTATTTGTTAAAATTGGAATTTTAATGGTTTGCAATAGTTTACCGTCATCATTTACGATAAACATTAATACTAGTAATTTTAATATATTCTTTTTAGATAATAATACTTTAAAAAAAGTTGGGATTGTATCTATTTGTGAACAAAAGATATTCTTAAATTCAATATTATTAATTAATTGTTCTAGAATATTCACGTTTTTTATTAATAAATATAGGAATATTAATATTCCTATATTTCAAAACAGCTATTTAATCTTTCAGCTTTCAGTTAGATGACTGATAAAATTATTAGCCTTATTAATCATATTGTTTCTTTTTTATTCCACTGCTTTTATTGGTCATTTAGTATGATTTTTTTATCTCTTCAAGCAATTTAAAATCAGTTTTTAGGTGTTTTACGACTATATCTTAACCGGGCTTTACCATCTGACATAAAATAAGTACCATATCGAACCAATCCACCCTCTTTAAAATAGCAAGTCATTTCGTATGCTAATACCATGTTATCATTATTTTTTTCATCAATATTGATGTTAATAGCCTGTAGCCTTGGTTCATAAGTTAATAACGTTTGCTCAATTGCCCGCATTAAAACGTAAGCTGAGGAAGGTAATGCTTGAAAAACTGTCGACATATCGGGTAATCCATAATCGGGCATATGCTTAATTGCACCTGCCCGACTATTCAAAATACGCTCAATATTATCCATTACACTAATAACGGTTTGTTCATTTTCAGAAACATCTTCAATGGCTATGCCTGATTCAAAATAACCATATAATATGTCGTACAAAGATGCGCTCATTAATCTTAATCCACTAGTTTAATGATGTATTTACTTGCTTCTATTTTACGTGCTTTAGTTATGTGTAAATCAGAGCGTTTTAATACTAATCGCCAATTGTCCGCTTTTAAATCAGGATCATTATAAAGAGCAACTACCGCTACAAAATTTGCTCTATTGTCAAAAGGTACTTCGATTGAAACAGAAGTATCAGGTTTTAACACAATTTCTTTAGTATCAAGTAAAGTTTCTTTCAACTCATCACTATCTTGATCAACCAGATTTTGATAAGACGCAGATTTAAAAGCAGTATCTTTAGTTAATTGATAAATTCTAATAACAACAGGAGATGATTTCCCTTCGTCATCAAGATTTAATTCAGCTCTAGCTGTTATATCTAAGTGTAATGTTTTAATATCCCACGAAAAAATACTGTTTCCAATACTAGTTGCACCTTTCGTTACGCTTTGCGCTATACCACATCCACTTAAACAGATAGTTAATAGACAAATAATAAATAAATTAATTCGTTTCATATTTATTCCTTTTTTATGCTGTATAATCAATTCCACAATAATGACCTAAATTTACAGCTACCTTATCTTGAATATAATCGCCATTTTCTGTCACTTTGGTTAATGATGCAGTTTGTCCTAATCGACAATTTTTTGATATTAGTTGGCTACGCGGCAAAAAATTTCGCTTAATATAAAGTGTAATTTTGGCATCAACTTGATAACCTAAATATGCACGCATCAGTGCAATAAGATCCTTATATAACTGCCCATCAGGGAGTAAATCCATAATCTGATCTTCATGTTGAGGAGTTATGGCTATATGTATTGTTTGATTACATTCTCTTAAGCGAGATCCTAAGACTGCACTACCATTTAAACCTATTTTGTTTGTTTTTCCACCCACTTGAGCTGGACTTTCAATAGCGTGCCAAGTAGGATAGAATTCTGTTATTTCAACTTTAGCGTCACTAACTATTACTCTTGTTAAACCAGCAATACCCTCAGCTGTTCGTGTTTTTTGTGTAACTAGACCTAACAGTGCCAAAAATCGTGAAGCTGGTGAACCGATTTGTTCGCTAGTTCCTTTTATTATAAGACCTGTTAGTCCAAGCAAGCACTGAGATATAGAATCTTTACCACCACTTATAAAACAAGCAGGGTAATGATATTTCAACCAAATTCGGTAAAATTGTGTTATAAATCGATGGTTGAATATATCTAAAAAATCGGTCATCGCATGATAGTTTTCTTCACGGCGGATAATATTGTGCAATAACCCAAAAGGTAATACTGCATCAACACCATACAAACCGAAAAAGCGAGTTCTTACCGTTGTTGGTCGATTTAAATACGGTGATCTTTCAATATACTGTAACTCACTAGCAGGAAACGACATATCAATTGATGGTGCAAAACGTAAAGGATCACCAGTTGGCGTTTCTGCTCTTCCTAGTATAGGTTCCTCTTTAGCATAGAGTTGCTCAAGTAACTGACAAAAACGATAAAAATTTATTTTTGGCAGTACTTTTTCAAGCTCCTGCATTAAAGGGCTACTTTCGATATTTTGCTCTGATTCCATACTATTTTATTTCCAACAGGTAGAAGGTTAATGACTAATTGAGTAAATAAATTAACGTCAGCATATAGAGCAAAAAATTGATGTAATAACTCACCAAAAAGCATCACATCACCTTCGCCAGTAAACTGGAAACTATTTATAGTTACTTCGATCTCTATCCCCCTTTGTAACATTCCTTTTTCAATCCGTTTTATCATTCTATGAGATACATCGACGATGCCTTCTAAGCGTCGACGATTAAGCTCATTTTCAGTCCAATCATATAAAGCAAGCGTTCCCCTTAATACTTCTGCATTAATTAATGACAAATAATTTGGTGCTAAATGCGATAATACTCGCCAATGAAAGCGATCCTCGGTTGGCGGATAACAAGGCAACGTTGGTGAGCATAAATTTCTAACACTTAAAATACTATTTTGTGAACTACTCAGTGATTGTATCCGTGCATTACTTAACGTTTTCCGAGGCAACATACCATTGGTACCAGTAACGCGTAATGATAACGTTTCGGTTTCAAGAGATTGACCTTTATCCCAAATTTTACCGCCTAAAACTAACCAAGTTTCATGTAATCCAGAAGCACCTTTTCGAACATGAGTATGATAATACCTTTCAGGTGCATCATGACGTAACATACCCCCCCTATGCTTAAAGCTAGTAAAAGGAACATAACTATAACGACCATTACGAGTTATAGCTTCAACACTCTCAACTGAGTAAACTTCGATGTGTCCATCTTGACGTAATAATGGCCTAAGCAGATATTCACTTTCTAGTTGATTAACTACAATAGGATCTGCTTCCATATCAAATAAATTTATAACTGGCACACAATGTAATCGAATGTTGTCCTTATTAAAAGGCATATCACTTGGCCAAGTTTGATTTAGGATAATTTCAATATCGATATATTCACAACCTTCAGGAACATTACGAATATTAAGTCCATGGAGATCAACAAACATAAATTTTTCACGAAACGCAAAGTATTCTAATAATAACTGATAGCCTGCAAAAGCATTATCTGGTTTTAACCATAAGCGATCTTCTTCACTAAAGCCAACCGGTGTTATTTTTCCTTGAAAACCGACTATTTCATTAGGTTGATTAGAATAGCGTAACTGTATTGCTGAAACTTGATGAGTTAACGCATGATGCAAAGTTGAAGCAATTGGTGCATCTGCATTTAAATAGAATCTTAATTTAGATAAATCAACTTGTTCAAAATCAATTAGTTCACCAAAACCTAAACGAATGTTAATAATACTTCGTCCATCTTGATGTACTCCTAATTTTACTTGATTGATTTTAACAGGTTGCAAAATTACCGGTTGAGTTGTTCGAAAAGGACACCTTGTTCCTTTTGGTCCAAGCGGTTCTGTTTGAACTTGTAAACCTTTGGGGATAACTTCCAAACGTGACAATGTGGAGTAATTGGGTGTAAGCTCAATAATCGATAATGAAGGTATTAATCGTAAATAATGAGGCCATAACAAACTCACAAGGCTCTCAGTTAATTCTGGTAAATCATCATCAATTTTTTGACGTAGTCTTCCTGTCAAAAAAGCAAAACCCTCAAATAATCTTTCAACATATGGATCACGATCACCTACACGATCTAAATTTAATTGACCTGCTCTATCAGGATGAATTTTGGCAAATTCTTTCCCCGCTTCCCGCAAGTAACGCATTTCTGACTCATAATAGCGTAAAATCAAATCATCCATTTTTTATCTCTTTAGTTTTATATTTTTTCAACGTCACTCTTTTATTAAAAGTTTAAATCACACTTAGTGCCCTAGCTGGATTGAGCTGCATAAGTTCATGCTGCAAATTCTCTATTTGTTCCCCAAAATTTTTATTATTATCTTTCTGTAGATTTTTTTGTTTAATTAATTTGAGTAAAAATCTTTTAATATCAAATAATAGTTCAGGTTCCCATTGCAACAAAGTAATTGATTGCTGTTGATTGTTTAATCCAGTTAGTAATGTTAATGCAATATCTTGTTTTCCTAATTGTTCCGCAACTCTTGCTTGGGTATATTGTAATAAATATTGTTGTTTAGGTGAACGCAATGATGGCAAACTTTGTATCCATTGGAATGCATGTTCTAGGCTTTCTGCATGAGCTAATTCTAAAGCTTGTTTTTCAATCTCACCCCAATCATTTTCACCCGATACAGCAATAGGTTGAATACTATCACCTTCACCTAAATTATGTATACGAGCATCACTGGCGATCCAGCTTAATGTTTCATCATCAGCAAAAGGCATACCATTGTCAAAATAGAGGTTTTCAATTCCATTTAAGCGCTCTAACATTAAACCTATATCTGTTAAATAAATATCAGCCCAAGACTGATAAGGTTCTCCCATGTTTTTTAAGGCTAAAACGGAAGCACGTTGCAGATCTAACCAAAAATGATTTGCATTTTCCATGAAAGCACTTTCAACACGTTCGAAAAGTGTTGACCATTGTTTTTGGAGAATCAAACGATTAATATTTTGTTTAAGTTCCGCTCTTGGTGCTGGTAATCTTGTTTTACCCTTAGAATCAACAGGTGGTAAATCTACAATCATATCCCAGCGGATTACTCGCAAAAAACGCCCTGCAGCAAGATAACCTTCAGGTTTTTCTCGTAAAAATGCTGCCATCTTTCGTGCTTGGTCAAGTAAATCTCGTTGAGAACTAATTTTTATTTCAACGTTACTTTGTTGTACTTCTGAAGCAGGTACAGGATTAGCCGTCGCTTGAGGCGGTTGTTCTTCGTTTGTGGTTTTAACTGGTTGTTTTGCTATATTACCAAAAAAATGAACCAACGCCGATAAATCAGGCGCTGTTGTTGACTGATTAGGCGTTTCAGAATTAAATAATTTTTGACAACTACTATCTATCTGACTTAACGCAGCGATAATACGACTTAAAGATTCATCACTTATAGGTTGTAGTTGTGTCAATTGATCTATAAAACGCGCATTAGTAAGCCATTCTATAGCATTTTTGCGTATATTAGGTCTTGACGGATAAATCAATGGTCCAAATGTATCAAGCAATCCAGCCAATATTTCAAGACCATCAGCAAATCCTTCTACACCATCTTGATATAATCGTGCTAAACAATAATATGTAGCCACACGAATATCTTTACTACTTCGTTTTAGTAAGCTTTCACTCTCAACAATAACAAATGAATAATCTATTCCAGATATTTTTGCAATTTGCTCTTTAATATCTTGAAAAGTATCATGATAAGTCAAATCTTCCCCAGTTGGTTTATCTGGATTAATTGGCTGTAACCAATCAATCCAAGTTTGATTTAACTTTTGTATCAGTTTGCTCTGATCATCTGTACCTGTAAAACGGTTTAATAATTGACTAAACATAACATTAATCCAGTATCCGATATTAATTTAACATTATTCAAATACGTTTTGTGGTAAAGTAAAATTGCGTAATTTCAATAACGTTAGTGGTCCACCACCTAGTTGTGTCCTTAAAACATATCTAAGTTTATTACCATCTTTAGCTTCCCAAACTAATTCATATCGACTGGAATCCAGCGGTTTAATTGATGCTGATTCAAGTAATCTGATCCATGCCCAATCACCATTATGGTACTCATATAGCCTTAAACCTGAATTATTACTACTCCAACTGAGCTGTGAATATGGTGCATATCCATCTCCTGGCCAATTAAAACGTTGCCAAGTAGGTACTTGATTGAAATATTCAAGTTTCTGCTTATTAATTATTAACTCTGTTTTAGCGGTACTTGCTCCTGTACGAGGCATTAGATCGAATGATAAGGATACATCGCCTGTTTCAAGTACTTCTGCAGAAAGTTGATTAAATAAGTTTAGTGCTTCAAGAAATTTAGGTGAAAAATTAAGTCCTTGGGCATTAACATTATTTACAACCCACATACCACCTTTTTTATCTAATACTCCATTTAATTCACTAGTGATAAATTTATCTATAATGCCAGTATCAGCTCGAATAAAACGAGCTAATTCAGGTAAAGAAGCTTCATTTTCACTGTTTTTAAATGGATAGCGGCCAGCAAAGGATTTTTTCCACTGACTGACAACATAGTTTTGCCAAATATCATTAAAACTTTCTGCTGCTGGTGTTAATACTACTTGCCATGATTGTTCTAATGGTTTTTTGAATAAACTATAACTAAATCCTGACCACTCTTTTCCTAAATTCGCAGCAATTAAATTACCATAATCTCGGGTTTCAGTTAAATCAACCGAAGTACCTTTAAATACACTTTTAGCTAATTCTTGCATCATAGTTTGTGGTTCGGCACTATTAGTTATATTTTGCAATTTCAATCGCACTTGAGTAATACGCGACAAATAAGTCTCTAAAGATAGTCCATTGGTATTATCATTTCTTAACAAACTAACAATAGGTGCGAATGTTTCTGTTAAAGGACCCGTTGTTTCATTGTTCCTTTTAGTCATTCCTGTTGGTGATTTATTGCTATTAATAAGCTCTTTAGCTGAACGTAAAATATTACTGGATAAACCATCTTCATTATAAGCTACCTCTGATTGGTACTTAATTGTATTTACTAATGCGACTAAAGGAGATTGTCTAGTATCAGCAAGTATTGTTAGCTGTTCAATAACATCTGTTACATTGTCAGATTGACGCCATTCTATACCATTTAAAAAGTTCAACCATGCAGCACCATATTCACTAAAATATAGTTCAGTAAGTTGTTTTCTTAATGATTCCGACGAAATCGATTTAGGTAATGAATTACCTCCATCATTTAAAACCCAATCAATTTGTTCTTGGCGGAGTTTAGAGACTTCATTTATTTCCTGCTTAATGGTGTTTTCCCAAGCTTTTCGTGTATAAATACCAGATAGATCATCCTTACTAAAAAATAGTAAATGATTATCAAACCCATCAAGCAATTGATTCAAACTTTGATCTGCATAATTCTGGCTAGCTCGTTGGATCATCTCTTTATAAATTGAGTTAACTGCATTTTGTGCACCAATTTTATTAATTAATATTTGGCGGGCATTTTTTACTAATGATGCATCTTCTTTTTGTGCCCACTCAGGATGAATATTTAATGATTGTCCCCAAAAACGAACCAGATCAGGCATTAATCTTTGCCAATTACCATCGCTAACGTCTTTTGGTGCACTCCATCTTTTAGTTGCAAATTGACTTAGATAATCCCCATCACTTTTATTAGGACGACTCATCATCAAGTATACTTTCAATACATCATATGCCGATTGTACTAATTCGTCTCGGTGAGGATCATCTGGCGGTAATTGCGTTAATAACTCTAAATAATCCGTCATTATATCTTTAAATGGCACAACAATATTACGTAAGTTTGTTGTGTAATAGCTAGACCACAATTTTTTTAATAATTTATCATCATGATTTAAACCAAAACGATAAGATAACGGTGCTCCATTTTGTTGACGAAACAATAATTGTTCTAATCTTTGTTGTAACTGATATTGAATTTGTAATCTTGAAGTATAATCTTTAGTAGCAGAATCATCTGCATTTTTGGCAAGTTTAATACTATCTTCAATTAATGATTCATTTCGGAAATAAGATGTGAGCATAGCACATCCTGTCATGACCATAGATATAAATAAAACATAACAAGAAATTTCTCCCCAGTTTAATCCAAGTCTTCGCCCTACGTTTGATTTCGCATCATCAATGATTGACTGCCAAGTTGGTGTCATAAAAAAATGATTTAAATCGTAAAATTCTTGTTCTTCCGTTGGCTTCGAAGACTGATGAGGCATAAAAAATAGTCCTCGAAGATTTGGAGCATAACGGAGTGAGATCAATGAGCTCAAATATCGCTTAATTTTATCAATATCGTTTTTGACCAGATTTTGGCTTAACTGAAGCAAATAGGAGTAATGAGAGTTTTCTTTTACCTGTTGTATACCTCGTTGACAACATCCTGTTGCCAATTGTTTTAGCGATAATTCCGCAGAGTCAATGATGTTATTTTTAGCGGAAGAAAAGGTTATCCCAACGCTTTGTTCAATTCTTCCTTCTTGTGACCATTCACTTGTTTGTCCTGATACTAAATAAAGCGGAGCAGACCATCTTAAAATTTTATCGCGGGATCTTAGTTGTAATATAGTTTTTTCAACTAAAATTTGTTGTTGTCGAGTATTATCAAGATAATTTTTTGATACAGCCCAAATGATTGCATCTAACGGTTTATGATAAAACGGTAAATAACGTGAGAAATGTTTCTTTAATGTTTTCATCCAAGGAATATTTACTTCACTTGAAACATCTCCGCCATAAACCATTAATGTTTGACCACTTAACTGCCATTTTGCTTGTTGTAAATTAGGGAATAATGTTTCTACATCAGTTGATGTCCCAATAACCAAACATTTTCGAACTTTATAACGCCAAAACAGACCGTAACGGGATTTGCACTGATTGTTTATTTCTGAAAATTCAGGAAATGTAATAACTTTTTTTACGGGTTTCTTTTCAATAGGATTCAAAGATTCACGCTTAGCTTTATCTTTAGCCCATATTTTACGATTATTAGTAATAATAACAGGCGTTAACAATAAGCCTAGCAATAAAAGCATTGCTTGTAACCATATTGAAAATTTCTGTCCTGTTGTTACATAACCTAAACCCGCTCCCCAGAAAAAAAGTCCAGCAGCTAGAATTAGTGCTCCTAATAATATAATGAAAATTAATCCAATCAGTTTCCATTTATTTTTCATTTACGACTCCCGACGTACTACCCGTCAAAATTGAAAGTAACCACTTATTATGACTATATGCAGTCATAAGATTATTTTGGTTAGTGAGCATAACCATTTCATATCCCATAGCCAACGATAGCCAAAAACTTAACACAGTATGATTACCAATAAGACTGTCTAATTTAACTAGATTGGTTAGAGAAATTTCTTGATCTGCTAATAGTGTTGTAATTTCTGTCTGTTGTTTATGATCAACATTAGCAAACCAAAGTTGCTTTACTTGTTTTATTGCATGTTGCATATCTATCATTTGGTTAATAGCATTATCAAGTTCAGTCGCTATCATGGGTCTCAAGATTTCAACTTTCTTACTATTTATTCCCAAATCTTGATAATGTTGTTTGCTTGTTCCTAAAAAAGCACATAAAAACGCCGAGTCTGATGAAATGGTATTATTGATAATCACAAGTTGAAGACTTGCTTGTGAGTCATCTATCATTTCTTGTAGTATTTCAGCATTAACGTTATCTGATATATGCTGTGTTAAATTATATTTCCATGGCAGTTGTGCTGTTTGATAAGCATTATTAATATCTTCTTCTAAAAGAACATTTGATTCAAATGATGTGTAAATATTGATATTAATTATTTCTTTTTCTGGTAACTCATGTAGCAATTTACGTAGAGATAAAAAAACTTCCTCAAGATATATTTTAATATTAAACTCATCATCAAATTCTAACGATTTATTGACTTCAGTTGGTAAGTTTTCAATATTACTCAAGATGTCTTGTACAGTTAAGTGATTAGGTAAAATATAATAACTATCAAGAATCACTAAAGATTTCATAGCCCAATTTTGCCAATTTTCTTCAATGTTTTTCTGTTCTAACTGCCAAATTTCATATTCTTCTTGAGCTAAACCATATAAATATAATCGTATACTGACAGCAATCCCAGTAATTATTGTTGGAATAATTGTCGCAAACAACCAAAATATCCACTGTGAACCATAGTTTTCATTCGGCCAGATTAAAATAAGCAAAATAGTTGTGATAAAACTCAGAACTATAAAAAATAGATACCATCTACTGCGATGTAATTTTAACGGTGGTTTTAATGGATTAACTACCCTAGGTTTAGGCCAAGACATAATATTAGTCAATCTCCGATGTACTTAGTGTTGAAATCACTTTACAACCGCATTCACATGTACATTGATCCACGACAACTGGTTTACCATCAGAAAAACAAGTCGTTGAAGCTTCAATAATTTTATTTACGCCATGCCCTTTCTTAGGACAGCTAACCAGATCACCTAATAGAGCTGCAGGTTTTCCTTCTACAATCATTGTTGAAGAAACAGAAATAACCGCCCCACCATGAGTTGTAGGATCACCCAATCGAACCACGTTTTTTCCCATTATTTTATCCCTTACTTAAATTCTCAAATAAGAATGCTCGTTATACGATGTTTTTAAATTCACAATTTTTTCAGTATTAAAATTAATCGTATTGCATACGATTTTAGGTATTGATAGTAATTTAAGATCTGCCATCAATACTTGTACTGTAATTACTATGATTAATAAGAAATATTATTTTTGTCTATTTTAATTTTGCTTAAAACTGACCAATAAGTTTTAGACAAATTGGCCAGTTTATATCATTTAAAAAACATCATGTTATTAATCAATTTTATCTGATTTTTTTTGTTGTTTTTCCTTAGTTTTAATAGGTTTTGTTTTATTTTTTACAGATTTACTCTTTGTACTTTCTGAATTTTGTTTTATTGATCCATCAATTAATTCAAGAACAATGCCTTCCGTTTCGCTAAAATCTAATAATAATGTTGAAGCTTTCCCATTACTATTGTTCTTTCTTTGTAATAATAAATTTGAGATTGCAGGCAAAATTTGTTGATTCAAAATACTATCAATATTACGAGCCCCTGTATCAGGTAACAAACAAGCAGAAGCAAGTTGATCGTATAATTGATCACTAACTTTAAAGCCAATTTTGTAATGTTTTTGTATTCGTGAAGCAACTTTATCCAATTTCATTTTGACTATCTGGTTCAATGCTTTATCCGATAACGGTGTATAAATAACCGTTTGGAAACGAGCCAATAGTGCTGGTTGGAAATGTTCTCGAATAATTGGTCGTAATAACTCATGTTGAGTAGCCGTATCAGCATCTGGCATCTGTTCAAATAGAGCCATTAATTCATCATTACCTAAATTAGATGTCATGAGTATTAAGGTATTACGAAAATCGATTTCACGACCCTCTCCGTCTCGCATAAATCCACGATCAAAAACTTGATAGAATAAATTAAGTACATCACGATGGGCTTTTTCAATCTCATCTAATAACACTACACTGTAAGGTCGTTTTCTAACTGCTTCGGTTAACACACCACCTTGGCCATATCCAACATAGCCTGGAGGAGAACCTTTGAGTTGAGATACTGTATGAGGTTCTTGATATTCAGACATATTAATAGTTACAAGTGATTGCTCACCACCAAATAATGTGTCTGCAAGTGCTAATGCCGTTTCGGTTTTACCCACGCCAGACGGACCAACTAATAAAAATACCCCCATAGGTGCATCTTCTGAAGTCAGTCCTGTTTTAGTGGCTCGAATACGTTTTGCTAATTCAAATAAAGCGTTATCCTGACCAACAATTCGTTTTCGTAAATCATCTTCAAGAGCCATGAGATGACTTTGTTCATCTTTTAATAAGCTTTCTAAAGGAACTCCTGTCCAATCAGCAATAACAGAAGAAACGACTCTACTATCAACATCAAGCGATAATAACGGTCTGTTTCCTTGCAGTTTATTTAACTTTTCTTGTGTTTCGGTTAATTGTTTTGATACTTTTGGTTCTGGCGTAGTCGTTAATTGTTTTCTCAGTTCAATAAGTTCTTCAATGATTTTCTTTTCTTCTTCAAACTGAGTTTGCTCGATGATTAATTGTTTTTGTAAATCATCTAATATCTTATTAATTTCAGTTATGCGTTCGGATGAATTGTTTTCACTTAATAATAAATCGTCTTCAATCGCTACTTTTTCGATTGTTAATGATGCGATTTTTGCTTCAAGTTCAATGATCGATTCAGGTATAGTATCAAGGCTCATTCTCACTCTAGCGGAAGCAGTATCTAAAAGATCAACAGCCTTATCAGGGAGTTGACGACCACTAATATAACGGCGAGATAATGTTACAGCTGTTTTTACTGCTTCATCTAAAATGTGAACACCATGATGAATCGCATATCGTGATTTTAATCCACGCAACATAAGACAGGCTTTTTCATCATCAGGTTCATCCGCTTTAACCATTTGAAAACGACGCTCAAGTGCAGCATCTTTTTCAAAATACTGCTTGTATTCTGACCATGTTGTTGCCGCAATGGTTCTTAATTCCCCTCGAGCTAATGCTGGTTTTAATAAATTTGCCGCATCTGCACCGCCTGCTGAATTTCCAGCACCAATAATGGTATGAGCTTCGTCAATAAACAGGAGAATTGGAGTTTGTGATTGCTGTACAGCATCGATAACATTTTTAAGTCTCTGTTCAAATTCACCTTTTACACCGGCGCCCGCTTGCAATAATCCTAAATCAAGGGCTAATATGCTCACATCTTTAAGATTATTTGGTATATTGCCTTCTGCTATTCGTAAGGCTAATCCTTCAACTAAAGCAGTTTTACCTACACCTGGCTCCCCCACTAAAATTGGATTATTTTTTCGGCGACGGGATAAAATATCGACCATCTGCCTAATTTCTTTATCACGACCTAATACAGGATCGATTTTACCTGCTTTGGCTTTTTCTGTAACATCTTCAGTAAAGCGACTTAATACAGCTTGATGATGTTTTTGCTGAAGAGCTTTATTATCTTCTTTTTCACTTTCAGCTTGCGTTATTTGAGAATGATCACCTAAATTTTGCAGGTCGTTTTGTAAACCATCATTTGAATCATTAAAAGGACTTTCATCAGATAGTTCATCTAATTTTGGACGGAGTTTCTTTAAAGAAACAGGCGTTAAGCTAAGAAGTTGCCATGCATCTTGAGCCTTTAAGCATTGTGGCATTTCTTGTAAAACCTGTAGTATATGAAGAGATCGAATTATTTCTTCATGATCTTCTAATGAAGCTTTTAACCATGCTGCTTGCAATACAGCAATAAGTGATGATGATAAACTAGGTTTATTATTAATGGTATGCGGTAATGCATCAAGGAAACTTAGTAGTCCTTGCCAAATTTTATCCATATCAAGTTGATAATGCCTTGCTATGATTGTAATATCACCAGATCCTTGCTCTAATAGTTTTAACAACCAATGTTCAAGTGTGATTTCAGTATGAGCGCGGGTTTGACATAACTCTGCGGCTGATTCAAGTGATTTTGCACAGTAAGGGTTCAGTCGTCTTAATAAAACAGATGGATCGGCAATCATTACTATTCCTTTTTATTATATATTGATCTCTAATCTTTATTTCCAAAGATGCTGACCCTTAAGTCAGGAAAGGGTCAGCAAATATTAAATTACGCTCGACTTTCTACCCAGCTATCTGAGTGAATGATGTTGCCATCTTTATAAGTCCAAGTAATTTTTTCATAACGAAGTTCAACACGCTCTAAATGATTGTATTGTTCTTTTGTTGGGTCTTTGATATTGTGCATTTCTGGTTTAACAGATACAACTTTTACACCATCCATTAACGTATTAAAATACTCAATTTCTTGACCAGCATCGTTAATTTTGTACCATTTGATCTCAACTGATTTTAAGTTTTGACCTGTGGTAACTGCTTTGTAAAGATAAGGTGATGAAGCATCGACTTCTTTAACAAACTCAAGTGCTTTATGAACACGTGTGCCAGTTAATTTACCAGTATTACCATCTGTTGGGATGTACACTTTGTGATCAAACTCAACAACTTCTACACTACCTTCACGGCCAAACACGGTTACAGATCCCTTAATTTCCGCGCCGCCGTCATCTTTTAAGAACATATATGCTGGAACAGCCATTGTTTTACTCCTTTTTTGTTTTAGTTAAATCCCTTAGTTTTCTTGTGTCAAAAAACAATTTGACATTTGAGGAACTAAGCTTATTTCCACACGTCGATTTTTGGCACGATTCTCTGCAGTATCGTTATCAACCAACGGTTTTTTTGAGCCATACCCTTGTATGGCAAAACAGGTTTCAGGCATATCACTTGTTTTCATGAACCAATTTCTAACTGAAATAGCACGATCTAAAGACAATTGTATATTTTTGTCCTCACTACCTGTGGAATCAGTATGTCCGCCAATTAAGATGAGCCACCCTGTTTCCTGATTACTTTTTATTTGTTTTTGCATTTCAACTAAAGCATTGATCAGTATTTTGGTCGAATCTGGTTTCAAATTTGATTGACCTGTTTCAAATAATGATAAGCTATCTAAACGTATTACCACTGGTATTACCACTTGAGGTGGTTCTATCACTTCTGGTGGTTTCGCAACATATTTACTAATGGCAATATTTAACGGTTCTATGAGTTGTTGCCCATGGTATAACCCTACACCTAAGCGTACAGGTTCACCTTGTGAAAAATACTTATTCAACATTATTCTATCGTTTTTCAAAATTTCTAATGCGTTAAGTTTCTCATCATAATTATCCATAGCAATGGAATTATAAAAATCAATATCGCTTTCAACTTGCTTAGCAAGTTTTATATTATTTTTAAATGATGCTCCTAAACATCCCATAGTAAATAAGGACGTTATAACAAGTAATCCACAGATCATTGAGCTAATAGGTGAAAACGGATATGCAATAGGCATAAACTTTACTAAATCATCTGGAGGACTAACGTTTTCTTGTATTTTTCGAGTATTAGGGAGTCTCATAGTTGTAAGACTTTCCCATTTATTTTGTATTATATTATTAGTAGTAGCCTCTTGATTAACAGGATAAATAGCTGCAGCAGCTGGCATACATTTTGCTATAGGTTGTTTAGGATCCACTAATGTTGATAAAACAACCTGTTCAATCCAATCTTTAGTTTCATTTAAAAAAGCTTGAAGACTTAAACGACGTTCTCTTTCTTTAGGTGAAATTTTAATATCATTCACCCAATTATTTAATGGAGATAAATAACGATCAAGCAAGTTTAATTTTTGATTTTTAAGTTGAAACCATTGAACAGGAATAGATTCAAATTCATCATAAATTAAATCATTAAATCCAATATGTACCGATATGTAAACAGGTAACGAATATTTAGCAATTTTGCTTGTATCAACCCAAGATTGACGAAAAGCTTGCAATTTTGCAATAAAAATCCCTTGTTTATCTTCGATTTCTGGTGTCAAAGCTAAAAAAATACCTACCCTGCCAATCATATCAGGCCATTTAGCTATTAACGAATCATAGACTATTGGCAAGTGTGAATATTCATCAACATAGATCCAAACGGCTTCAGAAGAAACTAAAATATTCGATTGGGCTAAAGATAAATCATCAGGGAAAAAATCTTTTGCACCACTGCCTGTCACTAATAAAATAGGTAGACGATAACGCTGTTTTGCAGGTAGCAAATCAAGTTTCTCAGTTAAAAAAGCAATATTAGTCGTCGATGAAGCAAGTACTTTTCGATAGTGCTTCATACGCCATAATATGCCTGTGGTTATCACTACCACTAAAACTGATCCTATAATTTGCCATCCCATTGTTATTGGCAAAAAGACAAATAACAATAATAGGCTTAAGATAGCTGCATAAATAATCTGAATACGCTTAGGATAATCGCTCATAAGACCTCTTTTTAACCAATAAGCGAGTCAATTAAATTATCAAGTTGATTATTCAAGATAAAGTATAGTGCAATCACGCAAATAAAAGACAATGCTGTTAAAGATAAAAGTAGAGTCTTTCGTCCCCAAAAACGATGATCCTGAGCTTGTTCAATAATAGGATGATTTTGTTCTGGTTCTGATTCACGCAATGCTTCTCGAAGTGCTAATATAAGATGCTCCCTTTCCATTTGAGCTTTTCCTAAATAACATCCTTGAAAACCTAGCCCTAATACTCTATCAAAACAACTTAGAACAATTTCTTCTTTTTTATCATCTTTTAAACGACCGCGAATTTTTTCAAATAAGTCATAACCTGCATTATTGGTATTAAAATAGATGACTTGGAGCGGTTCACCAAGCCACTCATCATAGCCTTGATCGCTAGGATTATCTTTTTGATAAAGCAAAACTGTTTCATCTAATAAGGCACATAATGCATAACTAATATCATCTATAACATCTTGTTTATATTGTGCATTGTATAAAGCATCACGAACATTCTTGATCTGTTCTTTACAATGTTCATATAGTTTATGTCCTGAAGGAATTTTTGCTTTTGCCTTTAGTTCTACAACTACTAATATTGAGTCACGCAATAATTCATCGATAATAATTTTTTTTGGTTCTGTATTCATTACCTTAACCCTATGATCGCAGTACTGCGAAAAGTTCTAATGAAATATCTGGCATTGCCCTTGGAACATAAAATTCACAGCATCTGGCAAGCAACATATTTTTTGCTGCACTATGAGACAAATCCAGAGCAAAATATTGATTCTCTAAACGTAATGGTATTGCTGCTGGTACATGATTTAATGCTTTGATCGGTATACCTGAAAGTGCTGAATGTATAATTTGTCTAACATCATCTGGCGCCCCTGCTTTACACAGTATTGGAAATTGTGAAAGTAATTGATGGCCAGGCATACTAGAACGAACTGAAAGATAAAAATCTGCATCCTCAACAAGCCGTGAATCATTCAAACGACCTGTCCATAAAGTATCTTGATCATGAACCAAATCAATTTTAATAACGCGTGAAGGTAAGCTTTCTTCTAATAAATTACGCACTAACTCAAAAAGCGGAGGGAAAACCTCATTAAGTTTATCATGCTGATAAGCAGGAATATCATTAACACTATTTACTAATGAAAAAGTCAACAAAGAACCTGTAAACGCAGTTAAAGTTTGATAAAGACGTTCAGGATGAATTGTTGGATTATCACGTAAAAATTTAAGCTGAGGTTCAAATGAACTCAATGCATTAAGGAGCCAAAATAGAGAAACATCCGCAGTTGCAAATTCAGCAATCTGTTGATTACGCTCATGGCGCATACCAAGTAAATGCTGGCGTTTTGCTTGTATCTGGATACATAAAAGATCTAGCTCTTTCAGTAATGATCCGCTTTGTGTCAAAAGATTCAATATTGGCGGAATGTATTGAAGATCTAAAATAAATCGACCATTAAGATCACGTTTTAGACGAGCAACTGGACAGGTTATATAATCACTATTATCTTCAAAATCAAATAAAAAGGTCAACGCATATCGTTCAACAGCAATTGTTTCAGAGTTTTGACCAAAAAGATCAGGTACTTCAACCCACTCTTTTCGATAACGAAGTGGTCTTTCTAGACGTTGATTATCTTGTAGACAATTTCCACCATTAGCATTTAATAATGGAATTCCGATTAAAACAGTGACTTCATTGAGTTCAACTGGAATATCATTGTTCAACATTCTTGCTTCTGGTAAATTATCAGCAATATCAGTATCAACAACTACACCATCATTAAACCGAATGCTGATCGATTCTGCTTTAAGGCGATCTATTGAAAGCGATTGTGTATCAATATTTATTTTTTCAACTCCCCACGGATTAGCTACTAACATAGCCATTAAGTTTTGTGATGAGTATTGCCGCCATAATTCTTGTTGTTGGAATTGCTGAGGCGTCAAAAAGACGCCCTCATTCCATAAAGGACGAAAAATTTTCATTTACCCTGATACTCCAGTTTTTTCCTATAAAATCGATATTAATTTTTAGCTTTTGGCATTTGTGAAACCATTGATAAATTAATATCCATCCCTTCTATCTGGAAGTGAGGAACTAAGAATGTCTTAACACGGAAAAAGCCAGGATTATCTTCAATGTCTTCAACAATTACTTTTGCTTCACGTAATGGGTGTGATGCTTGAACTTCATCACTTGGATCGGTCATTTCTGTAACAAGATTACTAATCCATCTGTTGAGTTCAAGTTCAAGTACTCGGCGATCTTTAGTTGCACCAATATTTTCACGTTGAATAACTTTAAGATAATGAGCTATACGTGATAATAAGAAAATATACGGTAAACGAGAATTAATTCGACTATTTGCAGTTGCTTCTTTAGTATCGTAAAGCGTTGGTTTCTGTGTTGAATTAGCAGAAAAGAAACATGCATAATCTCTATTTTTATAGAAAGATAATGGTATAAAACCTAAATTAGCAAATTCAAACTCACGAGTTTCTGGAATAAGAACTTCAGTTGGAATTTTAACTTGATTACCAGTTCCTAAATCATAAAGATGAATTGGTAGATCTTCAACTAAGCCACCAGCTTGTGGACCGCGAATTTGAACACACCAGCCATTACGGACAAAGCTTTGTGCCATATTTGCAGCAAAAGCATAAGATGCATTAGCCCAAAGGTAACGATCATGATCAAGACCTTTAACATCTTCAACATAGTTAAAACTACGAACAGGAACAGTATCAGGTCCATATGGTAAACGTGCTAATACACGAGGTAAAGTTAACCCAACATAACGTGAGTCATCCGTTTCACGGAAACTATTCCATTTTGTATATTCTGCACGATCAAAGTAGTTTCCAATATCTTTGATTGCCGCAACTTCTTCCATTGTCTCTTTACCGAAAAATTTTGGTCCAGCAGAGCCAACAAATGGCATATGCGCTGAGGCAGCAACCTTAGAAATATTACGTAATAAAGCGATATCTTGTGAACTACGATCAAATTCATAATTTGAAATGGTCACACCAATTGGTTCACCACCTGGTGTATCATATTCCTGAATATAAGTGTGTCTGTAAAAACCTGATTGGGAAATTTCCGGTGCATCTTCAAAATCTTGACGAAGATCTTCTTTAGATATATCTAGCAATTCAATTTTTACATTTTGACGGAAATCGGTACGATCAACTAAAAATTTTAGACCACGCCACGTTGATTCAATTTCTTGAAAGGTTTTATCATGCATCACAACATCAAGTTGGCGACTTATTTTTTGGTCTATTTGGCTGATATGATAATCAAGTAAATGCTTATCTAACTTTTCGATTTTTTGAGAGGAACCTTGTATTAACTGAAGCAGTATATTAACAGCCATTGTAACACGTTCATCTTGAGAAGTTTCAAACAAAACCTCATTGTCTTCATATTTATCAATATCACTTACTTTTTTAATTGTATTTAAATTTATTTTATCAAATAAAGATTGGTAAACACTTCCTGTTTCTTGTGTAACTGTCTCTACAGTAGCTTTATTCTCTTGCTTTTGTTCCATTGTTGTTCTCTCGTAATACTTATCTTTAAGACACTAAATTGTCATTAATTTTTTGAACTAATTCTTATAAAAAACTATTTCGTACTTTCAGATACAATTGCTTCTAATTCAGCTCGTAGCTCATCAGACAATTGTTCATCCTTAACGATTTTTTCAAGTTCATAACGAAATGTTGCGTTATCGAGCAGATTAGATTTTAAATCTCTTAGTAAATTGCGCATTGCAAGCAAAGAGCGTAACTGAGGGATTTTCTTAGCGACTTGTTCTGGAGAGAAATCATTCATTGATTCAAAAGAGAGATCGACATTGACATCACTACCATCATCAGCAAGCGTATTAGGAACGGTAATTGTTGCTTCAGGTTTAAAGTCTTTTAATACTGCATCAAAATTATTCTTGTTGATAGAAACTTTTTCTTTTTCTGAAAGAGTACGTTTATCTTTACCACGACCATAATCACCAACAGATAAAATTTTTAACGGTAATTCAACTTTCTTTTTAGCCCCACCGGTATGAAGATCTAGTTGAATATTAACACGCGCAGCAGGTACTTCATTTTGATAACTATTAGACATTTTAATTCCTTAATTTCCCTATTTTTTATAAATCTTAGAGGCGAGATCAATTATTGATTCGTTTCTGCTTGGAATTTACACTAATTAAAATCAATTTACAAGCTTCATTAATAATTTTATTTAATTTTTTTTTAAAAAAAAAGTTCTTATATCCATTAAATAAAATTAGAAATTAAGGAACTTACTGTAAATATTAAGTTTTTTTTTAATAAATTCTAAGAAAATTTATTTATAAATAAATAATTTTCACATGAAAAAAATTCAATCAAACATTCAATCAATAATGGCACATCTTAAAAAATGACCATTTTATATAATAACCTAATAATTTGTATACATTTTTTGATAAATATAAATTTTGCGACAATAAGTATAAAAATTAGAAAAGCTTATTAGTAATATTGCTTTCAATTTTCAAATTTATTTATTTGGACTAATGAGAACATTTTTCAATTTAACTACTACTTTTAACAAAAGTAATTTTATTTTTTCTGAATGGTTAATATTTATCCAATAATTTGTTAAGGTTGGCGATACTGTACTTTTAACTATCTTATATATTATAAATAATAAATGCAGTCATTATTATTTTATTAATAAATGAGGTTACATGTATTGTCATATAATTAAGTAGTTATTAAATATAAATGTTTTTATATTGGTTAATAGTTAATATTTTCACGTATGCTTTTCTATAATATCTATCATTCATATAGTTGGAACAATCTACTTTTAATTCAAATTTTATATACAATAAGTTATCTTTAAAAATTAAATCGTTCAATTTTACAAATTTTAGAAAAAAAGTTTGACTTTTATCTATTAGGTGATAATAATTCTCATTAGCATTTAAATTAATGAAATTTTAATAACAAATTAAACGTCCAAAGAATTATCAGTAAAACGGATTTTACTTTTTTAAATCATCAAAACTCTCACTGATTTTCTATAATTTGCTTCAATTTGATTATATATTAAACAAAAGGAGTCGCTAATGAAGTTTAATTATTTTAAACGGCGCAAAACCCTACTATCAGTAATACTATCATCTTTGCTCGTTCTTACAGGTATGTCCGAGTCATCAGCAGCAGAAAAAAAATTTAAAGTTGTTACCACATTTACCGTTATCCAAGATATTGCCCAAAACGTTGCGGGAGATGCTGCAACTGTTGAATCAATTACTAAAGTAGGCGCCGAAATACACGAATATGATCCGACTCCTCAAGATATTACTAAAGCGCTTTCAGCCGATCTAGTTTTATGGAATGGACTTAATTTGGAACTTTGGTTTAAACGTTTTTTTGAAGATATTAAGGATGTTCCATCAGTTATAGTGACAGAAGGCATCGAACCGATGCCAATCCAAGAAGGTAGTTATAAAGGGAATCCAAATCCTCATGCATGGATGTCACCGACACTTGCTTTAACTTATATTGAGAACATTCGTGCAGCCTTTGTTAAGTATGATCCTAAAAACGCCACTATCTATAATAAAAATGCGCAGGATTATGTTGCTAAAATCAAAGCTCTTGATGCCCCACTGCGTGAGCGTTTGGCTAAAATTCCAGAAGCACAACGTTGGTTAGTGACAAGTGAGGGGGCATTCAGCTATCTAGCTCGTGATTATAATTTAAAAGAAGCCTACTTATGGCCAATCAATGCTGAACAACAAGGTACACCAAAGCAAGTTAAAAATCTTATTGATTTAGTTAGAGCGAATAAAATTCCTGTTGTTTTTAGTGAAAGTACAATTTCTGATAAACCTGCAAAGCAAGTTAGTAAAGAAACGGGCGCTAAATACGGTGGTGTGCTCTATGTCGATTCGCTTTCAACAAAAGACGGTCCTGTTCCAACCTATATCGATCTTTTAAAAGTCACGGTTGAAACCATAGCTAAAGGATTTGAGAAATAATGACACAAATATGCTTAAATGTTAATGATATCACGGTAACATACAATAATGGTCATACTGCAATTCATGACGCTAGTTTTCGCCTTAATGGCGGTACGATTTGTGCACTTGTTGGAGTGAATGGTAGTGGAAAATCCACGTTGTTTAAAAGTATTATGGGCATTATTCGCCCAACCCGTGGGCAAGTAACATTTAATGATATTTCAGTTGCTCAAGCATTAAAGCAAAACATCATAGCTTATGTTCCACAAACGGAAGAGGTTGATTGGGATTTTCCTGTTTTAGTATCAGATGTCGTTATGATGGGACGTTATGGTCATATGTCGTTTTTTCGTATCCCAAGTAAAGAAGATAAAAAACAAGTTGATATTGCACTTGAACGCGTAAATATGCTGGATTTTAAGCATCGCCAAATAGGTGAGTTATCAGGAGGGCAAAAAAAACGTGTTTTTTTAGCAAGAGCTTTAGCGCAGCAAGGTAAAGTATTGTTACTAGATGAACCCTTTACAGGAGTTGATGTAAAAACTGAAAATGCCATTATTGATTTATTAAAAGCTCTGCGAAAAGAAAACCATCTTATTTTAGTTTCTACCCATAATTTAGGTAGTGTGCCAGAATTTTGTGACCAAGTCGTATTAATTAATCAAACAGTATTAGCTTTTGGACCAACCGAAACTACCTTTACCCCTCAAAATTTGATAACGACTTTTGGTGGTGCATTGCGCTATCTGAGTTTGTCTGGCGAAAAATTACATCAAGATGAAGATCCCCGTAAAGTATCGATCTTAACTGACGATGAACGTGCGGCTATTTTTTATGGTGAAGGTAAAGATGATTCCCCACACCAAGATTTGTTGGTCGATGCCCAGTCAAATCAAGCAAAAGGATGACAATAATGGAATTCTTACTTGAGCCATTTACCTATGATTTTATGCTGAAAGCTATTTGGGTGAGTAGCATTGTTGGCGCTGCTTGTGCTTTTTTATCAGCCTTTCTAATGTTGAAAGGTTGGTCATTAATGGGGGATGCATTGTCACATTCGGTTGTCCCAGGCGTAGCGGGGGCTTATGCGCTTGGTTTACCTTATTCGGTCGGAGCTTTTTTTACGGGATTACTTGCAGCGTTATCTATAACTATCATTCGTGCCATTACACGCTTAAAAGAAGATGCCATTATCGGTTTTATTTTCTCGACTTTTTTTGCAATTGGATTATTAATTATTTCGCTAAATCCCACCTCTGTTAATGCGCAAACTATTATTTTTGGGAATATTTTAGGCATTGATGATAGTGATATGTGGCAGGTACAAATCATTATTTTGATTTCTTTGGTTTTGTTACTCCTTTTTTGGAAAGATCTGTTAGTTGTATTTTTTGATGAAATCCATGCACGATCAATTGGTCTAAAGCCTTTGCATTTAAAAATTCTTTTTTTCACTATTTTGAGTGCTTGTACTGTCGCAGCTCTACAAACAGTTGGTGCTATTTTGGTTATTGCTATGGTTGTCACTCCCGGAGCAACCGCTTATTTGCTAACAAATCGATTTTCAAGGCTGTTAATTATTTCCGTGGTAATTGGCGCATCGTCCAGTGCGATTGGTGCTTGGTTTAGTTACTTTTTGAATGGTGAAACTGGTGGCGTTATTGTTACACTGCAAACATTGATTTTTATTGTGGTCTTTTTGTTTGCACCAAAACAAGGTTTAATCTCAAACCGTTTACGAATAAGACAAAGCCGATTAAATAACGGGGCAAATATATGACAGATTTATTAGAATATCTTTATTATCCTTTTACTCTGCCTCTTATGCAACGTGCCATTATTGCGGCACTAGCCACGGGTATTGTTTGTGCTCTCCTATCATGCTTTTTAGTGTTAAAAGGCTGGTCATTAATGGGAGATGCCATATCACATGCAGTATTACCGGGCATTGTACTTGCGTATTTAGCAGGGATTCCGATTATCATAGGTGCATTTGCCTCAGGATTATTGTGCTCGGTTGCCACGGGTTATATTAAAGAAAATAGCCGAATAAAAGAAGATACAGTAATGGGAATTGTGTTTTCGGGAATGTTTGCGTTTGGTTTAGTACTGTTTTCAAAAGTAGATACATCACAACATTTAAATCATATCCTATTTGGTAGCGTGCTAGGCACGAGTTATGCTGAGTTAGAACAGATTATGTTAATTGCAGGGATAGTATCAGCAATAGTAATCGTCAAGCGTCGTGATTTACTGTTATATTGTTTCGATCCGATTCAAGCCAAAGTGGTAGGTTTACCGGTAAAATTATTACATTATGGATTACTTTGTGTTTTAGCTTTAACTATCGTCAGTTCTTTAAAAACAGCTGGCGTGATTTTGGTTATTGCAATGCTGATAGCACCGGGCATTATTGCATTTTCGTTAACTAAACGTTTTGAAAGGATGCTATTGATAGCAGTAATTGTTTCGATATTTTCAACTGTTATTGGAACACTAATTAGCTTCTATTTAGATGCATCGACCAGTGCATGTATTGTAATTTTGCAAGCCATTATCTTTTTAGGCGTGCAGATTTACCAATTTATAGTAAGGCAAAGTGTTAGGAATTAATGAGAAATGTTAGGTATAAGCGTGAGTATAAATTTACCCACGCTTATTGCGGTGATTGGCTATAATTATTCATCATCCATATATTTGCTGGAATCGGCATAATTATCAAATCGAGAAAAGTGGCCTTGGAACTTTAACCGAACTTTACCAATTGGACCGTTTCTCTGTTTACCTAATATAATTTCAGCAATCCCTTTATGTTCAGATGCCTCATTATAAACTTCATCACGATAAATAAACATAATGACGTCAGCATCTTGTTCAATAGAGCCCGATTCACGTAAATCTGAATTCACTGGACGTTTATCCGCTCGTTGTTCTAAACTACGGTTTAGCTGTGATAGAGCTACTACCGGAATTTGTAACTCTTTTGCTAACGCTTTTAATGAACGTGAAATTTCGGCAATTTCGAGAGTTCGGTTTTCAGAAATATTTGGCACACGCATCAACTGTAAGTAATCAACCATGATCATACTTAAACCTTTATGTTCACGATAAATACGTCTAGCCCGTGATCGCAGTTCCATTGGCGTTAAACCTGCAGAATCATCAATATAAATATTTTTCTTTTCAAGTAATAATCCCATCGTACTGGAAATTCTTGCCCAATCATCGTCTTGCAATTGTCCTGTTCGAATGCGTGTTTGATCAACACGCGATAACGAGGCAAGCATACGCATCATAATTTGCTCTGATGGCATCTCTAAACTAAATATTAGTACGGGTTTTTCTTGCGTCATTGCTGCGTTTTCACATAAATTCATTGCAAATGTGGTTTTACCCATTGATGGTCTTGCAGCAATAATAATTAAATCTGAACGTTGTAAACCAGCCGTTTTTTTATCTAAATCAATATAACCCGTTGAAACGCCCGTCACCCCGTCATGTGGACGTTGGAACAGTTCTTCAATTTTAGCAACCGTTGCTTCAAGCACTTCAGTGATACTTTTTGGACCTTCGCCCTGTTTGGTTCGACTTTCAGCAATTTGAAAGATTTTACTTTCTGCTAAATCTAATATTTCGTTACTATCTCGACCTTCTGTGGCATAACAGTTATCAGCGATTTCATTTGAAGCGCTAATTAATTCACGCAAAATTGCCTGCTGTCGAATAATCTCACTATAAGCAACCACATTAATCGCACTTGGCGTGTTTTTAGAAAGCTCAGCTAAGTATGCAAATCCACCCACATCAGTTAATAGATCTTTGCTCTCTAAGCTTTCTGATAAAGTGATTAAATCAATCGGTGTACCTTTGCTAATCAGCGAATGCATTTCTGAAAAAATCAGTTGATGATGGCGCGAATAAAAATCACGATCCATAATCATTTCAGCAACGGTATCCCAACGTTGATTATCAAGCATCAAACTACCAAGTACAGCTTGTTCTGCCTCAATTGAATGCGGAGGCATCTTGATATTATGTAGATTTGATTTTTTCGACTCTTGATTTCTAGAATCTCTGTTTAAGCTTGTTTCATCTGTATTCATTACGTTCATCTTTTTTTAAACTAATTTATCGTTAAGTTTATTCACTTACGCTAAAAATAATGGCCCTAATGCAAGATTAGGTATTTGATACTCATCCGGATAATCCACTTGAACTAAATATAATCCTTCAGGTTTAGCGGTTGCTGCCGCTTGAGTCCTGTCTTTTACTTGTAGAAGTTCATTAATCCATAATGGCGGTTTATTGCCTACGCCAACTTCAAGTAAACTACCTACTATATTGCGAACCATATGGTGAACAAATGCATTAGCTTTAATATCAACGATGATATATTCGCCCTGCCTTGTTACTTCAATATGATGAATATTACGCCAAGGTGTTCGTGATTGACATTGTGCCGCTCTAAATGATGAAAAATCATTTTCACCTAATAGATACTGTGCGGCTTGATGCATCAATGCCTCATTCAAAGGCAAATAATAGTGTGAAACACCTTTGGCCAAAATTGCTGGACGATAACGGTTATTATAAATGACATAACGGTAACGTCGAGCTGTTGCACTAAACCGGGCATGAAAGCTATCATCGACCACTTGCGACCAACGCACGGCAATATTTATCGGTAAATGTGCATTGACCCCCATTGTCCAAGCAGTTTCAGATCGTATAGCTTGGGTTTCAAAATGCACAACTTGTCCTGTTGCGTGCACGCCCGCATCGGTTCGACCTGCACAAAATAGGTTTATTGGCTCATTAGCGACAGTCGATAATGCTGATTCTAATCTTGCTTGGATAGAATCAACTGATTGCTGACGTTGCCAACCAAAATAGCCACTACCATCATATTCAATACCTAAAGCGATTTTAGAGGTAGTCATTAATTAGGATCTCAAGCGTTTCTATCAACATTAATGCACCTAAATAGCGAACATTGTCAGCTACTGACCAAAATTGAATTTGTTCATAATGCCCATAACTATGCCGTAAATTAGACAATTTTATTGTCAATTGAGATTCTGATTCGGCACTGACTTCCGTAACGGGTGTTGGTAAGTTACCTTCTTGTACCTCAACACCATATTCACCAAATCGCGCCATATCTAATTCAATCGGTAAGCTACTCGATACATTTATTGCTTGTGCAAGCCCATAAAATACCGGCACCACAACTGATTCAATCGAAACCGGTAAATCATAATTATTAAGAACTTTGCGGATTTGATTAATCTGTGATTTTTCACCTAAAGCCACATCATCACGTTCATGTGATATTGGTAATAAATTAAAAGCCAATTGTTTATCAAACAGTTCATTATCAACTGGCATACCATTAAGTAGACGTGCACTTTGTCCTGCTAGTTCATCAACACCTGGCTTACCGTAGAGTGATGCAGGAATAAAACTGGTTGCATGTAAATTGGTTAATAATTCAGTATCTGTTAACGATGCCACACAACGCAATAACTGACATACCGTCGCACTTGCCACTGCAACAATATTATCATTACGATATTCAGTTAACACATTGTTGTTAACTTTAGGTACAATTAATGGAATATGATCTTGAGTAGCAAAATAACCACTGGCATCAATAACAACGCAACCAGAATCGGTCGCTACTTGTGCATATTTTTCACTCGTTTTTGCACCAGCAACAAAAAAGGCAAAATGGCACTGACTCCAGTCCATTTGTGCACTATCAATAACCGTTAAGTTTTTACCCGCAAAGCGCACAATTTCGCCAGCACTATTATCACTTCCAACTAAATAAAGATTTTCAATCTGAAAATTATGTTTTTGAGCACTATCAGTTTGTGCTTCGTCTATTTGAACACAATGTTCTTGTAACAATTCAACTAGCGCAGAACCTACTTGTCCTGTCGCACCAACAATCGCAATATTCCATGCAGACATATTTAATAACCCAAATAAAAAAGTTTAGTAGTAATTATATCACTATATCTTAAATATAGCGGAAAAAGATACTTCGCAATGATATTGGCATTTGTTCTTTTTACCATTATTCATATAAAAGGAGTTGATTAGACTAGGTTTTAAAAAAAACTTAACGTCAGTTTTTAATAATTTTTTTATAACTCTAATAAATTTTTTGGAACATTGATCGACAAAAACAATCTTTCTCAGTTACTAATTAAATATACATCGTAAAATTAAAACGATTATAAAACGAATTTAGAAACATCTACCATGGCAAAAAAAACATTATCAACCATTGCTAAACAAGCCAATTTATCCATTGCTTCCGTGTCGAGAGTTTTAAAAAAACCACATTTAACCTCACCCATGACACAATCTAAAGTTTATCAAGCCATTGAGGAGCTCAACATTGATATTCATAATAATTTTAAACCACATAATGATCATAATAGCAGTAATAAAATATTAGTGTTGGACAATCAATTTATCACAAGAACATTAATCAACTACGGTTTAGAGCAAACGTTAACTCAAACTGGTTTTGCAATTTTTTACTTTCGCTTTCCCTATCAAACAAAAAAAGACATCCATTATTTAATCAAATACATTAGTCAAAATTCCTTTGCTGGTATTTTAGTTATTAATGATGCGCCTTATTTGCAGGAACTTGAGCATTTTAAGAAAGCTTTACCGCCTATTGTGTTAGTTAATCACTTTTCTTTAAACTTTATATGTGTTCATTTTGATCATTTAGTGATTGGACATCAAATAACCCAATATTTGCTCAATAATTCTCACTCAAAAATTGCAGTGCTATTTAATGATAACAATAAAATCAGTTCAACACTTTTTTTACAAGGCTACAAACAAGCTTTATTAAGAGCAAATATTACCATTAACAAAGACTATCTTATCGAAGATTGCTTTACCTATGAACATGGCAGAGCGGCGATTAAACAATTAATAAATAGTAACCATCCCCCTACCGCTATTATCTGTTGTGATAATGTTAATCTAAATTATTTAGATGAAAGATTTCAAAACCATCCATCTTTTTCAACAAATTATAGTGTTATCTTAGGCGCATTACATCAAGCAAAAGAGAGTGAAATTCAGCTACCTCAACCGATTACAATAACTTATCTTAGCCACTCAACAGATAGGCAATACAATGAATTAGATAAGCTAAGTCGTGTTAATAAACCCATGTATAAAATGGGTCAAGAAGCCGCAACCTTGCTTTGCCAATATATAAGAAATGAATTAGCTACAACTAAACGCTACCATATTATTGAAACAGAGACATTTTTTTATTAAAAATAGTAAATTATTCTGTGTTAACTTAACTCAATTTAGCCAATTCATTCACTTAAACATGATTAAATATTATGAAGTTGATATTAATCGTTTTGGCGATAATTTATTAAACAGTTGTATTCCCGCTCCAATAAATTGTTCATCTTGATAGATTCTTACCAATGTTTCAACTGCTTTACTAGTATCAAGTTCAATCGTTCGACCCAATAAAATATCATCACCTTGAGCATGTGTCAGTATTACTTTAGGCCAATCTTGTAATGGACTATCTACGGGCATTAAGAGGTGATCTCTATCGTTCATCTCTTCTAATGTTTCTAACGTGACCATATTTTCAATAGGATAGTTGGATACTTGCAAACGTCTTAAATAAATAACGTGTGCACCACAACCAAGTCGTTCACCCAGATCATCAACAATTGTGCGGATATAAGTTCCTTTAGAACAATGTATCTCTAACGTCAATTCGTTTTTTTCAACATCAAATTGAATAAATTCATTTTTATAAACAGTGATAGGTCTAGCTTCGCGATCAATTATAATACCTTGACGAGCATACTCATAAAGTGGCTTACCTTGATATTTTAACGCTGAAAACATTGTTGGTACTTGTAAAATATCACCACGAAAATGTGTTAAAGCTTCATTGATTTGCGATTCAGTTATATCAACTGGTTTGGTGCTAACTATTTGACCATCAGCATCAGAAGTATCAGTTCGTTCACCAAGTTTAGCAATGACACGATAGCACTTATCAGAATCTAACAAATATTGAGAAAATTTGGTCGCTTCACCAAAGCAAATTGGTAACATACCCGTTGCTAATGGATCAAGCGCTCCGGTATGCCCTGCTTTTTTCGCATTAAACAATCGCTTTACTTTTTGCAACGCATCGTTTGACGTCAAGCCTTGTGGTTTATCTAGCAATAAAACGCCGTGAAGATCACGGCGAGTTTTTTTTATATTCATCATCTTTTTATACTGAAACGTATAGTTAACCTGAAACTTTTTTACAAAAAATTAGAAGTTATTTGTAAAATTAATCTTTATGACGCTCATTATCTTGCTTAATAACATTCGTTACTAAATTAGACATATGCATACCTTTTACCAGAGACTCATCGTAAAAGAATTTAATCTCAGGAATAATACGTAAGCTCATGGCTTTACCAATTAAAGTACGAATGTAGCCTTTCGCATCATTAAGCACTTTTAAACCTTGCTCGATAACTTGCGGGTCTTCATCATTTAAAAAAGTTACAAAAACTTTAGCGTATGAAAGATCACGTGAAATATCTACGCCAGAAACCGTTACCATACCTAAACGAGGATCTTTAATTTCTCGTTGCAAGATGATTGCAATTTCTTTTTGTAATTCATGTCCGACTCGAGATGAACGATTAAATGCTTTTGCCATATCTATTTTCCTTTAAATATAAATAAGCAAGGCTTAAACCTTGCTTATAAAAGACAGCGTAATGACTAAATCGTACGTTTGATTTCGATAGTTTCAAACACTTCAATAGTATCGCCAACGCGAACATCATTATAGTTACGTACACCAATACCACATTCCATACCATTACGAACTTCGTTGACGTCATCTTTAAAGCGACGTAATGATTCAAGTTCGCCTTCATAGATAACCACGTTATCACGTAATACACGGATTGGATTATGACGTTTCACCACACCTTCCGTTACCATACAGCCAGCAATCGCACCAAATTTTGGTGATTTAAAGACATCACGTACTTCGGCAAGACCAATGATCTCTTGTTTGTACTCAGGTGCAAGCATACCGCTCATTGCTTGTTTAACTTCATCAATAAGATCATAAATCACTGAATAGTAGCGTAGATCTAAGTTTTCGGTTTCAACAACTTTACGCGCAGATGCATCAGCACGTACGTTAAAGCCTAAAATAATTGCATTAGATGCTGCCGCAAGAGAAGCGTCAGTTTCAGTGATACCACCTACACCTGAACCAATAATTTTAACTTTAACTTCATCGGTTGATAGTTTAAGTAATGAATCGGAAATTGCTTCAACCGAACCTTGAACATCTGCTTTTAACACGATATTGAGTTCAGATACATCACCTTCGGTCATGTTGGTGAACATGTTTTCAAGTTTCGCTTTTTGTTGGCGAGCTAATTTCACATCTCGGAACTTACCTTGTCGATAAAGCGCAACTTCACGAGCTTTCTTCTCATCACGTACAACAGTTGCTTCATCACCCGCTGATGGCACACCAGATAGACCAAGAATCTCAACTGGGATAGATGGACCAGCTTCAGTCACTTCTTTACCTAATTCATTGCGCATTGCACGAATTCGACCATACTCAAATCCACAAAGTACAATATCGCCTTTACGTAATGTACCTGATTGAACCAGTACGGTAGCAACAGAACCACGACCTTTATCAAGGAATGATTCAATAACAACACCACTTGCCATTCCAGTTTCGTAAGCAGTTAATTCAAGTACTTCAGCTTGTAATAAGATCGCTTCAAGTAGTTGGTCGATACCCGTACCTGCTTTAGCTGAAACATGAACAAACTGAGTATCACCGCCCCAATCTTCTGACATAACGCCATATTGAGCCAATTCGCCTTTTACACGCTCAGGATCGGCTTCAGGTTTATCAATTTTATTTACAGCAACAACAATTGGCACATTCGCTGCTTTAGCATGCTGAATAGCTTCAATTGTTTGTGGCATTACACCGTCATCAGCAGCAACAACAAGTACCACGATATCGGTCGCTTTCGCACCACGAGCACGCATTGAAGTAAATGCCGCATGGCCTGGGGTATCTAAGAAAGTGATCTCACCATTTGCAGTTTTAACATGATAAGCACCGATATGCTGAGTAATACCACCCGCTTCACCTGATGCTACTTTCGCTTTACGAATATAATCAAGTAACGATGTTTTACCATGGTCAACGTGTCCCATAATGGTTACAACAGGTGCACGTGCAACTTTTTCTGCGCCAGTATCACGATCGCTCATAAGTGATTCTTCAAGCTCGTTTTCACGACGAAGTACCACTTTATGTCCCATTTCTTCAGCAACAAGCTGTGCTGTTTCTTGATCGATTACTTGGTTAATGGTTGCCATTGCGCCCATTTTCATCATGGTTTTAATGACTTCTGAGCCTTTAACAGCCATTTTATTGGCTAATTCAGCAACGGTAATTGTTTCACCAATCACAACATCACGGTTAACCGCTTGTACTGGTTTATTAAAGCTTTGTTGCAATGCGCTTTTACCTTTCTTTTTATGACCACTTCGGGTAACAGCTCGCGCTTCTTCACGTTCAGCTTTACCTTCAGAAAGTTTGCTACCTTTTTTCTGCTTAGTTTGTTTACCGTTGCGACCACGTCCTCGAGAGCTTTCTACTTCACGATCGGTATCGTCTTCAGCGGCTCTTGCATATTTAGAAGTGGTAACATGATAATCATCATCATCTGAATTATCAGTCTCATCCGTATCATTGTATTGTTCTGCTAATTTACGTGCTTCTTCAGCCATACGTTTAGCGTCTTCTTCAAGTTTACGACGATTTTCTTCTTCTGCTTTTCGTTTAATTTCGTTAGCTTCGGCTTCTAAACGAGCCTTCTCTTCTTGTGCTTTTTTCACTTTAGGATCCACAGGGTGCGCTTGTTCTGTTTTTGCTACTTGCTTAGCTTTTTCTTCTTCAGCCTGAGCTTGTGCTTGAGCCTGAGCCTGAATTTCGGCTTGTTTTTTAGCTTCTTCTTCACGTTTTTTGGCTTCTTCTGCAGCTGCTAATCGCTCTTTTTCTTCCGCTTCTTGGCGGGCTTTCAATTCAGCTTCTTGCTTAATTTTTTCGGCTTCAAGACGAGCTTTCTCTTGTTCTGCTACAAGTTCAGCCGGATCGCGCTTGACAAAAGTTCGTTTTTTACGAACTTCTACTTTAATTTCTTTGCTTTTACCACCAGCACTTGACACATTTAAAGTTGAATGTGTTTTACGTTGCAGCGTTAATTTGGTCGGACCTTGCTGAGGATTTAAATGCGCAAGCAAAGCTTCTTTTTCCTTTTGTGTAACAGTATCAGATGCTGTTTTTTTCATACCTGCATCGGCAAACTGTTGCAAAAGTGTTTGCACTGGAGTATTTATTTCCTGAGCCAGTGTTTCGATTGATACTTTGGTCATGTATAACTTTCCCTCAATTATTCATTTGCAAACCAACAAATATTACGTGCAGCCATAATAAAATCGCCAGCTTGTTTGCTTGTTAAACCTTCAATGTCGGCTAGATCGTCAGTACCTTGTTCAGCTAAATCTTCCAAAGTAGTTACGTCATGTTGTGCTAATTGATAGGCCAATTCTTGTGTCATACCTGCCAAATCTAATAAATCTTGAGCAGGTCTTTTGTCACCACTCGTCGCTAATGCCATTGTGGTTAATGCATCCTTTGCTCGACTTCTTAATGCTTCAACAAGTTCTTCATTAAGTTCTTCAATTTCAAGTAATTCATCAACAGGTACATAAGCAAGTTCTTCCAATGAAGTAAAGCCTTCTTCAACTAATAGTTGTGCAAGATCTTCTTCAATATCTAAATGCTTCATGAAATTACTAATTGAAGCAAAAGATTCTGCATGATGTTTTTCTTGTAAATCTTCGGTACTCATAACATTTAATGTCCAGCCCGTAAGCTGTGATGCTAAACGAATATTTTGCCCATTTCGACCAATTGCCTGTGGCAACGTATCGGCATTAACGGCGACATCCATAGTATGTTTATCTTCATCAACAACGATTGACACCACATCTGCAGGCGCCATAGCGTTAATTACGTATTGTGCTGGGTTATCATCCCATAAAACAATATCGATTCGCTCACCACCAAATTCATTTGATACCGCTTGAACACGTGCACCACGCATACCAACACAAGCACCGACTGGATCAATACGACGGTCATTGCTGCTAACTGCAATTTTGGCACGCGATCCTGGATCACGAGCAACACCTTTAATATCAATCATCTCTTCACCAATTTCTGGCACTTCGATACGGAATAATTCTTCCATCATCTCAGGATTAGAACGACTGATACAAAGTTGTGCTGGTTTGTTATCTTGTTCAACAAGATATAAAATACCACGAACACGGTCACCAATACGAAAGTTTTCACGTGGTAACATGTCATGACGTAACATCATTGCATCGGCATTATTACCTAAATCAAGAATTACACTATCACGGTTAGTTTTCTTGACAATACCCGTTACGATTTCACCAATGCGATTTCTGAACATGTCAATTACCATGGCTCGCTCAGCTTCACGTACTTTTTGTACAATAACTTGTTTCGCTGTTTGGGTAGTAATACGGTCAAATGCTACTGATTCAATCTGTTCTTGAACATAATCACCGAGTTGTACTGATGGATCTTCGTATTGTGCTGCTTCTAATGTTATTTCTTTCGTTGGTTGAGAGACATCACTCACAACATGCCAACGACGGAATGTGTCATAATCGCCTGTTTTATGGTCGATTTTTACAATAACGTCAATATCCACATTCTGTTTCTTTTTAGTGGCTGTTGCTAATGCTGTTTCTAGCGCTTCAAAAATTTTGTCACGCGTTAGTGCTTTTTCATTTGATACTGCTTCAACAACAGCTAAAATTTCTTTATTCATCCTTTACACCCGTACTCTATTTAAGGTTAAAATTAGGTACTATGTTTGCTTTCTGTATATTACTAAAAGCAAACACTTCATTATTATCTTCCACCGTTAATGTAATCATGTCATTATCAATGGATTTTATCCTACCTTTCCACTTGCGACGATTTGCAACAGGAATGCGTAAACTAATAGTGACTTCTTCACCAATAAAGCGTTGATAATGTTCAAGCGTAAACAGAGGTCTATCCATACCTGGCGATGAAACTTCAAGGTTATAGGCGTCTTTGATAGGGTCTTCAACATCAAGTACTGCGCTAATTTGTCGGCTAACATCAGCACAATCATCAACAGTTATACCATTTTCATTATCAATATAGACTCGAAGTACAGGATAACGACCACGAATGTATTCAACGCCAACTAACTCAAAACCAAGTGCATTTACTGGTTCTTGAATGATATCAGTTAATTGCTGTTCTATATTAGCCAAACAAACCTCCACTGCAGAAAATAAAAAAGGGCATAAAGCCCAACATTCTTTTTAAACTTACGCTTAAAATCACAACACGAAAAAAAACCTCGACATGCGAGGCTACATTTAAAAAACCAATTATAATGAAGCCACTTGAGTTGAACTTTCATGCAATAAAAAGGGTTGATTGATTTATGAATGAAAATTTAAGTGGTTGCGGGGGCTGGATTTGAACCAACGACCTTCGGGTTATGAGCCCGACGAGCTACCAAGCTGCTCCACCCCGCGATAGATGACTGAGAATTATACTTCTTTTTGGATAAAATGCAACTTAAAATCACGCTCGTTTTATCAATTATGCTTAAAGTTGTTAAAAATAACACACTATAACTTTGCTTGTGCATTCAGGTAAATTAAGCATAATTGATTACCTAATATTGGTATAAAAATCCATAATTCAAGTTCATTATACCAATGATAGTTCTTTTAAATAAGATTACTTGCTTGTCGCCTGTTTCATCATTTTAACAAAGCTCGCTAATTCACTCAGCATTTTATCTGTGTTATCCAGATTATGCTCAATAATTTTAACTGTAGCCGAACCAGCAATAGCCCCAGCAGCACCCGATTTAATGGCTTCACTGACTTGGAACGGTTCAGAAATACCAAATCCTTGAATCGCTGGCGGAGCACCATATTCATGCAATTTATCAAGTAAATGGGTTAAAGGCTTATTAGCACGATTTTCAGTACCGGTTACGCCTGCACGCGATACCAAATAAGTATAGCCTTTACCTTGTTTAGCAATATTCTTTATCACTTCATCATCTGCATTAGGCGGACAAATAAATATTGGGTCAATTCCATGTTTTTCAGCAGTATCGGTAAATTCTGGCGCATATTCCACAGGTAAATCAGCAATTAATACTGAATCGACGCCCGCTTTGGCACATTTAGCATAGAAGTTATCAATACCATTTTTGAACACCAAATTAGCATAAATTAGCAAACCTATTGGGATATCAGCATTTTGCTTTCTTATTTTACTTAAAATTTCAAATGATTTTTCAACGCTAATGCCACCTTTAAAAGCACGGATATTGGCATTTTGAATGGTTGGACCATCAGCCATTGGATCTGAAAATGGGATACCTAATTCTAAGGCGTCAGCACCTGCATCAATCAAGGTTTGGATAATTTTTAGCGAAAGGTCAGGTGTTGGATCGCCAACCGGTACAAAAGGAACAAATGCACCACGTTTTTCCGCTGCTAAAGTTGCAAACAGTTTTTGATAACGGCTCATTGTATTTCTCCTTTTGCTTTTAAAACATTATAAACAGTAAATATATCTTTATCACCACGACCAGATAAGTTAACAATTAATAGTTGTTCTTTGTCTGGGTTTTCTTTAATCATTTTCATCGCATAGGCTAATGCATGTGATGATTCAAGTGCGGGGATAATTCCTTCATGACGGGATAACTCTTTAAACGCATCAAGTGCTTCATCGTCAGTAATCGAAACGTATTGCGCTCGGCCAATGCTATCTAAATAAGCATGTTGTGGACCCACTGCTGGAAAATCAAGTCCTGCCGAAATTGAATAAGACTCTTCAATTTGCCCTTCGTCAGTCTGCATCATTGGAGTTTTCATTCCAAAATAGATGCCTAGTTTACCATGTTTTAATGAAGCCCCATGCTCGCCACTTTCAATACCATGTCCGCCGGGTTCAACACCAATTAATTTAACGGATTTATCATCAATAAAGTTAGCAAACATACCAATTGCGTTAGATCCTCCACCAACACAAGCAATGACAGCATCAGGCAGACGGCCTTCACGCTCTAAAATTTGCTGTTTAGCTTCACGGCTGATCATTTGTTGAAATTCACGCACAATAGTTGGGAAAGGATGGGGTCCCGCTGCTGTACCAAGCATATAGTGAGCGTGTTCATAACTACCAGACCAATCGCGTAGCGCTTCATTACAGGCATCTTTCAACGTTGCAGAACCTGTTTCAACCGGGATCACTGTTGCGCCCATAAGCCGCATTCTAAAGACATTAGGTGCTTGACGTTGAACATCTTTAGCGCCCATATAAATTCGGCATTTTAAGCCTAATAGAGCACAAGCTAAAGCGGAAGCAACACCATGCTGCCCTGCTCCAGTTTCGGCAATAATTTCAGTTTTACCCATGCGTTTAGCCAGTAAAGCTTGACCTAATACTTGATTGGTCTTGTGTGCCCCACCATGCACTAAATCTTCTCGTTTTAAATAAAGTTTCGTTTTAGTTCCTGCCGTTAGATTTTTACATAATGTCAGCGCGGTTGGTCGACCCGCATAATTAACTAATAGATCATTAAACTCTTTTTGGAAATCTGGATCATGTATCGCTGATAAAAAAGCTTGCTCAAGTTGTTCTAGTACAGGCATTAATATTTGGGGGACATATTGCCCACCAAATTCACCAAAATAAGGATTTAATTTAGACATAACCATTCCTTTTTATAATTAAAAATTAAATTTGTTCAAATACTGCGTTGATTTTCTGTTTATCTTTGATACCAGGTGCCTGTTCAACCCCTGAATTGAGATCAACCCCGAGTACACTGGTTGCAATAGCTAACTTAATATTTTCTGGATTGATGCCTCCAGCTAAAATCACATTACTTAACTCATGATTATCAAGTAATGACCAATCAAAACTTTTACCCGTTCCCCCCGCACCATTGTCAAATATATAACGTGAAACTAATGGATTATGATGCTCTGGGACTGTGCCATCAATACTTAATGCTTTCCAAATTTGGCAGGTTAAAGGTAACTTTTCGCGTAAAGCTTGTATGTAGTTAGCATCTTCTTTACCATGCAATTGCACTGCATAAAGAGATAACTGCTCAGCAATTTGACATACTTCATCAATGTCTTGGTTTTTAAAAACGCCCACCCAATTAAGAGGTGCTGCCGACATTACGCTACGGGCAATATTTGGTTGAATATAACGCGGTGAACTGCTGACAAAAATCAACCCGCCATATACTGCTCCAGCTTGGTAAACATTGACCGCATCTTCGGCACGAGTTAACCCACAAACTTTATTTTCGCCCAACACGACTTTGCGAATGGCTAAATCTAAATTAGGCTCTGACATCAACGCGCTGCCAATTAAAAAGCCTTTAGCATACTGGCGCAGATCCTTTACTTGACTATGGGTATAAATTCCTGACTCGCTAATCACAATACGATCATCAGGGATCGTTTTCGATAAATCTTTAACTCGGTTTAAATCAACGGTTAGATCGCGCAAATTACGATTATTAATACCTATGACTTTCGCCCCTAATTTAATTGCCCTTTCTACTTCACTTTCAGTACTCGCTTCGGTTAAAACGCCCATATTAAGTCGATGAGCAACCTCACTTAACTGTTGATACTCGTCATCTGTCACGACTGATAGCATTAATAAAATGGCATCAGCTTGGTAATAACGAGCCAAATAGATCTGGTATTCATCAATAATAAAATCTTTACAAAGTACCGGTTGTGTCACCTCATTACGTACAATTGTCAAAAATTCAAAGCGACCTTGAAAATATTTTTCATCGGTCAAAACCGAAATAGCCGATGCATAATTTTTATAAATTTTAGCAATATTGGCGGGATCAAAATCCTCACGAATTAATCCTTTAGATGGCGAAGCCTTTTTACACTCTAAAATAAACGCCGTTTTAGCTTGATTTAAAGCTTGATAAAAATCACGATCACTGGGTTTCACCTCCGATTTAAAAATTGCAAGTGGCGTAGCTGCTTGCTGCTGAGATAACCAAATCTGCTTATCATGAATGATCTTTTTTAATACTGTTGCCATTTCAACATTTTTGGCTAATGCTGCAATTACCATATTCTTCTCCATCTATTATCTTGCTGCTAACTTTTGCAATAACTCGTAAGATTTACCGCTATGCATCATATCGATCGCGCGTTTAGCATTCTGTTTAAGGTCAGCTTGACCAAACAAACTCATCAACATCGCCACATTGACAGCAATTGCTGCTTCGTGAGCAGGTTTACCATGACCTTGTAAAATCGCAATTAACATATCACGATTCATCTCTGGTGTACCGCCCTCAATATCTTTTAGTGTATAGGTTGGTAAACCAAAATCTTCTGGCGTTAAAGTAAAATAACGAATTTCGCCGTTTTTAACTTCCCCTACTTGAGTAGCACCATGAATCGCTACCTCGTCCATACCCGCCCCATGTACCACATAAGCATGAGTATAGTTAAGCATTTTTAATGTTTCTGCAATAGGTTGGATTAAATCAGGATGATAAACCCCTAATAAAATACGTTTAGGGCGAGACGGATTAATTAATGGTCCTAATACATTAAAAATAGTACGTGTTTTTAACTGTTGTCGTACTGGTGCTGCATGACGGAACCCAGAATGATATTGCTGGGCAAACAAGAAGCAAACACCTAGTTCATCTAGAGCTTTACGTGATGCTTCGGCTGGCATATTTAATTTAATGCCTAAAGCAGATAACACATCAGAAGATCCCGATTTGCTCGATACACCGCGATTACCATGTTTTGCCACTTTATAACCCAATGCAGCGGCTACAAAGGCACTGGCAGTTGAAATATTAATACTGTTCGTACCATCTCCACCCGTACCGACTATATCGGTAAAATCATAATCTGGTATATCAAAACTATCGGCATTTTCAAGCAAAGCCTGCGCTGCACCTGCAATTTCATCTGGTTTTTCGCCACGCACTTTCATACTGATGATAGCCGTTGCTAATACCGTTGGTTCAATTTTACCTTGAATGATGAGGTTGAAAAGTATTTTGCTTTCTTCCTGCGCAATTGTTTGGCCTAAATACAATTTATTTAATATTGGTTGAATATTGTATTCTTGCTTATCAACAATTGCTTTTTGCTGATTAGGCTCGGCTCTTTTTTGTGGTGAATTAAGTGCCCAAGCTATGGTTTGCTCTAATAGTTTTACACCTTGAATGGTTAAAATCGATTCCGGATGAAACTGAAAACCACAAACTCGATCTTCATCATTGCGTACAGCCATTACAATATTGTTGCAAAGAGCATTGATCGTGAGCGTTTTGGGAATATTCTCACCTTTTAAAGAGTGATAACGAGCGACTGGCAATGGATTAGGCAATCCTGCAAACATCGCTTGCTCATCATGCTCAATAAGCGATGCCTTACCATGTAAAATATCACCCGCTGGCACAATACTGCCACCATAGGATTCAACAATAGCTTGATGCCCAAGGCAAATACCAATGATCGGTAATTTACCTTTTAACCGTTTTAACAGTTCAGGCATAGAGCCCGCTTCGCTCGGTGCGCCAGGACCTGGAGATAACATCAAAATAGGATTTTGCATTTGTGATAATTTTTCGATAATCACATCGGCAGGAATCGTATTACGATAAACAGTCACACAATGTTTGCTATTACGTAATTGATCAACCAAGTTATAAGTAAATGAATCAATATTATCAATAAATAAGATATTAGCCATTAGAATACACCTTCTACATTATGTGCTGCCATAATTGCCCTAACTACTGCGCGAGCTTTATTACGTGACTCGTCTGATTCGGACTGAGGATCCGAATCCAACACCACTCCCCCACCCGCTTGCACCGTGGCTATGCCATCTTCAACATAAGCACTGCGAATCACAATACAGGTATCAAGATCACCATTTGCGGTAAAATAACCTACTGCTCCGCCATAACTACCACGTTTCACTTTTTCGGATTCAGCAATTAATTGCATTGCACGCACTTTTGGTGCGCCAGTTAATGTGCCCATATTCATCGTGGCTTTATAAGCATGTAATGCATCTAAATCCTGCCGTAACTGTCCCACAACTCGCGAAACCAAATGCATCACAAACGAATAACGATCGACTTTCAACAACTCTTTGGTATAACGTGTACCCGGCTCACAAATACGGGCTAAATCATTGCGGGCTAAATCAACCAGCATTAGGTGCTCGGCCAACTCTTTTTTATCGGTTCGCATCTCAAGTTCTAAACGACTGTCTAAATCATGGTCAATATCGCCATTCGCGGTCAGACCACGTGGGCGTGTGCCAGCAATAGGGTAGATTTCAACTTGATTGGTAGCCTTAGTATATTTAAGTGCACTTTCAGGAGAAGCACCAAATAACACAAAATCTTTATCTTGCATATAAAACATATAAGGACTTGGATTATTGGTTTTTAGTACTTGATAAGCTGATAACGGTTTGGGGCAAGGCAATGTAAAACGTCTTGATGGTACTGCCTGAAAAATCTCGCCTTGCTGAATGGCATCTTGCATTTTTTTTACGATGGTATTGAAATCATCATCGCTCTTATTGCAACTTACATCGATTTTGGCAAGCGATTGGCTATCAATTGGCTTCATCGGTTTGCTTAACGTTGTTTGCAGCTCATCTAACCTATGTGTTAATCGTTCAATTTCTTTAGTGTTAGACGTAAATGCGGTTGCTTTTAAAATGGATAGATGATCTTTATGATTTATTTCTAATAGTGTTTCAGCTAAATAAAAACAGAAGTCTTGGCAACGCTGTTCAGAAGATAAAATTGGTAGATTTTCAAATCCCGCGACCAGATCATAACAAAATAATCCGCCAATAAAAACCGCATCTGGACTGGAATTTTCTGGCACATTAACGACTGTTAACAAGGTTCTTAATGCATCAAATACCGACAAAGATTTCAAACGTGAATCCTCATCTTGCAGATGATCAATGTCAGGAAAAACTAACGTTAATGTTTGCGCATTAGCGAATGTTTTAACTACTTTATCGTCAACGGCTTGTTGCAACAAAGGTAATAGTTTTTCACCATTGGTTGTTAACGCTTCAATAGTGACTTTGGTATTCAGCGCTGAAATGCGCAAAGCACTATCAACAATCATCACACTTTTAATGCCTTGCTTATTATCAATTTCAGCCGATTCAAGCAGCAATGTCGCAGGTCGACTATCACACAATTGATAAAACACCTGAGTCGGATCTTGATAATAACCGATGGTTTTGGTTATTTGAGTTAATGTTGGCTTATTCATTGTTGACTCTCTATGTTTAAATTTTTATTCAGACTAATTCTTTTAATATCCTGAAACTAAAAAACCCGCACTAAGCGGGTTTTGCGAAAAAGACCATCCATCATCACATTACCCGCAAAATGAACCACACCACCAACCAAAGTAAGTGAATGGACGAGTAATAAGATGTAAAGATTGTATTTTCATAATGTTATTGGTATAAAATAAATTTTGTACTATTAAACTAGTTCAATGATGCAATGTCAAGTGAATATTTTATGTTCGATGAATAAAAATTAATTTTTATAAAATAAAAAAGCGCGTTGATTAATATGAAGTGACCCCATAAAGTTGGACACTTTTATTAAGCGGCTTGTAAGGCCTGATTTCGATATTCAACCGGAGTCAGGCC
>NZ_JACFPX010000057.1:0-354 GCF_016101765.1 Gilliamella sp. B14448G11 | reverse complement strand
CCACTCCTTTAAAAGGGGTGGTTTATTGTTTTTGGTGGTTTGTTATCATGTCAAATTATAAGATAATCCGTTGCAAATCATGCCGTAGATTCAAATAATAGCATGATATACAATAATTTTTAGTCCATAGCCTAGTTTGTTTATATATTGCGCCCGCTTTTTAGCCTTTTAAGATCAGATTATTTTATTACTCATATCAGCATTACCTCTTTTACCTATTATCTAATTTGAAAAATTTAATGATGTTTTAGTAAAAATATATTAATGAATAAATTGTTTTAATATAACTAATTAAATAATAATATAAAATATCTTTATTAAAAAACTATAAATGGTTAACTGTTAACGTATGAT
>NZ_JACFPX010000056.1:0-355 GCF_016101765.1 Gilliamella sp. B14448G11 | reverse complement strand
CAACATTAAATTATCAGTCACCGATTGAATACAAAAGAAATCGATGACCTTATCTTTTTGGTACTAAAAAGTGTGGACATACCACGGTAATCGGTGCCATAAGTGGTGTTATCTTTTAGTTGGCTGTTAACTTCACCCAGTAAATTCGCCTGCGCATCGCGGTAGTTATAATCCTGTACTTGTACCGATGATTCCACCATCTGACTGTGTAAGGTTATATCCCAGACACTTTCAACGCCGTTATCCAGTGTACCACTTGGTTGTTTGTAGACAATATCAGCCACCTGCTGATAACCTTGCTCATAATCACTGATGACCATCACATCGCAATTATGTTCACCATGGGTTTCAAACC
>NZ_JACFPX010000007.1:0-123096 GCF_016101765.1 Gilliamella sp. B14448G11 | reverse complement strand
CAACATTAAATTATCAGTCACCGATTGAATACAAAAGAAATCGATGACCTTATCTTTTTGGTACTAAAAAGTGTGGACATACCAGATACCCTTATCGAAATAGGACGCACTGATGACCAATTTGGTCGTACTTTAGAGATGATTGAAAAGCTAACTGGATGTGGAGTGTTTATATTTTTCATTTATCTTGGAATACAGCTTTTTCTCGATATTAGACCTTATCATATATATAGTGATGGAGCCTTTTCTTTGGGTGTAATTATTGTTTCTTTGCTTGCATTATTTTTATGTCTAATGCAATTAGCAAAAGTCACTATTTGGCCTACCGACTACCCGGTACGTTTTAACCGTAAAACCGGCAAAGTCTATGTATATGTGGACATACCATTTCAAGGCGTAAAATACGTTGCATGATGTCATAGACATCATCCGTGTTATGTATGTAGAGTTTATTGTTTTTACTGAGCTTAATGTCCATAGGTCATTGTTAGTTAGAGTTATTGGTCAATCTGAAGCTTTAGTAAGGCTACCTGCCTGAACGACATTTATAAAAAGATTTAGGTCATTTAAAGAAATTGATTTTTTCATTTTTGGAATTCTATATTCAAAATACGTTTATTGTACTATAAATGAGATAATAATATTATTTTACCCCAATCATACTATCAACATAAGGATATTAATTATGAATGTATTTATAGCAGGTACTGAAAGTGAGATTGGTAATAAAATGGCTTTTAGATTATTACAAGAAAGAGATCATCTATTTTCGACAATCCTTAATGCATTTTATGGAGATAGAGTTCATGCCTAACAATAGATATTTAGTGTTACTAGCAGTTACTCTTTCCACTTTTTTTTGGGGATCTAATTTTAATGCTGGCGCATCAGTCGTTGCGGATGCATCTCCTTTTGCTGTTGCAACCGAAAGATTTTTTATTGCAACGATAATTATAATGATTTTCATGTTATTAAAAGATCGAAGCAATCTTATGGCACTACAAAAGAACTGGATTGCATTTATAGCCCTAGGTTTATTAGGTATAACCGGCTTTAATTTAGCGTTTTTTATTGGTTTAAAAACTACGTCAGCTATCAATGGGGCATTGATAATGGCTACATCTCCGATAACAACAGCATTGTTGGCGGCAATGATTGATAAACATAAAATTACTCTAATCCAAACTGTCGGTATGCTGATTAGCTTATTTGGCGTGGTTATTGTCGTAAGTAATGGTTCAATAATGAATTTAATTTCGCTTAATTTCAGTTCAGGCGATCTAATTATTATGTTGGGTAATCTCGCATGGGCGACGTACACTGTTGGTTCAAGAAAATATATATCTAACTCGACACCTTTACAAACTACAACTTATACAATGTTATTTGGTACCATAGGGATCTTATTATTTACAGTTTATAACAACAATTTACTTATATCACTCAGTAATATAACAATAAAAAATCATTTAATATTAGTATATATGGCCGTTTGTGGTACGGTACTGGCGTATTTATTTTGGAATTTTGGCATTAAAGAAATCGGGGCAGCCAATACAGCTGTATTTTTCAACTTAGTACCTGTATTTACTATGATGTTAGCATTATTTACTGAATCAGTGCCTAATCTGTTACAAATCTGTGGAGCATTAATTGTCATTTGTGGTGTAATCCTTGTTACAGGTTCATATAAAACCGTTACGAACCACTGATGTATATTGTTTTTTTGGGGGGGAGCATTTTAGTAATGGGGCGGTTTTTACGCCCTCATTTTTTAAATAACCGTTGATTAAAATATACCTTTCATGCCTTCAGGTGTATAACGATCTCCATGTATGCTTATATAATTTTTCAAATCATTAAGTAGCGAGATATCTTCTTCTTCAAGTTTAATAAAGCAAGCATTTACATTTTCTATCAAATATTTTTCTTGCTTTGTTCCTGGAATTGGAACAATGCTATCCCATTGAGCCATCAACCAAGCTAAAGCAATCTGTCCACTAGTACAATTATATTTAATAGTCATTGGTTGTATTGCTTCTAATAGTCTTTTGTTTTGTTCAATATTATCACCCACAAATCTTGGATTAGTTTTTCGAAAATCGCCATCTGAAAAATCTTTTTCAGATTGATATTTTCCTGTCAAAAATCCTCGACCAAGTGGAGAGTAAGGTACCAAACCGATATTTAACTCTTTTAATAATGGTAAAATATTATCTTCAATATCTCTCGTCCAAAGTGAATATTCAGTTTGGACAACATCGACTGAAAATGTTGAATGTGCGCGAATTAACTGGTCAGTAGTAACTTCACAAAGTCCTGTATGTTTAATTTTCCCTTCTTTGACCAAGTTTGCCAATGTTTCCATCGTTTCCTCAATTGGATTTTCAGGGCTAATTCTATGAATATAAAATAGATCTATTTGATCAACGTCTAGGCGTTTTAGTGATGCCTCACAGCAAGATTTTATGTATTCAGGTGAGTTATTTATATTTCGTCCATATCCGACTGTATTGCTTCTATCGATACCACATTTAGTCGCAATGACTAACTTTTCTCGTTGGGCAGAAGTTAATTGTTTTAGAAATGAAGCAATGAGTGATTCATTGTGACCACGACCATACATATCAGCGGTATCAATCAAGGTCACGCCATTATCTATAATTGAGTGCAGCAGTTTTAATGACTGTTGATCATTTGTAGGCCCATAAAATTCACTTAACCCCATAGCGCCATACCCCATGGCGCCGACTTTAATATTTGAACCTAATGTTCGTTCAGGTAATTTATTCATTTAGTTAATTCCAATTTATTATGATATATTAAGAAATTAATTGTCATTAAACATATATACAGTTCCATTATTCCATATTCCTATGTAATAACGATTATTATGATATGTTAATGCAATTGCCCCAAGTAAAGATGCTTACTTCTTTTGTTTTCAAATTAATTTTACTCACATACCCCGAACCGTTATCGATAATGGTAACTATGTCAGGTGAAATAACCGCAACACCAACACCTAATCAATTAAATCTTTCACCTAATTCAATTTTATCTCCATTAGGTTGAATTAATGTAAGGCGACCACTCTATTGTGAAACAATTAAACTATTATCAGGAAGTTGACTAATACCAACTGGTGTAGCTAATCCGCGTTCAATTACCGTTTTCTTATCGTTTTTTAAATCAAGAGAAACGATTTCTCCTGTTGAACGATTGGTTATCAGTAGTTGCCTTAAATTAGAAAATGTGATTCCAGTTGGAGTACGATAGCCATCAGATATTTTTTGAGATTTTCCATTGGCAACTATTTTCAGAATATAATTGTCACTGTATGAAGACACATAGATGTTATCCTCCCCAGCTATCATAATCTCTGCTGGTGATGAAATACCCGAATAAACAGCCTCTCTATCACCATTCGCTTTTATCATAGTGATAGGATTTCCTGATAAATTATTAATATACATAGTTCCAGTGCTATCAAAAGCAATTCCTGTAGGTGCTTTAAATAATGTTGAAACCGCCGTTGATTCAGCCATACTCATCCTGCATATAACGTTAAAAATATAAACGCAATTGTGCTTAAAAGAATTTTTTTCTTAATAAGTATTTTCCTCATAAATGTATCAAAATCCAATTGATGCTCCTCCATCGAGATTGATCGACGCACCATTAATATAATTAGCTTTTTTATTTAATAAAAAAGAGACTGCGTGACCAATATCGTTAACATCAGTAAATCTTTTTAATGGATTCATTTTTTTGAAATTTTCATTTAAGGATTCTGGTGTTGTATCAAAGAATTTAGCCAAGTTAGTAGCTGTTTTTTGCCAAGATTCAGATTCTGTAATCCATGGATTTAAAACATTTAGGCAAATGCCACGTGTACCCAAATATTTTGAAGCAGCTTTTGCAAAACCAGAAAGTGCGGCGTTTACAGTACTATTGATGATGAAATCTGGATTTGGATCATAACAGAATGTACCGTTTATAATGATGATCTTGCCATTAATCTCATGCTCCATCATTAATTTAGCTACATTTTTTGTCATATTAATTGAGCCCCAAAGTTTGCTTTGAAATGACTCATCCCAATCATTTTTCAAAGATGAAAAATAATCAATAGGCTCACCAAAACCTGCAGCATTAACTAGACCATCAATAGGAGTACTTTCCCAAATTGAAAGTAATTTTGAGGCTACTTGGACTTCATTTCTGATATCTATTGTGTAAGTAATAATGTTTTTATTATTTGTTTCCAACTCTAATTCCTGCTGGGTAGCAAATAATTTATGAGGATTCCTTCCAATTAGAATAACTCTATAATTATCATTTAAAAGAACCTTCGCAATACCTTTTCCTATTGAACCTGAACCACCTGTGATCATAATTGTTTGCATTTTAACTTCCTTTTATTTTTTTATTAATTGAATACCCAACAAAGCGAAAACTGCATTAATTAAGCTTAAAATTATGCAGGTTAAAATTACTCCATTCCAATTAAAGTTTTCATAAAGAATACCTAACATATATGTACCAACACTACCTCCAGCTAGACAAGATAATAAGTATAAAGAAGATATAGCTCCTTTAGAATTAATTGGTACAATCTGATTAAGCATAGAAATTACAATTGGCTGAATACCAAAAACAAAAAGAAACAAACAAAAAATACCGAATGCTATGCAGAATAGTTCTGAACTGTATCCAATCATGACAACTGAAATGGTTACACATAATAAGCATATGATTAACAGTTTTTCTTTACTCATGAATTGAGATAATTTACCAGTAATCATTGCTCCAATCACTGCGCTCATTCCTGCAAAATTTAACCATCCCAAAACAGTAGATGAAAGATTAAATGGTTCACCTTTTAAATAAAATGTTAAAAAAGAGGATAATCCTAGATAAACAAAAAAGAGTAAAAAACCGACTAATAAAAAAATAATAACCGTTTTATTGAGTAGTAATTTAGCTGCAGAGAGATAAGTGTTAATAATATTAATACTAGATGTAATATTGTTTGCTTTTTTTATTCCGGATGGAATAAAAAAGCAAGCACAAATAATTAAACACGCATAAATAATGAAGGCAAATTGCCAAGACTGGTGATCTGTCATCATGGCTACAACGCTTCTACTAAAAATAATACCTATAATAGAAGCAGATATCATAATTCCCATTGCTTGAGGCAATTTTTCATTAGGTGTGTTTTTAGCCGTATAAGCAAATAATGCTGCGGGGACTGATGCAGCAAAAAAACCAATCAATGACATAATGAACAAATATATATTGAATGATTGGATTATCCCAGATATACACAGACAAAAAACTGTTCCGATACAACCAAAAAGAACTAATAATCTTGTTGAGACTCTATCTGATAATGGACCATAAATAAAAAATGAAATTGCATAGAAAAAACAAGATAGGCTAAAAACATTTCGTGCTTCAAGAATATCTATATTGAAGCTTTTTGAAATTTCCTGAAAAATGAGCTGGCTGATATAAACCGAACCAACTAAAAGAACAATTAGTACAGCAGAAACCATAACACTTGTTTTTGATTTTGTCTGTTTTTGCTCTTTTGTTGGCATTATCGCTGATTCCATAATGTAAATTCCTCTTTACTCTCGAGTAATACTCATCGCAACACCTTCACCACCACCGACACATAGTGCTGCAATACCAGTATTAAGTTTACGAGATATTAATTGATGGATAAGTGAAACCAATATGCGACAACCAGAGGCACCAATTGGATGACCTAATGCAATCGCTCCGCCATTAACATTTACTTTGCCTTCTGGCAAATTTAATATTTTTTGTACAGCTATGGTTTGTGATGCAAAAGCTTCATTACATTCGAATAGATCAATTTCATCAATTGACAGAGATGCTTTTTTTAAACAAGCTTGAATCGCACTAATAGGACCTAATCCCATAAAAGCTGGGTTGATACCTGTATTGGCAAATGCAGAAATAGAAACCAATGGAATTAATCCTAAAGATAAAGCTTTTTCTCTACTGCATACAATCACTGCAGCAGCTCCATCGTTTATGGATGATGCGTTTCCAGCTGTAACTACTCCATTTTTTTTAAAAACAGGTTGTAGCGTCGATAACTTATTTAAAGAAGTTTCTCTTGGGCCTTCATCTTTATCAATAATTAATTCACCTTTCTTGGTGGTTAATTTTATTGGTATTATTTCGTTTAAAAAAGAATTATTTTGTATGGCCTTAAGCGCCTTATTTTGAGAAGATAGTGCATAATTATCTTGCTCTTCACGAGAAATATTATATTCTTCAGCAACATTTTCGGCTGTTATACCCATATGATATTGATTGAAAGCATCAGTTAATCCATCATGTATAAGTGTGTCAACTAATTCTAAATTACCTAAACGTTTACCTTGTCGCCCTCCCTTAAGAATATGTCCAGCCATTGACATGCTTTCTTGCCCGCCAGCAATAATCATGTGGGCATCTCCATTTTTAATCGCTTGCACAGCTAAGTTGATAGCTACAAGTCCTGAACCACAAACCTTATTAACAGTTAATCCAGTTACTTTTTCTGGTAAACCAGCTTTAATAGCAGTCTGTCTAGCTGGATTTTGTCCGCATCCAGCAGTTAAAACCTGTCCCATAATAACTTGATCTACTTCATTGACTGGGATATTTGACTCTTCTAACATATTTTTAATTAACATAGCACCCAATTCGGTAGCTGGTATATTAGCAAATCCACCGAGAAACGCTCCAATAGCAGTTCTTTTTGCTGCAACAATAACAACATCTTTCATATTCATTCTTTCTCCAACATAGTCATAAGTATTTTTATTTATTATTTCATTAAAAAGATTATAAAATTATCCAGTTATGGCGTTTAGCGTGATCCAGCATGATAGGATTATTACCAACATATACAGGATTACCTACACAAGACAACATATCTAGATCTGAAATATCGTCGCCATAACTGTAACTGGTGTTTAGATTAATTTTTTCCTTGGAAGCAAATTCTTTCATTGCCTCAGCCTTTCCAGCACCAATAGTCTGTATTCCACTAATTTCACCGGTCAAGACACCTTTTTCGTCAACAACAGGATGAACACAAAGAATGTCTTTAATTTTGAAATGTTCAGCAATAGGCTGCAAAAGGGGTAGCATCGAACCTGAGACAAAAATTATTCTTTCTCCTTTTTCTTGATGTTGACATAAACATCTGTTTGTCTTCTCTATAAATACATCTTTTGCAAGAACATTGTTACTAAACCAATTTTTACCGATTGCGACTAGTTCATCCATGTATATACCTGATAAGAATTGGTAATACATCGAATTTAGCTTTTCTCTAGGTACATTACTGGCCCTAGCTTGTTTAAAAGCTTCATCAAATTTAATTTTCAAACTGTTTAACTTTTTCTTTTCACAGAAATATTCAAAAAAATCAAACATACTCTTGATTGTTATTAGTGTGTCATCAACATCAAAAAAGGCTGCGGGTAATTTTATTGAATCACTTTTTATTTGCTTCATGATGATTATCCTTAATTTCCTTCAGTCTACTTTTATTTGCGAAATCAGGATCAGTGCCTACGACACCTGCATCAGACCATCGTGACGGTGAAATTTCCTGAATGCTAATAGAAATTTTATCGAGTGGGCAACCTAATGTGTTATGTACGACACTAGTTATTCCTTCTAATAGTTTTTTGGCTTTTTCATCACTATTTATTGGCCAAGTTAAAATGTGTAAATGTGGCATTTATTTCTCCTGTAGTGGTTTCGTTAGTAAAGAATTTAATAAATCATTTTGACTTAATTTGAGTTGTGCGTGTACATCTCCCCCTAAACCAAAATACCCAATTGCACCACCATATGACTGTTGAGAACTCATGAATAAAACAATAATGTTAATGATTCGATTGCTGTTTTCATCATGTTTCGGAAATGGATTATCTAAAATAGCAAAATAGTTACCATTTCCTTTTTCATCTGTTATAAAAACGTTGGGTATCCCTAATGGACCAGGTCGAGTTAACTCATTTGGATCAAGATCTTTTTCTCTTAAACTCATCACGGTGTAAAGACTATTTGGAACTAAATTTTTAAAACTAAAATCAAATCTGGCCGAGAAACCATCAGTATTAATTTCAACACTGCCTTCTGCTTTAAGCCAATCGCTTAGTACAATCTTTGGTAATTTTCTACGCCCATCACTTTCTCGATAGTCATAAATGTAACCCTTATTTAATGGGAGGCTTGGACGATGTATCTGTGCAGCATTGGCACATTGCTCAGGTGCAAATACCATCGGGTAATTATTTAAAGGAAGTGGTAATGGCAATGTAAATAATTCTATTTCTGATAGTTTTTCTTCACTAATGTCATTCAACTCTTCCTTAACTGAATAAGCGGATATTTCTCCAAATTTAGGGACAGTGCTATTCTTTGAGACAATAGCCATTCCCCATGAAATGGCTTTGTCCTCCCTAATAATGTTTCCAACAACAACAAAGTCACCATTTTTATCCACGATCTCTGATGGTGGATATAAAGGTCCTTGCGTTGTTGGTGTTAATTGAAACTTAGACATTGATATTTCCTTCCCTATGCAACATTGTTGAGAGAATCTGTCAAGTATGAGTTCAGTGCTTCATTTGCTAACACTGCTTCTTTTTTTGAAAGATCATTAACAGGATATACTGCGAAATCAGTATTCATAGTGGCACAAACTTTGTTAGCCTGATTTATAGTTATTTTCGCTTTTACTTTGGTTCGATAATTATTCTTATCAATGTTGATAAGCTCAAAATAAATTTGTGCAGGTAAAGGAAATAAAAAGTTTTCAAACTGAATATTCATTCCGTTAATGACAAAATATTTATCTTGGTTATTGTCATCATTAAGGTAAAATTCTTCTGTTATTGCAATAAAAGTTTGTCTAAAAGCTTCTGTTATAATCATGCCTTGAACGTGTCTACCTGTCTGATGATCCCCCATCAGCATATTTCTTTCGTCAAGAATGAATGGTAATTCAAATAGAGTATCATTTAGTTGTTTAGCTTGACCAATCAAAACATTATGAATATTGATTTGATGAGTATACTTATTTGGTAAAACTTCACATCCATAAAATGAAATGAGTGAAGACATATCTAAATGTTCAGAATTCTCGATATCTTTAACAAAACGACTGACCTCATCTCTTTTACATCCCTGTCCTGGAACTAAATAATTTTTCTTAGTGAATATTTTTGCTGGTATTTGAGTCAACATGGAAAGCTGGGTTTGAGTGATTGTCCCATTTAATTTTGCAAACTCACCGAATTTATCACCAACAACTACTAATTTTTTCACAACATTTCTCCTTATAACATCTTTATAATAATTTATTTTAACTTCTTATAACTTCTTATAACTTCTTATAATTTATAATTAAAATATATATTACATCCCTAATTTTTTGTAGATTTTAGTGTAAAGACCTTCATTACCTCCAGTGATATAACTATCTCCAGCTTGAGTAACAATGTTTTTATAATTATCATCGGTAAATGGTTTAAGATAAGTTTCAACTGAGCCGTTAAAACATGAAATAAACATTACACCTGGAATCTGGCTAATAAGTGAATGGTAGGCGTCAAATGATTCAATTGTGGTTGAATTATTACGAACTACCTCAAAAATTGTTTCATTTCGCCATTTCAGATAACGCTGATATGCAGTAGGTAAGACTTCAACATGGCGAAGTTGAACATATTTAGTTTGTGGAACTGCCGTACTTGAACTAATAGGGCTTTCGACATAAGTAAGTAGTTCTCGTTTAATATCTCCACAGAGATAATTAGCGTAATCGGTGAAGGCTGAAGCTAAATTGTTTTCATATTTAGCCAGTTCATTTAGTGAACTTAAACTAATGAATTCAATTAACTCGCCTTCATCTTGAGAAATATAGAAACTACTTACTTCAGGAAGAGCCTTTGAATTTTTCTCGGCTAGATCCTGAATCTCCTTCTCTTTTCCTTCCATTACTGGATAATGATTTACTAATAAGTATTGTGATGTCATAACTTTCTCCTTTAATTGTTAGTTATTTATGTAATAGTTGAAAACTGTAAACAAAAAAATAGGAATACAGAAATACTTATTTTGCGATATGAAATTAATATCAAAGGTAAAACAGTTTTTAATAAATTTAATAATTATCAAAAAAATAAATAAATTTTGTTAAGTTTGTTTATAATGTATTTATGGTATGATGATAAAAAAAATGAAATTTCAAAAATGACACAATAAATTGATGACTAAAAAATTTTTATTATCATAATTAAAGACGATAATTTTGTTAAAGCATCCAACAGACTATTAATACGATCCTCAGCAATAAGCAGAAATTTAACTCAATTTAAAAAAATAATTGGTGGATGCTTAAGGGATAGAATTATCAAACAGATCTTCCTAATAATGTTAAGAAAATATGATAGGTTAACTAATTTAGTTGAAGAGTTTTCTAACTAATTAAGATTTAGAGGATTATCATCATAAATTATCACTAATCATAAAAGTAACTTTATAAATAAGTTAAAATCATCAGAGTGTTGGTAAATATATTTTTTCGTTTATTAAAGAATACCTAGAATAAAAATAGATTTAATGGGAACAAATCGAATAGTTGACTTATCTATTAGAATATTGATATAGCTATTTGTGTTGGAAATCTAATTGAAAGTGATTGGGTAGCAAAAAAATTGCTGGTGTCAAAAAATATATTATGTCCATCTGAAGAATTCTTCAAAAAATCGGATGCAATTCTAACTTTATCGATATTGAATAAAAATTTAATCAATGCAAATGATAATATAAATTGAATATCAACGAATATAAGTACGTTACAACCTAATGAAGTTTATGTAAATCCATATTTGATTATCGATGATACAGATCTTATTATTGAAATTGCTGACAATGGGAGGCGATGTGCTTCGTTCCATCAAAGTTTATTGAAGAAAGCATATCTAGTAATGAATTGAAGCAAGTTTTATCAGACAGGGTAGGTAGTTTCAGCCCCATATTTACAATTTTAAGGTAAAAATTATATACCGAATTGGGTTATAGTATTTAAAGAGTATATTGAAGGTTATATTGAAGCAAATTTTTAGGAGTTTTATATATCGTGAACATTTATAGCAAAGGATTGCCTACAATTAAACAGTTACAGTATTTTGTGGCTGTTTGTGAGGCGAAAAGTTTTAGAGGAGCGGCTGAAAAGTTGGGAGTAAGCCAGCCACCACTTTCAATTCAAATTAGAGATTTAGAAGAAAAATTGGAACAAACTTTATTTTTACGAAATTCACATAAAGTTGTTTTAACAAAAGAAGGAGAAGATTTTAAAATAAAAGCTACATTTTTATTAAATGAACTTTGCTCAACCGTTAGATCAATTAAATCAAGCAATATTGAGAAGGTTATTTTCGGTACAACTAAAACCCTTTGTTTTGACTTCATTCCATATTTTGATATGTTTTTCTCTAATTTTTGTGATGAAATAGAAATTTATAAACATAATTATACATCCAAAGAACTTCTATTTGAACTAAAAAAAGAAAACATCGATTTTGCCTTAGTTTCTGATTACCAAACGGGAGAGCAAATTGAAAACAATTTATTAGTATACAAAGAACCGATGATATTAGTTTTACCTAACAGCCATAAATGTAGTGAACAAGAAAAAGTCGATCTTAATGATGTAACTGATTTACCTCTCTTCTGGTTTAAACCATATTTAAATCCTATATTTCATAAGCAATGTGAGCTAGTGTTTAAAACACTAAATTTACCTCTTATTCGTCGTCCGGAGCTTCCGGATAATCTATCAATGCTACTTGAGGTATCGTTAGGTAAAGCTATGATGCTTTTACCTCAATCAATGACTCAAGCAAAAGTTGATGGCGTGGTATATAAAAAATTAATTAATAGTCAAAGTATGAAATTAAGCATTAATATATATCTTGTTTGGCAGAAGAATTTGAAGAAAAATGCTATAAATCAAGCGATTATTGATTATTTTGAAAATGAGTGATTAAAAGAATTATCTGAAAATTATTCGATATTCTTTTTAAGTACTATTAAAAGCATTTATCTTACAACCATCTTATTATTTACTATTTGGGTGGAGGAATTCGATTTATCTAAATTGTATTTAAAAACTTGATTTTTTTACTTAAAATACTAATAAACAACTTACCAACAAATAGTTTATGTCTCATAAAATAACTGATTGAGGATTATTAAAAAGATTGTCAGAATGCCACTCGTGGCATAGTTGTCTATAAGACTCTTTAAGAACTACTAAAAACTAGTCCAAATGGTTAGCAACGCCATAAATCAAAAATAATTAATATGATACATTCAAATTTTTATAAAATTCAAGTGCGTTTATCACGCCGATAACACTTTCTATAATCTTCTAAAATCAATTTTTCATGCTACACCAACGTCTTTTATGGGCTTTTGTCTTATCGTAGAACCACAGCACACAGTCTTTGTGCTCGCAGTGTTTTACTAAACTAAAATCTTCTTGCGCAATTAGCTTTGCTGTAGCCTCAGCCAAAGGAGCTAAAACCTGTTCTGGATTATGTTTGGCATAATGATGAGTGACGATAAGCGATTGGTTAGCATCATATTCTAAATTTAACCATCGGCTAGCTTTGTGCAAAAATACATTTAATGGTTCAATATCTAAACTATACCTTTCTTTTTTTTGTTGTATAAGTACTCTCTATCGATATCGTTTTATCTCGTTGTTTAAGGGGGATACCGAAAGAAAATCAACGAGAGTACATAAATGATTAAAAAGAAAAAATATAATTTAGAGATTAAAGCATTATATGTTTTTTTGTAAAAATTATTCAGGAGTCTATACCGTTTCAATGTTAATTCTAAATCCATTTTATTATTAAAACTGAAATGTTTTATATATGAAGACAGTTTATTTAGATTATAAAGAATTGTTTTTACTTTTAAGAAGATTAATCGAAACAAAGTTCGTTGATGATTCTAATTTTAAGAGATTTTTTATCTAACTTAACTAACTTTTTTACATTTAAATAAAAAGCCGCGTGATAGTTAGGTATCAGTTGATTTGATTCATTTTTATAAAGTTAAATACTTTCTTAGAATAAAGCAGGTTATCAAAAAACTCTGTTATTATTGAAGAGGTGGATTTTTTCTAGGCCTCTTTCTCTTATGTGACAATGTTTTACTATTTATAATTTAAATTGTAGGTAAAACTATTAATAATCATAGAGTAAGTAGTTTAATTTTAGAAATCCTATTTTTTCCATTTTAGTAATAAATATTTTATAATACAAATAAATCATTGATTAGAGAGTAATTCACTCATGAATATCAAACAACTTAAATACTTTCAGATACTCGCTAAAAATCAACACTACACTTATACTTCAGAATATTTTTCCATTAGTCAACCAAGTCTTAGTCATGCGATTGCAGAATTAGAGAAAGAGGTTGGTATCAAGTTATTTCAAAAGAAAGGACGTAATGTAGAACTAACTAAAGAAGGCGAACAGTATCTCATCTACGTTAATCAAGCATTACAATCACTAAATGAAGGTGAACAATTTATTAAAGAATTAACTAGCATATCGCATGGGCATATTCGATTAGCTTTTGTTTATTCATTAAGTATGGGATATATACCAAAAATTATAAAAGCATTTACTAGCTTACCTGAATATAAAAATATTTCATTTTCTTTTTATGAAGATTTGAGTGCAAATATTGTTCAAGAACTTAAAAGCAAACGTTATGATATCGGGCTATGTTCTTATTTGCATGATGACCCAGAAATAGAATTTACGCGTTTAGCTAAACAAGAAATTGTATTTATTATTTCTAATGAGCACCCATTATCTAAGCGAAAAAAGCTGGACTTAAAAGATATAGCGAATGAACCGGTAATTTTATATACCGAACGTAGTGGAATGAAAGGTTATTTGGATAATATCATTAGTGAATCAGGTGTCAAATTAACTAATGTTGTTAGTCGGGTTGAAAGTGAAAATGCAATGATTGGTTTAGTATCTATCAATTATGGTATTGGTATGATGATTAATGTATCTGTTCCTGAAGATGCTAATGTTTCATTAATACCGATGAATAAAAATCGCCAAAAACGAGACATCTATGTGGCGACGGTTAAAAATAGACCCCTAATGCCTGTCGCTCAAAAATTTTATCGATTTTTAACCCAATACTGTGGAGATAGTTTTTTTAATAATTAATTTTGTGCTACTATTCATTTAATTATTTAATAAATGTTGTTCTTTACATAGATAATTTAAATATATTTGTTAAATAAAAAACTTAAAACAACATATTTTGTTTTAAAAAAATTGATTAATTTTTATAGCTAGAATAATTTGATGAGAAAAAAATGACATCTTTAATTAAAAAAATTAGCTTAAGCAATAGTGTATCCATCGAACAGTTAGGTTTCGGTACTTTTAAAATTGTTGAACAACAGGAAGCTAATAACGCTGTCATGACAGCCTTAAATAATGGTTATCGTTCATTTGATACTGCCCAGCTTTATAATAACGAAAAAATACTGGGTGAAGCTTTTGTTAATTCAGGTGTTGCAAGGCAAGAACTATTTCTAACGACTAAAGTAAGTAATCTTAATCAAGGTTATGAGCAGACGTTAAAATCTTTCGAACAATCCTTAAAAGATTTACAAACGGATTATCTAGATCTTTTCCTAGTCCATTGGCCATTGAAAAATCATTTCTTTGATACTTGGAAAGCCATTGAACAACTATATGAAACTAAAATGGTTCGCGCAATTGGCGTTTGTAACTTTCATCAATCCCATTTTGAATTGTTGAAAACTCGTGCAAATATTAAACCTATGATTAATCAAATTGAGATTCACCCTTATTTAGTACAAAAAGAATTAATAGAATATTTAAACAAAGAACAAATTGCGATTGAAGCTTGGAGTCCTTTGGCTCGTGGTCGTGTTGTTGATGAACCATTATTGATAAATATCGGTCAAAAATATCAAAAATCATCTTCACAAGTAACGTTACGTTGGCATGTTCAAAAAGATCTTATTGTCATTCCTAAATCGGTTAACCCTCTGCGTATAGCTGAAAATATGCAAATTTTTGATTTTGAATTAACTGACACCGAAATGCAGCAAATTGATAGTTTAAATGAAGACTTTAGAACAGGTCCAAATCCTGCTGATGTTTATCAGAAAAATGGTTTTTAAAATTTTAGATGTGTAATCTATAACACATTATTTTTTAGAATAACATTAATAGTGATATTCTATTTAATAATAATAGATTACATATTGTTTTCTCTCTTATTGCTAAAAAATCCTATTCTATAAATCAATTCTCATAACTAAATTACCCCCTTAATTTAATTAATTTCTTTTTTTGGATATTGAAAGCTAAGATTATTTCTTATTTCAAATGTATCGCAAACAATTCTTCATAAAATAATTTTATCTGTAAAAAAATATTTACATACATCTTTTATTTAATGCTTTGATATATTGGGAATTTATAAAATAATGTAACTTTGTGTAAATATTTGTTGCATTTATGTATATTAAGAATAACATATAAGTGTATTATGTTATTGAAGTGAGATTATAAAAATGAATAAAACAATCTTTCTCGTTGGAGCTCGAGCGTCAGGAAAAACAACAATGGGGCGCTTACTTGCTGAAAAGTTAAATTACTCATTTGTTGATACAGATGTTTACCTATATGAAAGTACCCAAAGGACCGTTGCTGAAATAGTTGAAAAAGAGGGTTGGGAAGGTTTTAGAAAGCAAGAAAGCCAAGTTTTAAAAGACGTCACACAGCCGTGTCGAGTTATTGCAACAGGTGGTGGAATGATTTTAGCTGACCAAAATCGTCTACATATGCAAAAAATGGGTATTGTATTCTTCTTATCTGCTCCTGCAAAGATTCTTGCGGAACGATTAATGAAAGATCCTAATATGGCACAACGTCCTTCATTAACAGGATTATCAATTGTTGATGAGATGGAAAAAATACTTGAAGAACGTCATCATCTCTATATGGATTCTGCAAGTCATGTTATAAATGTAGATTGTCAGGAGATGCAAATATTAGGACAGTTTCTAGAAGTACTCAATATTGATTAATGAATTTGTACTTTTTTACATTATTAAGTTTTTATCATCATTCAAAATGATGATCCTCCATTTATTCTAATCTAACATAATTATATAAATAACTTATTCTTTATTAACTACAATTAATTAATAATACTATTAGTTAGGTTATTTTTCTTTTATTCCGGCACTTTTACCGCTAATATTAAATCAGTTAGTTTTGTAATGTTTTAAATTTATAATGGAATATTAACTGATGAACAATAATATTAACAGCCCTTATTCGATAGCAGGATCTATCTATGCTAATTACATTATTGAAAGTATCGCTTTAATAGTAATTATGCAATTTTCTGAAGAAATATCGGCTCAACTTAACACTGACCTAGTTGGTGTCGGGTTTGTGGCTTCTGGAATAGGATTTGGCAAAATATTGTTAATGTTTGCCGGTGGCATATTATCCGATAGGTTTGGTCGCAAACCATTTATTTTAATGGGAATGTTTTGTTATATTATCTTTTTTAGTGGGATTCTTTTTTGTCATAATGCAACTGTTGCCTTTTATTTAGCAATGTTTATTGGTGCAGGAAACTCTTTTTTAGATACGGGTTCAATGCCAGCATTGACCGAATGCTTTCCTAGATCAGCAGGTACCGCGAGCGTTTTAATTAAAGCATTTATCTCAATGGGAACCCTAGTTTTACCCTTTATTGTTACTATATTTCATACTTATCATTTGTGGTATGGTTATGCTTTCCTATTCTTTATTGCTTGTATCATTCTTAATTTGATACTACTCGCGCCAAGAAAATTTCCTTCTAAAAATACGGTTATTTGTGGTAATGAAGGTCATAATGACTATTTTATTGGTAAACCTAATATTTTCTTTGAAGGTATTTTATTAATCATTATGGGCTTTACCACTACAGCAACTTTCGTGATCATTTTACAATGGTTACCGGCAATTGCAGAAAAGGGGATAGGGATGGATCAAATGGCAGCCAAACAGTTAATCAGTTATTACAGCACGGCTTCAATAATTTCCGTTTTTACAACAGCCTATATTGTTAAAAAATTCATAAAACCTATTTTTTGTATAATTATATTGCCTTTACTTTCAGTGTTAACTTTATTAATTTTTCTTTTTAATCTGAATCCAACTATGAGTTTAATTGCGGCAATTGGAATGGGATTAACTGCCGCAGGTGGTGTATTACAACTTACCTTAGTTGTTATGCAACAGCTATTTCCTGATCGTAAAGGCTTTGCAGTCGGAACAATGTATACTTTAAGTGGCTTATCATTTATTGTCATCCCATTAATAGTACCGAAATTAGCTATGACAAATGTTAGCTATGCAATTCTAGTCGATCTTGTCGTTGCACTATCAAGTGTAATATTAGGCACAATTGTTTATTCACGTTTCAAGAAAGTCATTGATATGAAGAAAATTTGATAACTATCCACATGGGAATTAAAAAAAGCGTCTTATTGTAATAAGATGCTTTAACATTCATAATCAATTCATTGCGAAATAATTAATATAATCGTTACTTACTTTTTAATTATTATAAATAATGCTTTTTTAGGTAGCTATCTAGTATCGACAATAATACTAAGGATACTTTCTAATCGTATCCATCCCGATTTCAGGGCTATTGATAGCTCACATGCCAAAATAGGTTCCTATTTTTTATGTCAATCTTATTAGATAATTTATGGAATATTCATACTTTTCTTGAATTAACACTCGATTTAAAAAAAAGCTTATGGCTCTTGGTATAATTTCTTAGAGCAACGATTACATCACAGTTAAAGACATAAAAGATACTTTCTTCTCAATTGTACATCAATACATTGCATTATTATTTTAACATTTGGTTTTGTTATGTTATCGATATGAATCCTCTATTAAATTGTATATTTATATAATGTTATTTAATAGATTATGTTTGGACAGTTCAAAATGATTAGCCACAAAAGAAATTTATCACTCTTGTGGCTTATTATTTGTGAATTATTTTTGATAATAATTACTTAATTTAGTTTATGATTCGGTAGTTCAAAAATCTTATGATATCTAGCAATAATTACCGATGCTAAAACTGTTCCTAATACAGCAATAAATGCATCTAATAAAATGATATTAGCGATACTGGATTTTGAAATAATCCCAGTAATAACCGGTATAGAGAACGTTGCTAAACTAGACGAGGTGAAGAAAATACCAAGAACTTTACCTTTACCTTCCGGATAAAATTCTGACATTGTTGTTAAAGCTAATTGAAGAACGCCACCTGCGGCTGTAAATCCTAAGATAAAACCACCCGCCATACATAACATTGGTGAAGGGAATAAGAATAAAACAAACAGCATAATTGCTGATAAACAAGGATAAACAAACACAATATATACAGGGCGAATCAAGCTTTTAACTAATATTGAAGTTAGAATCACACTTGTTAATGTACCCATTGCATAATAACTTATAGTTTGAGCCGATGCAGAAGGACTCATCATTGCAACTGATTCAGAAAATTTAGGTAACCAAATTGACACTAAATAAAATGTTGCGGTTGATGTATAACCAATAATAATAAAGCAAATACCTTCGATCCAAAAGTTTGCTTTTTGTTTTAATTTTGGTAATGGTTTTGTCTCTTTCTCAATTGATTCATCTGCAATTTCTTCTGCTGCTGGTTGTTTATGATTTGGAAATGGCATTTTTAATACAGCTAAAGCATTAAGGGCTAATATAGCAACACAGAATAAGAATGACCAACCATAATAAGCTTTAAAAGCGATAATCATGGTCATCACAATCGGTAATACAAATTGCCCACCAGCAATGGCTGCTTTAGTTAAAATTGATGCTGTACCTGTTGCCTTAGGAAATGATTCCATCAATGCAGGATAAGTACCCGCATCCAGTGTTGAGTTAGCAATACCACCTAAAATAGCAAACAAAAATGCAACTTCTAGATTAGGACTAATCAGAATGCCAAGCAAAAATCCTATATAAAATAAACCGCCTAAAAATACGAAAGGTTTACGACCAAATTTATCTGATAATGCGCCCATAACAAACAAAACAATTAATCGTCCAATCCCCAAACCAGAGATCACATAAGCAATTCCCGCACTGTCGGTATTTAATTGATTAGCCAAATAATCCATATTTTGGGCGAGAATGATTGCTCCCATACCATGAACAAAATAGTTTATATATAAGCATATCGAGGTAGGAATATATTTATTTTTCATAATGCATCCTTTGTTAAATAATTTAATTTTGTATTTCATTCCAATTATTAAAATCGGCTAAATTTTTTTGATCATATTTTTTTATTTACAGGTCATTTCATTTATATCAAATCTATTAGCATCAAATTCATATTCATTATTTTTATTTATAAATCATAACAATATGTTCATTTTTGCTATTTAAATTAATAATTATTCTTAAATAATTTTTATGATTATTTGGCTTATTATGAATAAATTTATTAAAAAAATAAATTAAAATAACAAAATCTATAGATAAAATTATTTTATTGTTTTACATTATTAGCAACTTATTTTTTTAATTTCAGATAAATTTTTTAAAATTTCAGGAGGATTGTATGGCAATTGAACGTCCTATTGGGCTTGCTGCCTTGACAGTATTAGATGTATCTCCAGCAAATCAAGTCATTGTGGCAGCTGAAGCTGGATATACCCATGTTGGTTTAAGACTTATTCCAGCCACACCTACTGAGCCTGTTTATGCGACAGTCGGCGATACACCACTAATCAGAGAAGTAGAGAGGCGTTTAAAAGAGACTGGTATCAAAGTGTTAGATATTGAAATTTTCCGACTTAAACCAGATACACGTGTCATCAATTTTTTTCCTGTATTAGAAACCGGGGCTCGTTTAGGTGCTAGTCAAGTATTATTAGCAGGTAATGATCCCGATAGAAATCGTTTAGCTGATAATTTTGCACAATTATGTGAAATTGCCGCACCATTAGGTATCGCAATCAATATTGAACCAATGCCTTGGACTGATATTCCAACGGTCAATTCAGGTGTAGAACTACTTAAAGCAGCAAACCAAAATAACCAAGGTATGATTATTGATCCATTACATTTTGATCGAGGCGCTAATACTCTGGATGACTTGAAAAATGTACCTAAGGATTGCTGGCGTTATATGCAATTATGCGATGGGACTAAAGAAAAACCTAAAGATACTGAAGGATTACTTTACCAAGCGAGAAATTATCGCTTATCGCCGGGACGTGGTGGAATTGATTTAGTTTCATTATTGAAAGCTTTACCAGAAATGCCAATTTCAATTGAATGTTGTAATGATGAGTTTGCATTGAGTCATTCTCCAATTGAACGAGCAAAAATGTATATAGAAGATACAAAACAATTACTTAGACAAGTAGCTGAACTTAATGATTAAAAATTGGAGAAAAGTATGAGAGCAAATATTGATGGTCATTTTTTATTAATTGGACTAATGGCATATCCAATTCGACACAGCTTATCACCGAAAATGCAAAATATTATCTATTCTAAACTAGACGTTCCTTACGTCTATTTAGCTTTTGAAGTGACACAAGAAAAATTACCTGATGCTATAAAAGGTTTACGAGCATTAGGTTTACGCGGTAGTGCAGTATCAATGCCAAATAAACAACTTGTATGTCAATATTTAGATAAATTAACACCCGCAGTTGAGCTTATTGGAGCATGTAATACCATTTCTAATGATGATGGTGTACTAACTGGCTATAACACTGATGGTATGGGATACATGCGCTCATTAAAAGAGGCCAACGTTGATATTATTGGAAAAAAAATGACATTACTTGGAGGTGGTGGCGCTGCAAGTGCTATTGCCGTACAAGCCGCGCTAGATGGTGTTAAAGAGATTTCTATTTTCAATCAACAAGATGAATGCTTTGAGAAAATTGTAGAAATAGCTAAAAGAATCAATGATAAAACAAATTGTAAAGCAACCGTCTATGATCTAACAGATAAAGCCAAATTGCGTCAAGAAATCGCTGAAAGTGCAGTATTATGTAATGCAACAGGTGTGGGTATGAAGCCTTTAGAAGGGCAAAGTTTAATAACCGATCCTAGTATGCTAAGAAAAGATCTTGTTGTAACCGATTGTATTTATAGTCCGCGTAAAACTAAATTACTAGAAATAGCCGAAGCACAAGGCTGTAAAATATTAAACGGTATCGGAATGATGTTATGGCAAGGCCATGCACAAATTAAAATTTGGACTGGACAAGATGCCCCTATTGATTATGTTAAAGAAAAAATGGGTTTTAATGACTAATATTTATTTAACCTATTGTAATTAATATAAATATTAATATTTATATCTGTATCAATTATCCTCTTCACAATTTTTATCGAGAGGATAAAAATAAATTAATTGGTGACCAGATGACAAAAATTACCGTGAAAAATTTAGATATTGGTGTTGGAGCGCCTAAAATTATCGTTCCAATTGTGGGTAAAACAGAACAAGAATTAGTAAATGAAGCTGAATTTTTGACTCAAATCGACTTTGATATGGTCGAATGGCGAGTTGATCATTTCCAACATGTTGATGATATTGAAAAAGTAAAACAAACAGCAAACAAATTAAACTCAATCATTGGTCACAAACCAATTTTATTCACATTTCGTACCGCTAATGAAGGCGGCGTTTATCCTGCTTCAGTGGAATTTTATATTAATTTAAATAAACAGATGATTAAAAGTGGATTGATCGATCTTGTTGATATTGAAGTTTTCACTGGCGACAAATATGTAGAAGAAATTGTCGAGCTAGCTCATCAAAATAAGGTTTTAGTTATTGCCTCAAACCATGATTTTGATAAAACACCGCCAAAAGAGGAAATTATAGCAAGATTACGCAAAATGCAGGATCTTGGCGTAGATATTCCAAAAATCGCTGTAATGCCGCGTTCACGTGAAGATGTAATTAACTTACTTGCTGCAACAGCGGTAATGAAAGACAAATATGCGCATACACCACTAATTACTATGTCAATGGCAGGAAAAGGTGCGATTAGTCGTGTTGCAGGCGAAACTTTTGGTTCTGACCTCACATTTGGCGCAGCAAAAAATGCATCTGCACCTGGTCAACTTGATGTAAAAGACCTGAGATACATTTTAAATATATTACATAAAAGTTTAGCTTAAAATTATAACTGTTTTATAAAAACTCAAATTGAATACAAGTTAACTTATTGAAAGTCAAATATATAAACTATTAAGTTGCAAAGATTAATCGTAAATAATCAGCGATTAATATAAAAATAATATTAGGAGTCTGTATGAATAACAATTGGTTAGGTTTAGAAGGTGATGTCTGTGTTATCACAGGAGCTGTTGGTGGCATGGGTGCAGAAATTTGCCGAGAATTTGCCAAACAAAAAGCAAATTTAGTACTCATCGATCTTGATGAAACCAAATGCCAAGATTATGCTGCTGAATTAGCCAAAGAGTATGGTATTAAAGCGATAGGTTTGGCTTGTAACACAACTGATGAAAAAAGTGTTGACGATGCCGTTGCTTTAGTCAAAAAACAATTTGGTCGCTGTGATGTTTTAGTCAATACTGCGGCAATTTTAAAATTCTGTCCATTAGAAGATTTACCACTTGATGAATGGCAACTAACTATTAATGTCAACATGACAGGTTATTTCCTAATGTCTCAACGTTTTGGTCGTATGATGATCGAACAGAAATCAGGTCGCATGGTACATATCTCAACGGTTGCTTCGCATACACCTGAAACCTATAGTGGCGCATATAGCCCTACAAAAGCTGCTATTTCAATGTTATCAAAGCAAATTGCCGCTGAATGGGGACAATTTGGTATACGTAGTAATGCTGTTTGCCCTTGTTTTGTTAAAACACCATTATCGAAAAAATTCTATGAAGATAAAGAAGTAGAAGAAGGTCGTACGCGAATGATTGCAAGCCATCGTATTGGTGAAACAATTGATATCGCTAATGCTGTTTTATATTTGGCCAGTAAACGTTCAGATTATTCTAATGGTACTGAATTAGTTGTCGACGGTGGTTATGAGATTATGTTGGGTGACTTAGTACCAAGACCAGGTGGACGCCGTCAGTTTGCAATTAATTCACGCACAGCAAATAAAAGCTAAAATCGATCAAAAAGCATGTTTATAGATCGAAATTAGATCGCCTTTCAACCAAAATACCACTAACAAGTGGTATTTTTTTATTTAAAAAATGAATTGAAAATATCATAAACATTTATAAATTAAATGATAGCTAAATAATAATTTAATTTAAAATCAATAAAATATCTAATTTATAAATAATTAATATTTTTTTATTCTAAAATTTAATTATTTATAATATTTGTAATAAACAAAGCTAATTTAATAAAGTGTTCCTATTGTCAAATTAATTTAATGTTTTGATTTATAATATATAATACTTAGGTTAAAACAAAAATAATTTATAGAAAAAATTAATAAATAAATGAAAAAATAAAGAATATATTTATTGATAAATTGTGTATAATAGAGTTAATCGAATATCAATTTAAAATTTAAAGTAGCACAACTTCAGAGTTGTGTGATGGTATGAGGGAGTAACATGAGCGATTTCTCTTCAATATTTCAACCTATCACAATTAAACGCACCACAATTAAAAATCGAATTGTAATGCCACCGATTGGCACTAACTTTGCAACCTTAAGTGGTGAATTTGTTGATGACCACATACAGTATTATGAACAACGAGCTAAAGGTGGAACTGGATTAATTATTCTTGAAAATGTCTGTATTGATTACCCATATGGAACTAATGGGACAACACAACTACGAATTGATAATGACCAGTATATACCAGGATTATTTAGATTTACGGAACGTATGCATAAACATGGTGCTACTGTCGCTGTACAAATTAATCATGCTGGTGCCTCTGCCTATTTTGGACGACTGAATGGCTTACAGCCTATTTCTGCATCAAATATTCCATCAAAAACGGGTGGCAATGCTCCAAGACCTATGTCAGTTGATGAAATATATTATGTTGTGAAACAATATGGATTAGCAGCATCAAGAGTACAACGAGCAGGATTTGATGCTGTCGAAATTCATGCTGGGCACTCCTACTTACTTAGTCAATTCTTATCCCCAATATTTAACAAACGTACTGATGAATTTGGTGGGAGCGTTGAAAACCGTGCGCGAATAGTTCGCATGGTCATTGACGAAATTCGCAAACATGTTGGACCAAATTTTCTAATAATGTTGCGTTTTAGTGCTGATGACTTTATTGAAGGCGGGAATAGCTTAGAAGATACGCTAGAAATTCTAGAATATTTAAACGAAGGCGTTGATATTTTTGATGTATCAGCGGCACAAAATGACACTTTATTTATGCAAATCGATCAGATGAACTTACCCGATGGTTGGCGATCATATATGGCGAAAGCAGTGAAAGACAAATTCAACAAACCAACCATTGCCTCAGGAAATTTCCGTGATCCAAAAATTATTGCTGATACGATAGCAAACGGTGTTTCCGATTTTGTTGTAATGGGGCGAGGATTAATTGCAGAACCTTATTGGGTTGAAAAAGTTAAAAATAACGAAATTGATACATTAAGACGTTGTATATCATGTAATATCGGGTGTGCAGATCATCGAATTGCCAAATCTAAACCAATACGCTGCACAGTAAATCCTGATATTATCAGTTATGAAGATTATAAACGCTATCAAATAACTGAACCACTTAATGTTGTCGTAATAGGTGGAGGGACTGCTGGGCTTGAAGCTGCAGCCACCGCAGCCGAAGTCGGTTGTAACGTAACCCTATATGAAGAAAAACCATTTCTTGGTGGATTATCATCCATTATTTCACGTTTTCCTTATAAACGACGTATAGCGGATCTACCAAAATTTTTGATCAACCGTATCAACAAATTAGACAATGTCACAATCCATTTAAATACAAAAGCAACGCCAGAAATGGTAGCAACTCATCACCCTGATCTGGTTGTCGCAGCTACAGGTGCTAAGGCTATATTACCTACTATTAAAGGATTACATGAACAGTTAGCGAAAGAGAAACGCAACGTCTTCTCAATTTTTGATCTAATGGACAATTTCGAATACTTTACTGATATTCCTAATAAAAAAATTGTTGTAATCGGTGGGGGGGCTGTTGGGTTAGATGTGGTTGAATATTTCTCTGAAAACAAAGCTAAAAGTACCACTATTGTTGAAATGCAGTCGGCATTAGCAAAAGATTTAGATATGATTGGCCGTTTATCAATGATGAGAATGATTGATGATAATCACGTCAACGTAATGTTAGAAACTACATTACAAGAAGTTAAAGAAGATCGCTTTATTGTTTCTCGAAATGGTCAAATTGAAGAACTCGATTTCGACTATGGTTTTGTCTGCTTAGGTTTAACTCCCGTATCAGAATTTACTGAACAATTCCGACTACATGCAGATAAAAACCACTATCAGTTTCAACAAATTGGTGATTGCAAACAAGCAAGAAAATTAATTGATGGAATGCGAGAAGGCCGTGATGTCATTGCTGCTATTCAATCAATTGAAAGAAGCCGAGCTCATAATATTCGTGGTGTGGATGTTAACTATGCTATTTAGTTTTTTCGACTTGTTTAGTTGGCAATAAAAAATAATTAAAAGAGAACTCAAAACGAGTTCTCCTTTATATTCAATCTAAATGTATCACATCACTCAAAATTTATCTTGTTAGTTGCACAAACCTTTGAATGAGAGTCATGGACCAAATCTTTAATAAAATAACTAGAAGAAAATTCAAAATCTATAAAAAATATGCTAAAAATAATTTTTTATAGATTTATATGATTGATGTTAATAACTGTAAATTACTATCTTTATAAAACCTAATTAAAATTACTAAAAAATCCCATTATTATTGAACGATTGTATCTTTTCTACACCTCTTTCAATTACATCCCAATGTTCTACTATTTTATGATTTTAACGCGAAAAATATCACATACTTTATTAATACTACCATTAGCGAGAGTACATTTATGGAATATGTAAACCATATCACCTTCACTGCACAGATTAATAATTTCAAATTTAGGTTTTAATTGAAGAAAATTTTTAAAAAAGTTAATAACAGCTTCACGACCTGTTTCAACTTTAGGGTTGTGTTGTATATAATCTTCGATAACATATTCAGGGATTTTATCAATTTCACCATTGATAAATACGTGTTGATAAAATTGTTTAATTAGCTCTTTATTCGTCATAAAAACATACTATTTTATTAATAAAAATTAGTATCATATCTCTATATTAGGTTAATGATGCAGTGGTTAACGAGAAGTTAAATTATAACTTTCAGTAAGAAAATCAAATATTTCTTTATCGGTTAGTGGTCCAGAAAGAACAATACTAATCCAATGTTCTTTATTCATATGATAAGCTGGCAAAATACCTTCTTTTTTTCTTAACGATCCAATATATTCTGGTCTGAGTTTGACATTTAATATATCCACTTCTTTATCATCTTTGAGACCTAATTTTGTACCAGGCACATTCATCACAATAGCAAACCACTTATCTCCATCATCGTGATGCCGTAATACAGCATACCTAGGAAAATTGTTCCAAAGATAATTAGGTTCTGCATGAAATTGCTTTTTGGCATAGTTTAATAACGTTTCCCTTTTCATAATGACTCCTTGGAGTATTAAATAGATGATTAGAACATTAGTTTATGTGATGAAACTAAGCAGTTTAACTAATGGCTTATAGTTTAGTATTAAATATGCATTAACAGACTAGATGTAATAGTGATTATTTATCAATAAAATTCAGTCCTGCTGTGATAATATTTCTAAAACTAATTCAATATTATCATTAATCAGTTCATCATAAAGTGATTTATTTTCTTTATAAACAACGCTGATATTGATTAATCCTTCTAATATCACCATTAGTTGGTTGGTTAAAGTTGTCTGTTGTGGGGTTTTGGGCAGTTGGTCATGGATCAGTTTACGGATAAATTCTTTATGTTCAATCACCAGTTGTTGTACAGCTTGATCGTTATGAATTTCTTCTTTAGCTCTAACAAATAAGCAGCCATTAAAATCGTCTTGATTAAACCAATCAACGTGCCATTTGAATATTTGCATAATTGACTCATAGTGATCAAGAGCAGCAATTGCTTCAGTGAGTTTAACAGACTGACCAGTTATCAATTTTAGTGATAAATTGTTTCACATAACGTGAACGCTCAGTCCATGGCAATTTAATTTCACCTATAATCATACCTTGTAACATCACTTCCTCGAAGTATAAGTGATTATCCATTGCAAGGTAGTAGTCATAATCAAGCTGTACTATTTTTTTTGCTATTTTACGCAGTTTGGGTAATCTCACACCTAATAAATTATCAATGTTGGGAATAAGCTTTGCAGCAAAGATTCGATAATTTTCTTCGGCTATTATTTCAAGTTCTTTGCGAATTTTTTCTCTCATGATCTGATTTTACAAACTCTATTATCTATTACAATCTGAATCTTGCTATTTGATAATTACATTCTATATGTTAAAAAATAAAATGTACGTACTGCGCTCAAATCTGGCTGTCAGATTTAATTTTTCTTATCGAGAATTACTTAAAAAACTTAAACTAGTATATTTTACTGTTTATATCCAACAACTTTATTTTTACATTCATGTTAAATCAATGTCACTTGCTAGCTATAATTAATTTTCTTTTACTTCTAAATAGTGGCTAAAATATTTATTTGATTATCATTCCTAATCATAAAACATATTAGTTTTTGATTCTTTAAATCAACTGGATGTAACGAGATCGAATTTGATTCTAAATACTTAGGAGAGGCACATAAAATATTTTTTGATAGAAATAATTTTTTTACTACTCAATTACTATCATCTAAATTTCCGACTCCAATTGCAATATCGATGTTCATATACTGAGGTTATGAGACAGGAAATTCATCAAAATTGACATTGATAAAACTTTGCGAACAAACAAGCACAAGTTTTTAATTCTATTAAAAAATTATATTTCTCTAGAAATAGCTCTATTTACTTGAAACTTCTTTTCTCACTAATTAGGTTATGAGACCTAGAAAAGGTTTACTTTATTAATTTATCATTTTGGATAGCAGTTTTAGTAAAGTTTCGCCATGCGAGACGGTTTATCATGGATTTTTGGTAGTTTCCCGGCGTTACCCCGAAATTTTGTCGAAATATAGAAATAAACCCACTAATATTGTCATAACCTAAATATAACGATATTTCTGTGATTGGTTTTCCAGTAGCAAGCAATTCTAACGCTTTTAACATCCGTAGTTTCTGACGCCATTGTGTGAAATTAAACCCAGTTTCATTTGTAAATCGACGTGTTAATGAGCGTCGGGAAATGCCCGCCCAAACGCCCCAGTCATTGATTTTTTTATTATCACCAGGATTATCAGATAAAGCTAAAGCGATTTTTAACAAACGCATATCTTTCGGCATTGGTAGTGCTAACTCAACTTTAGGCATTGTCCTAATCTCGTCAAGGATCACGGCAATTAAACGCTTCTGTTCCGGCTCCAATTCTGAATTATGCCATGACATGGTCCGTGTAATTGCTTCGCGCAATAAGTCAGATAATTCTAAAATGTATGGTTTGACAGGTAGTTTAGTACATGCATTTTTTTGTATATAGATGCTCCATCCTTCGAATGGCCCATGCGATCTAAGAAGACTATGTTGTACATTTGGAGGTACCCAGACACAGTGAGTTGCAGGCACTACCCATTGACAACTTTCTGCTTCAATTGAAATTAAACCCTGTAAAGTACCGAGTAATTGTCCTCTCGAATGACCATGACGTTGCGTCACTCTTTGTGAAGAGTGACTAACTGTCGATACGATCATCGGTTCGCTATCAGAAGAAGCAAGATGTGGAGAAATAAGTGGCGTATTCATTTATATGGCCCCGATGGGATATTTTGTGGCTTAAATTGGCTAGTAAAACGCTATTCTACTGGCTATCCTAAAGTCCTCTTAATTAAATTGAAGATAACAAGTTAGCAATAAATAGATAAGTTGTAAATGAACAAAATAATAGTTTTTATACAAATCAATTAGTAATTTTCAAATTTATTAATTGATTAATAATCCGATTTTGAAAAGGAACAGATACATGAAAGGAAAGCATGTCTTATTTGGCATTAGCCCTTTTAATTCTAAATTTGATGAGAATTATATTAAGAGTATGTTGGAGTAGGAATTCATGCTTGTATTGGCGCTCAATTTGCAAATATGCAATTAAATATCGCTCTGCAAAAATTAGTATTAATACTTAAAAAATATAAAGAAATTACGCCACCAACATTCGATGGAATATATACACGGGGCGCAACTAAATATAATCTGGAAAGGGTGTAATATGAAACAATCGATTGACCTGACAACCGCCGAAAGGAAGTTAGTGTTTGCTATGACGCTATCTTGTATATTGCCATTACTAGATAGCAGTATTGTTAATGTTATTTTATCCTCAATTTCGAATGACATTAATACCTCTTATGCCTATATACAATGGGCTGTTACAGTATATATGCTTGCTTGCGCAGCCGGCATATTACTATCACCTTATATACATGAAAACTTTGGGCTCAAGAAAGCATGGATATGCTCAATTTTTGTTTTTCTTGTTGGTTCTATATTAGTTGGATTTTCCTATAATCTGGCTTCTTTGATCTTATTTAGATGTCTACAAGGTTTTGGTGCAGGAATATTAATTCCCATTACTCAATCCACAATAGCGATTTATTTTGGTAAGGAAAGACTAAAGCCGATTATGGCATTGATTGCTATTCCGTCAGTCTTTGCCCCTGCGTTAGGACCAATTTTTGGAGCGGTCATATCAGAACAGTTAAATTGGAGAATAGCTTTTTTTATCAACATGCCTTTGGTGCTTGTGGCTTTTTTCTGTGGTAGGACGACAATACCTGATAATAAAACGTCTAAATACAATATGAATATTTATGTATTTATGACATTTTTAATTGCTTTAATACTCTTTTTTATCTCTATTAAAAATCTCACTTCTGGGGGCTTTTTTGATATTTTTAATATTATTATGCTAGTTTTAGGTATTGGTTTAATGATGGTTTCGCTTATTACTAATAACAAGTCAGACAGTAAATTGATTGATTTAAGTGCGTTTAGTTGTATTCAATATTCGTTTGCAATAACTATGGGATTTCTGACGTCACTTATCTTTTTTGGTTTTATGATTTTTTTCCCTTTAATACAAGCAATAAATGATAATATATCTATTACCTATATTGGTATGCTGCTTGCTCTACAAGGTGTAGGTGCTTGGTTGGCTAGAAAATTTATTTATAAATCTCTAAGTGAGATAAATTCGTTTCTAATTATTGGCGTAGGATTAATAATATCAGCAATAAGTATATTAATAATTCAAGTTGGTGGGATCCCCTCTGAAATCATCGGTTTTATTGTTCGAGGTTCCGGATTAGGCGTCGCCACGATTGCTGTTCTCTCTTCTCCATTCGAGTTTTGTGATAAAAATCACATTAAGGACACGAGTGCAATCACACGAGTTATACAGCAAATTGGTGGTGCATTTGGAGGTGTATTATCAGGAATATTAATCCACCTCACTCAAGATCAGATAATATCAGTAAACTGCGCTTATCAGACAATGTTTTTTGTGTCTCTTACTTTTGGTCTTCTAGCGGTTATTGTCTATATTTTCTTTGGTCGAGTGAATATAAAGATTTAGTATACAAAAAAACAGAGCATGTGAATGAATTGTCTCTCTAATAGTTAGGCAACCAATTAACTGACCTATTGATGTACCCAATGGAATACACATTGATAATGCTATTGGAACGCCTAGGATAACTATAATTATTGCTCTATCTCTTTTATCATCCCTAACCATTTTTGTTGCATAACCAACCACCATTACCCATAAAAGGCCAGCAAAACACCTGCTAAAAATCTAGCTATTAATATCAGAATTATTGTTGATATATCTAAGTATCTATTTTAGCATCAACAGTTTTTAGGTTTGTTGATTAGATTAAAAATTAGAGCAAAATTATAAAATTTTTACAATTTGTTCGGCCTAAGCATATTTTAGAATTAAGAGAAAGTTTTACGCCATACGTTTGGACTAACTTGATATTTGTTTTTAAAGTATTGTCTGAAAGATGTTGTATTATGAAATCCTGATAGTTCTGCAATTTTTTCTATTGATAAAGAGGAAGTTTCTAACAAATCCTTACTACGTAACAACCTTTCATTAGTAAGCCAGCCCACTAATGTCATACCTGTCTCTTTTTTAAAGTGACGTGTAAAAGTGCTTCTACTCATAGAGGCTTTCTTGGCAAGTTCATCTATAGTATAGGTCTTGGTTAAGTTCTTTCGTAAATAATCCAAAAGAGAGTTTATTTGTTTGTTATGGGCAGCCATTACGATTGGATGCTCAATATATTGAGCTTGTCCTCCCTCACGATGGGGAGGCGCAACCATTACCCGAGCTATTTTATTTGCAATTTTACTACCGTAGATTTTACGAACTATGTATAAGCAACAGTCTAAACTAGCAGCTGTTCCAGCAGATGTTATGACATGATGATCCTCTACATAGAGGGCATTATTGTCTAACGTTATTTCAGGGAAGCGTTTTTTAAAATCTATCTCAGCCATCCAATGTGTTGATGCTTTCTTACCATCAAGTATTCCTGTATATGCCAGTGCGTAAGTTCCATAACATAGCCCAACTATTTGAGCACCACGTGTGTACGCTTGATAAATAGCATTAGCTAAACTAGGTTTCGGTGGTTTAGTGAGATCATGCCATCCGGGAATAATTATAATGTCTGCTTTTTCTAGTAATTCTAGCCCGCCATCAGATTTTATGGTCATTACATTTTGAGTTTCATGTTTCTTATTTTCTATTGAGATGATTTTTAGATCGAATAATTTACGTTCTTCAACCTCAATATTAAATATCATATAAGGAATTGAAAAGTGAAATGGACTAATGTTTGGATAAAGAACTAATGCGATGCAAGGTAAATTCATAGTATTTAAGCTTAAAAAATTAGAACATATAATTTGACCCGATTATTTCGATGATTGATAAAAATGTCAATGGTTAGTTATTCAAACTAATTCAATAATAAGCACACCAAATAATTATTGAGAGATCATATTTTTATGAAAACTAATTTCACTCTGGCTGATAAAACATCTAATCTGAATTTTAAAAACAATACTAACCAAGTTTTAATTCAGCAAATTAGAAATGCAACATTGAAGATTAGTTATGCGGGGACTATTTTTTTAATTGATCCTATGTTAGCACCAAAGGGGGCTTATCCTGGTTTTGAAGAAACTTATCGTAGTGAGTTGTGTAACCCCCTAATTGATCTACCATGCACTATTTCAGAAATAATTAAAGATGTTGATGCAATTATTGTTACTCATACACATCTCGATCATTGGGATGATGCCGCGCAAGAATTCATCCCTAAAAATATACCTTTATTTGTTCAAAATGAACAAGATGCTGATTTAATTCGATCACAAGGTTTTATAAATATAAAAATATTAGATAACAACACTCTGTTTAACAATATTCATTTAAGTAAAGTAGGAGGTCAGCATGGTACAGACACTATGTATGCAGTACCTGATCTAGCAAAGCGATTAGGTGATACTATGGGTGTTATTTTTCAGGGGAAAGGTATTAAAACTCTTTACATTGCAGGTGATACTATTTGGTGTGATGAGACGACTAGAGTAATTGGGAATTATAAACCAGAAATTATTATTTTAAATACAGGTTATGCACGACTCAAAAACTTTGATAAATCGATTATCATGGGTAAAGATGATGTCAAACATGCGTATCAAACAGCGACTAATGCAATAATCATTGCAACCCATATGGATGCTGTAAATCATGCAATGTTGACACGTAAAGAGCTTGATGAATACATAACTAAAGACGGGATTGATGATAGAGTGCTTGTACCTAATGATGGAGAAACTATTAAAATCTAAACTAAATCATTATTTGTAATCTATCTTTAATGACTACACTTTAAAAATTTCTATTAATTAACAAGGTACTTCGATAGCGAGATAAATCAGCCTAAAATAAATTATTTAAATCAAGTTTAATTATGTCTAGTACACTATTAGCGTTATTACTGATGTGATGATTAATATTTTGGCGCAATTGAGTCAATTATATGTATTGCACAGCTTCAAATTTCTTCTGTAAAATAAATAGGTTAGCAATACAAAGTTTGCCTTGTTTTCGGTTGTTGTAGTATCAAATCACTAAGAACATTATTGTGTATTTACTGTCACAATAAATATCGAGATAAATAAAAAGGATATTTGACGACCAGCTAAAGTGTACTAGATATAAATGGTAGCTTGCTATTTTAGGCTTTTTACAAAATTTTAATGTCCAACTTTTTTAGCATAAATTAAAATAAATTATGTTTTCAGGAATAACGATTAAATTTGAGAAATAGAGAAAATTTATTAAACAGTCATGTAGTAAAAAAATTTAATCAATAATTAATACAACCCTCATATTTAACTTGTTAACTTATCTGTACGGAACTTAATTAAATCTGAGGGTGGATTATTGCCAATAGTCTACATTATGACAAATCATCTTAATATGAACTATATTTACAGAGCTTATCTTATAAGGTTGCTAGCTTTTTTCTAAACTTCATAACTTTATGTCTATTGCCACAAACTTTCATGCTACACCAGCGCCTTTTATGGGCTTTTGTCTTATCATAGAACCATAGCACACAGTCTTTGTGCTCGCAGTGTTTTACTAAACTAAAATCTCCTTGTGCGATTAGCTTGGCTGTAGCCTCTGCCAAAGGAGCTAAAACCTGTTCTGGACTATGTTTGGCATAATGATGAGTGACGATAAGCGATTGGTTAGCATCATATTCTAAATTTAACCATCGACTAGCTTTGTGCAAAAATGCATTTATTGGTTCAATATCTAAACTATGCCCTTCTTTTTTTTGTTGTATAAGTACTCTTGTCATTTCTCTTAGCTCTTTAGCTTTTTCAAGTAATGCTGACGAGGAGTACAAATCATCAGGAACTAAAATGCCAGCCACTTTGTTAAGCCAATAGATGAGTTGTTCTGTTGAGCTCCAACGATCAATCAAATTGCCATCTATTTTAACGACGGTATTTATCATGTTAAGCGCGTCGTTATCTCCTACCAATGCTAAATCATCTAATGTATTTGTTTTCATATTCACATACCTTTTTTACAAGGAGATTGTAACCTTTAAAATACGCATTGACAAGTTACAATAAATTTAAATATTATAAATAACCCTTTAAATTTGTATTTAGTGGTTACAAAGCGAGGCTTTTATGGTAAATAATATTCATCATCCGATTCAATATAAGTACGTCAATATTGAAGATGTAAACATGTTCTATCGGGAGGCAGGGGAAAAAAACTTACCAACTCTTTTACTATTACATGGCTTTCCTAGTTCATCACATCAGTTTAGAGAATTAATTCCTTTACTTGCGGATAAATTTCATCTGATTGCGCCTGACTTTCCCGGTTTTGGTTTTACTGAAGTGAAAGACACTGCCAACTATATTTATAGTTTTGATAGTATAAGTAAAACACTCATTAAGTTCGTCGATGCTTTAAATCTTAAAAAATATGCAATGTATATTTTTGATTATGGCGCTCCCATAGGTTTTCGTCTTGCTTTAACTTATCCTGAAAGGGTAACAGGATTTGTATCCCAAAATGGCAATGCTTATTTGGAAGGTTTGGGTAGTGCTTGGGATCCAATAAAGGCTTACTGGGATCATCCAACAGAGCATAATAGAAAAATTATTGAAGATGCGATATTGAATTTGGAAGGAACGCGTGGGCAATATATACATGGAGTACCATCGATTGAGAGCATAGCGCCAGAATCCTATTATTTAGATACATTTTTGTTTGAGCGTGGAGCTAATAAATCTATTCAGTTAGATTTATTTTTAGATTATAAAAATAACCTAAAAATGTACCCTTTATTTCAACAGTTTTTTAGAGATTATCCATTGCCGTGCTTAATTATTTGGGGAAAACATGATTTATTTTTTATACCTGCTGGCGCAGAAGCTTACAAAAAAGATAATGCTCATGCAGTGGTTGAATTATTAGATACAGGGCATTTTGCATTGGAAACGCATGTAGAATATATCGCTAAAAGAATCCGTGAAGTAATTTTAAAGTGATTATAAATTAAAACTAAATAAACAATTCAATTATTAGTTACAAAACTTGCAAACTGTATTCAATTAATCAAAGAAAACTTTTTTCAGTTATCTGTGTAATTTAGGATTATTATTAATAAGTGTTATGACTAATTCTCACATTAACTCATACGGCGCTAAAATTAACTCACATCTTATCGATATCGTTTTATCACGTTGTTTAAGGGGGATACCGAAAGAAAATCAACGAGAGTACATAAACGATTAAAAAGAAAAATATAATTCAGAGATTAAATCACTATATGTTTTTTTGTAAAAATTATTCAGGAGTCTATACCGTTTCAATGTTAATTCTAAATCCATTTTATTATTAAAATTGAAATGTTTTATACATGAAGACAGTTTATTTAGATTATAAAAAATTGTTTTTACTTTTAAGAAGATTAATCGAAAGCAGGTTCGTTGATAATTCTGATTTTAAGAGATTTTTTATCTAACTTAACTAACTTTTTTACATTCAAAGAAAAAACCGCATGATAGTTGGGTATTAGGTGGTTTGATTCAATTTTATAAAGTTAAATACTTTCTTAGAATAAATCGGGTTATCAAAAAACTCTGTTATTATTGAGGGGGTGGATTTTTTCTACGCCTCTTTCAATTACGTCTCAATGTTCGACAATTTTATGATTTTCAACGCGGAAAATATCACATACTTTATTCACATTGTCATCAGCGAGAGTGTATTTATGGAATAGATAAACCATATCGCTTTCACTGCACATATTAATAATTTCAAATTTTGGTTTTAATTGAAGAAACCCTTTGAAAAACTCAATAAAAGCTTCGCGACCCGTTTCAACCGTAGGGTTGTGTTGGATATAATCTTCGATAACATATCAGGGATTTTATCAATTTCATCATTGATAAATACATGTTGATAAAATTATTTAACTAACTCTTTATTCATCATAAAAACATTATCATTTTATTGATAAAAAAGTTTATTTTGAGGAAAATTTTTTAAAATTAGATGCTTGATTTTTGCTATAAATTATAACAACTCGATAATTATATCAATAAAGATAGTTATTGTTTAGTGATATACTACACCACTATCCTAGAATAGTGGTGCAAAGATTACCGAGAAGTTAAATGATAGCTTTCAGTAAGAAGTTCAAATATTTCTTCATTGGTAAGTGTTCCTGAAAGAATGATACTAATCCAATGTTCTTTATTCATATGATAAGCGGGCAAAATACCTTCTTTTTTTCTCAACGATCCAATATATTCGGGTCTCGCTTTAACATCCAATACATCTACCTCTTTGTCATCTTTGAGGCCTAATTTTGTACCAGGCACATTCATCACAATCGCGAACCACTTATCACCATCATCGTGATGCCGTAATACTGCATACTTTGGTAAATTTTCCCAAAGATAATTCGGTTCAGCATGAAACTGTTTTTTGGCATACTCAAATAACGTTTCTCTTTTCATAGTGACTCCTTGGAGTATTAAATAGGTGATTAGAATAATTACTTTACATGGTGGAACTGAACAGTTTAACTAATGGTTAATAGTTTAACATTAAATATGCGTTAACGGACTAGATGTAATAGTGAATGATTTATTTATTAATAAAATTCATTCGTGCAAGGATAAAAGTCTTAATATTAAATCAAAACTATCATGAATCATCTCATTATAAAGTGATCGATTCCCTTTATAGATAACGCTGATATTGATTAATCCTTCTAATATCACCATTAGTTGGTTGGTTAAAGTTGTCTGTTGTGGCGCTTTGGGCAGTTGGTCATGGATCAGTTTACGGATGAATTCTTTATGTTCAATCACAAGTTGTTGCACCGCATGATCGTTATGAATTTCTTCTTTAGCTCTAACAAATAAGCAACCATTAAAATCGTCTTGATTAAACCAATCGAGGTGCCATTTAAATATTTGCATAATTGACTCATAGTGATCAAGATCAGCAATTGCCTCAATGAGTTGTTGTTTAAAACGTGAATCTCTTATTTTCAATATTTCAAAAATTAAATTATCTTTATTACCAAAATATTTATATAGCGTTGTTTTAGAACAACCCGATTGATCTCTAATTTCATCCACCCCAACATTGCCAAATCCTTTTTGATAAAAGAGTTGCTCGGCGGTATCTGCTATTAATTTAGATGTTTTTTTCATTTTTTATCCAAAGTGTTTGATATGTGAACAGATCTGTACTAATATAAAAAGTGAACAGAGTTGTTCATTTTCAGGTTTGCACTCTTACTTTCACTCATCGAATAGGATAAAGAATAATGAAATCATTTTTTTTCAGCAAGGAAAAGTTACCGCCAAAGCCCAGAAATATTGAATTATTACAGAGCTTAATTGGTGGTTTTGTTTCTATATTGTTTCTTATTGGTTTTAGTCAGTTAACTCATTACACCTTTATAATGGCGCCTTTTGGGGCAAGTTGCGTAATATTGTTTGCGGTATCTCAATCGCCATTGGCTCAACCCAGAAATGTCATTTTTGGGCATTTAATTGCCGCTTTTGTTGGATTAGTTTTTCTTAAACTATTTGGTAGTAATATCATTATTGCAGCATTAGCCGTTGGAATTGCAATTGTTTTTATGCAATATTTTCGAGCGGTACATCCACCTGCGGGTGCTAATCCTTTAGTCATTTTATTAACCGCAGATAAAATAGATTATGGTTTTAGTTTTCTATTATTTCCGGTATTATCTGGCTCAGTAATATTGGTTATGATTGCTTATTTAGTTAATAACCTTTTCAATAAAACCCATTGGCCTATCTATTGGTTGGCTTTATTTAATAGCAAAAAAGAGCCTTAACCTTTTTATAATGATTTAATTATTAAAATTAATATTCTCTATCTATGTTTAAATGATTTTTATTGTTCTAGATAGAGTTTAAAATAGTTATGGTATGCGATGCTTACCATACAGCTTTTTTAACGTTACCTTTTTTATCCAAGTAATTTTTGATGATGTTATGCTTAAAAGAGGTTAATTTTTGCGATTTGCTATTTTAATAACATTTTGTTTATCTAAGTAAACAGCTTTAGAATGTACAATAATAAGTTTTAATGTGGGATATCAAGATTGTCGTAAACAATCATTATCATCAACCATTTCATCAATAGACGGCAAAATAACTTTGATATTAAAACCATTTGATATTAAATCCAACGTAAAAAAAGGGTTTTGATAAATATTTTCTTGAACCGATAGGGTATCATTTTCAAGTAATAATCATAAGAAATAGATATTATTATATTGATTATTAATATTAAAATTATTAAATATGGTCTTAAAATTTTTCTTTATCGTTTAAGAAATCGATAGCTTTTACTATTCATATTTTTTTCAAATTGGATTTAGAGTAAACTAATATTGTTTTCATTAAAGTTCAAGTCACTATCCAAAAATTAATAATCATTTATTTCCTATAGATAAAAATTTAGTTTGCTCCTGATATTTATTTTTTAATTGTCATTTATCTGCTTATACCCTGTTGCAAAACTTTTTAGAAATTTTAAACGGATATATTCTTGGAGGTTAGAAATGTATTTAATTGAAATGGCACCAAAATTTTTAGTTGCTCTTATTATTTTACTTATTTACGTCAAATTATCGGGCAAAAGCCAAATAGCACCTATGTCACAATTGGATCAAGTTGGTAGTATGGTTATTGGTGCATTAGTTGGGGGAGCACTTCTTAATTCTAATGTTTCAGCATGGCAATCCGCGGGTTTAGTCGCTATTTGGGCAGGGCTGCTTATATTAGTTCGATTCATTAAATCAAAAAATTCACGATTAAGAGATGCCATTGATGGAGAACCGATTCAACTTGTTAAAAATGGGCACTTAATTAGTGACAATTTTATTAAAGCCAATTTACCCGTCAGGGATTTTGAGACGCTCATCAATATTCAAGGTATTTGTGCTTTTAATGAATTGAAACAGGTTTGGTATGAATTAAATGGTTCATTAACAATTATCAAAAAAGGAGATAAAGATATTGCTGTGCTGGTGATTGAAAATGGGGCGATCAGTGAAGATAATCTTGAACAGTTACATAAAAGCGAGACATGGCTTAAGCATGAAATCAAAAAACAAGGATATGATGATATCAAGGATATTTTTTGTGCTGAATGGTTTGATAATAAATTACTGGTTTATCCTTATGACGATGTTCGCAAAAAAAGTAAAACTCACCAATCATAAAAAATTATTTCATAAAAGAGAAGAAGAGGGAACCGACATTTCCCTCTGATTAAGATCATCGAAGTTGACTATCTTTGCTGCCACGACGGTTATATAAACTCGCTGATTTGGCTAATTGTTTATCAATTTCTTGTTGGCAAGACAGACAATATTTTACGCCTGGTAGCGCCTCTCGTCTTGCTTGCGCAATAGCATCGCCACACTCAACACAAAAATGAGCACTTATAGTGCCATGTTTTAATTGCCGTCTTGCCATTTCGATGGCATCTGCAATAGTGCCTTCGATTTGTTGATTAACAGCATCATCAGATGCCCATCCACTTGCCATAAAATAGACCTCCTAAAAACTGTAACGCTATAGTGAAAATATGGTGTTTTTTTAATCTATTTCAAGTAATATGATTAATGTATAATTAAAAAGGCATGACTAAAACGTGTTGATACAGGGTAAGAGTGAATGAATTTGTCAAAAATCATTTAATCAGGAGATTATTATGCAACAATATGAACAAGCAACATTTGCCGGTGGTTGTTTTTGGTGTATGGTAAAACCCTTTGATCAGTATGAAGGAGTGATAAACGTGGTATCAGGTTATACAGGCGGACATGTTGAAAATCCAACTTATCGAGAAGTTTGTTCGGGCACGACAGGGCATACCGAAGCCGTACAAATAACGTTTGACCCTAAAGTCATCAGCTATAAAAAATTACTCGACATCTTTTGGCAGCAAATCGATCCTACTGATGCCCAAGGTCAGTTTGCTGATAGGGGGGATTCTTATCGACCAGCTATATTTTATCATAACGAATTTCAATATAAGCAAGCTTTAGCATCAAAGCAAGCTTTGCAAGAAAGTAGGCGTTTTAGCAAACCAATAAAAGTGGCAATTGAACCTGCGGTAACATTTTATCCAGCAGAAGATTATCACCAAAATTATTACACAAAACAACCTTTACATTATAATGAGTATTATCAACGATCAGGGCGAAGCCAGTTTATTGCTCAGCATTGGCCCAAAAATAGATAGGATACATAGTTTATGGAAAACTACCCAGAGTATAATAGCAAACAAAAATGGCTCCACTGGTTAACTTTTATACTAGTGTTTATGGAATTTATCTTGCTGACATTTAAAGTGACTCTGTCCCAATACTTGGGCGGGATGTTTATGGTTTATTTATTTCATAAATCATTTGGGGTAGTTATCGTTATGTTAACAATTTTGCGCTTTATTGTTATCACGGAAGAAGGACTGCCCGATGTTTTACCGAAAGATCGGAGATTCCAGCGCATTTTTTCAAAATCAACACAAGGATTGATCTATATTTTATTGATAATTGTACCTTTATCTGGCTACTTAATGAGTAGCCGTTCACTCTGTTTATTTGGCATCATTTCGCTTCCAGCGATTGATATGACAAATAAAGTGTATCAATTGTTTCATGTTATACACAAAGTAGGCTCATACTTATTAGCTGTTTTATTTATTTTACATATAGTAGGTGTTTCATATCATTATTTTTGGATTAAAGATAAAGTTCTACAATCGATGTTAAAAGGAAATTAGTTGTTATTGATGACTCTTAATTAAATAGGTTAGGTGATTTATGAATAATACATTAAAAGAAAAAGCGATATCACGATTAACACCCATGCAATACTATGTCACGCAACAAAATGGAACCGAACCACCATATGAAAATGAATTCAATGATAATCATCAAGAAGGGTTGTATGTAGATATTGTATCAGGCGAACCCTTATTTACTTCATTTGATAAATTTGATTCAGGATGTGGTTGGCCAAGTTTTTCTAAATCGATAAACAACGACAACATAATTGAAAAAACTGACCATAGTCATGGTATGAATCGTGTCGAAGTACGTTCAGCAAAAGCTGATTCTCATCTTGGTCATGTATTTAATGATGGACCGAAAGCGTTGGGTGGTTTACGTTATTGTATTAACTCAGCAGCTTTACGTTTTATACCTAAAGATGATCTAGAGTCTGCCGGTTATGGACAATATTTGAATCTTTTTAAAAATACTTAATGCGTCCATTCAATACTAAAATTGTTTAGGATGCATTAAGTATCTATTATTTAAATTTTGACTGTTTACATAAACTGATTATAGCTATTTTTAGTAAATTCTAATGCTATTGTTATCATCAATTAACCATTCTTAATTATTTAATAAGGAATGCCTTTATATGATTTTAACTTTTTAATTTCTGTTTATTTAAAACACATCAGTATGCATAAGTATGCTTAATTTTTTCTTTTAAACAAAATATAGCTGATCAAAAGAAATACTATGCTAGTTAGCATAGAGCCGATTATTGGATATATTCCTATTACAATGCTGGCTTGAGCAAATAGGTTATCAGCGATATAGAAGATAAATCCAAAGCTAATACCAATAATCACTCTCACTCCCATAGATACGCTACGCAGTGGTCCAAAAATAAAGGATAACGCAAGTAGCATCATAACAGCCACCGAAAGCGGTTTGATTAATTTCTTCCAAAAAAGTAAATCATAATTTCTAGTATCTTGACCAGAGCTTTTTAAATATTGTGAATATTTGTATAGTCCTGAAGCTGAAAGAGAGTCGGGATCAAATGCCACAACGCTTAACTTATCAGGGGTAATGTTAGTTTTCCACTCCATGGAAAGAATATTGCTAGTTTGAATTTTATCGATTTGAGTTAAATCACTTTTTTCAATTTGCGATAACGTCCAAACATTATCTTTGAATATACCATTATCGGCATGGGTTATTGACAATAATTTATTGTTGTCTACCGAATAGATATCAATGTTAGATATTGAACTGTCGCTGTTAATGTGACCGATATAGATATAATCATTACCATCTTTCGCCCATAGGCTGCCTTGTTGTGCCATTAATGAACTGCCGTAGAGCTTTTCTGAGCGCATATTTCGTGCAGTTTGCTCACTAACAGGTGCAACCCATTCGCCAATAGCCATAGTGATAAGCACGAGCGGTAATGCTGTTTTCATTACCGCTAAAGCAATTTTGAAACGGCTGAATCCTGCTGTTTCCATTACTATTAGCTCACTACGAGATGCTAACAAACCTAATCCAATTAAAGCACCAAGCAATGCTGCCATAGGAAAAAATACTTCTAAATCTTTTGGTGCCATTAATAAAGAATAGATACCCACAGCAAAAGCATCGTAGTCAACTTTTATCCTTCTAAGTTGATCAATGAAACGGATTATGCCTGATAAGCTGATTAATAAAAACAGACTAATCCCAATAGTGCTTATAATAGTTTTACCAATATAGCGATCTAAAATCGAAAACATCCCTTTCTCCTTTATGATGCAATATATTTCAAACGAAGTTTACGCATAAATAAGTTATCCCAACAATTTAAAATTATGGCAAGAACAAAATATCCTAGATTGATAATATAAAACCACAAGACTGGATCTAAACGGCCCTTACCTGCATTAGCTTTAATTGAACTCGCTAATAAAAAATAGACCAAATAGAGCAATAATGCTGGAAGAATTTGGGCTAATCGACCTTGTCTAGGATTCGATACGCTGAGAGGAATAACTAAAAATGCCATGAGAGGAACAGAAATAATAAGAGTTAACCGCCAATAAAACTCAGCTTCTGCTTTTTGTGTTTTTGTTTTGTATAAATCCGTTAGGCCGAGTTGTTGAACATCGTTTGTTTCATCACTATTTGAGTCTAGTTCTTTAGGTTTAATAATACCCATATAATTATGAAAGTTTGATATACGAAAGTCTTTCAGTTGCGCAGTCCCTTCGTAGCGATTAGCATCATCAAGTGTGATGATTTGATTACCTTCTGCATCATTTCCAGTCTTTCCCTTATTAGCGATAATGATTGAAGGTCGTTGATTGTTCCTAGGATTAATTTTTGCAATAAATACACTTTCTAAATTATTTTTATCGACATTACCAATATAGATCACTGAGTTTCCATCTGAAGTTTGCTGAAATTGACCCGCTAACAGACCCGCTAAACTCGGATTGATTTTGGCATTTTCAATTAACTGGTCTTGTTTTAGGTTTGACCAAGGTCCAAACCAAAGACAATTGATAGTGGTTAATGCGCAAGTGAGAATACAAAGAAAACAGACTACTTGATAGTTTAGATTCTTTTTTACGCCACAGGCATGCATGGCTACCATCTCACTATCAGAATATAAACGACCAAAAGTCACTAAAACACCCAAAAACAAGCTTAATGGTAAAATTAAATCCGCCATATTTGATACGCCTAACACTAGCAAAGGCATGATTAAATCACGTGGAATATTTCCCTCTATGGCACTAGATAAAATTCTAATTAACTTTTGAGAAAAGAAAATTAGCAATAATATAAATAATATTGCACCTTGTGTTTTTAATGTTTCTTTCACTAAATATCGACGAATTATCACATTTTACCTATCTTCAAGTTTCATGAATTAGACTATTATAATAGGATTTGCTTTGTTTAGTTATCTTTTTGTTGCTATCGCTAAATGAACAGATAGAATGTTACTCATCATCATAAATTTCATAAAAAGAGAATATCTATGGAAATTTTAATTAAAAACAGTATTTCAATTACAAAACCAAAATCAGAATGTTTAGTTGTTGTTGTAAATTCAGATAAAAATCAATCAGATACATTAAAAGAAATTGATCGAGCGACGAGTGGGTTAGTCAGTCAACTGATCAAATCTGGTGATATTAGTGGCGAACTTGGTAAAACCACTTTTTTATATTCCTGTTCATCAGAATTAAAGCAAGAACTTTTATTTGTTGGTTGTGGAAAAGTGAAAGAATTTGACATCAACCAATCGAAACAAGTTATTCAAGCAGTAGTCAAAGAATTATTGGCAAAAAAAGTCAAAAGTGTGAATTGGGATTTGTTAACGGTTAAATCATCTGTAAATAGTGAAATTGTTAAGCAACTTCCACAAATTATCAATAATATGACCTATTGTTTTGATCAATTCAAATCCAAAAAGTCTCCAATTCCAGATTTGAATAAAGTTACCTTAATTCTCAATGATAAAAAGCAAAGTGAATCTTTAACAAACGGTTTATTACAAGGTCAAATTATTGCTGATGCAATTAGTACCACAAAGACAATTGCTAATATGCCTTCAAATGTTTGCAACGCGCAATATTTAGCTGATCAGGCTAAGCAATTAGGTAAAAAGCATTCATCTTTAAAAGTTTCATGCTTAGGTGAAAAAGAGTTAGCTAAACTAAATATGAATGCCTATTTAGCGGTGGGTCGTGGTTCTGCAAATGAATCAATAATGACGATTATTGAATATTATGGAGCAAAAGATAAAAAAGCCCAGCCTTATGTGTTTGTGGGTAAAGGATTAACATTCGATTCTGGTGGTATTTCAATTAAACCTTCTGCGGGTATGGATGAAATGAAATATGATATGTGCGGAGCCGCAACCGTTTATGGTGTTATGCAGGCAGTCGCTGAGCTTAAACTACCTATTAATGTCGTTGGGGTAATGGCAGGTTGTGAAAACATGCCTGATGGCAATAGCTATCGACCAGGTGATATCTTAACGACTATGTCGGGAACTACGGTCGAAGTTATTAATACCGATGCGGAAGGGCGCTTAGTATTATGTGATGCTTTAACCTATGTTGAACGTTATAAACCAAAAACTGTTATCGATATTGCAACCTTAACCGGTGCATGCATTGTTGCATTAGGTCACCACTATACAGGGGTGATGGGTAACAACAAAAATTTAGTCAATGAATTAGTGTTAGCATCTAATAAAGCGGGTGATAAAGCATGGGAATTACCGATTGATAATGATTTCCAAGAGCAGATTAAGTCAACTTGTGCAGACATTGTCAATGCTGGCGGTCGTGATGGTGGAACAATTACCGCAGCGTGTTTCTTATCACAGTTTACCGAAAAATATCACTGGGCACATTTAGACATTGCGGGTACAGCTTGGCAATCAGGTGCCAAAAAAGGTGCGACAGGTCGACCTGTTGCGATGTTGATTGAATACTTATTAACACAATAGGTTGATCATTCATTTATATGAAAAAAGTGATTTTTTATCTTTTAGAAAACCAAAAACCGGCGAGTGAATCAGGTGTTTTATACCATGAAAAGCTCGCTTGTGAAAAAATTGCTGAAATCTGGCAAGCGAATAAAAGAATCTTAGTTGCTTGCCAAGATCAACAACAAGCTGAACGTATAGATGAATACCTTTGGCAGCTCGATACCGACCATTTTGTACCACATAATTTAGCTGGTGAAGGTATGAAAGGTGGTTCGCCTGTCGAAATTTGTTGGCCACAAAAACGCAGTAATGGCAATCGGCATATATTAGTTAATCTGCAAGAGCAGTTTCCTGAATTTGCCGCAGTCTATTCTGACATTGTCGATTTTGTGCCAGTAGACGAAAGATTAAAAGAGTTGGCAAGAACAAGGTATAAATTATATAAAGAGGCTGGATTCAATTTAAAAACCATACCCGTGACTTGCGAGTGATTTTATACCATTGCGAAATAATATAAAGGCAATGGTATAAACTTTTTAGATTTGGTGATGGATCGATATTACGCAGGGTTAATGCGGTGATGGCAAGCTAAAAAAATATTTTATTGGTTATAAGCAAAGCAAGTTTATTCGCTATTGGAGTCTATGGAAAAGCTCTAAAATTATTTAATAGAGGTAAATTTTATTTTTGCTCAACAAAGTAATAGTCGCCGATAAATTATAAATATTATTAATTTTATTAGAATTAATCTGATTGAATATCAGGTGAATTAAGCTATAATGCGATCTTTTTAAAAAAGATATAATTGTAATGATTATCGGTTTTATAGGTGCAGGTAAAGTTGGTTGTACGTTAGCGAAGTACTTTTCATTGAGTGGTTTTAGTATTGCTGGTTTTTTTAGTCGAACTTATGAACATGCACAAGAAGCAAGTGATTTTACGCAAAGCAAAGCTTATTCATCACTAGGTGATTTAGTTAACGATTGTGATTGCATATTTGTTACTGTATCTGATAGTCAAATATTAGTTGTTTGGCAAGAAATTTGTCAATTACCTATTGCAAACAAATGGATAGGTCACTGTAGTGGTTTATTAACATCCCATATCTTTAGCCAAAATAAGCTTGTGCATCCTTTTGCTTTTTCATTACATCCTTTATATGCCATTTATGATCGGTTTGGTTGTTATTCCGCCATGCCTGCTGTCTCTTTTACGCTTGAAGCCAATCCTAATGTTATTTGCCAATTGCAAGCTTTGTTTACCCCTTTAAAAAATCCTTTGGCAATTCTTTCTGCCAGTAAAAAGCCTCTTTATCATGCAGCCTGTGTCATGCTCAGTAACCAAGTTATTGCTTTAGTACAAATAGGAATAGAATTACTAAATCAATGTGAGTTAAACAGTGAATTTAGTGAACAAGCATGGCATCCGTTATTTTTAGGTAATGCCAATAATACCTGTAAACTAGGGGTGATTAATGCTTTAACGGGGCCGGTTGAACGTGGTGATATTGATACTATCAAACAACATATAATGGCTATGCCAAACGAATTAAGACCGATCTATAAACAATTATCAACTATTTTACTTAATATTAGTCGACAAAAACATCCGAATAACGACTATCGACAACTGGAATTGGAGCTGTTTTCGTGAAAAAAACTATTTTAACCTTACAACAACGCAAAGAAAATCAACAAAAAATTACTATGCTAACGGCGTATGATTATACAACTTCCAAGCTTATGGATGAAAGTGGGGTCGATTGTTTACTTGTTGGTGACTCTTTAGGAATGGTCATGCTGGGCTACGAAAGTACAGTATCGGTCACTATGGAAGATATGATTCATCATTCGAAAGCTGTGGCAAAAGCGGCTAAAACAGCTTTTGTGATTACGGATTTACCCTTTATGTCTTATCATACCTCCGTCTATGATGCTGTCTATAATGCAGGTCGATTAATTCAAGAGGGTCAGGCGCAAGCTGTAAAACTTGAAGGAGGGCAAGCGTTTTGCGAACACATTAAAATGATTGCCCAAGCTTCGATTCCCGTTATTGCTCATATCGGTTTAATGCCACAATCTGTTTTAGCTTTAGGTGGTTATAAAGTTCAAGGTAAAGATTATCAAAACGCTAAAAATATTGTGCTCGACGCTTTAGCCGTTGAACAAGCTGGCGCGGCAGCCATTTTATTAGAATGCGTACCTGCCAAACTGGCTAAATTTATTACTGAGCTTGTCAATATTCCAACTATAGGTATTGGAGCGGGTGCTGGATGTGATGGACAAGTGTTGGTTTATCAAGACATGCTGTCAATGTATGATGGCGTATCTTCAAAATTTGTTAAATCCTTTGCACCAATCGGGGAACAAATGAAAAAGGCGTTTGGTGATTATTGCCAAGAAGTCAAACAACAACAATACCCTGCATCGATTCATGAATTTGCAATGGATGATGAAATTATACAAAATCTGAAAAGTGAATTTTTGAATAGCAAAAAAGGATAAAATAATGAAAGTTGTAACAACGATTAAAGAGGTGCGTGAGCATGTCAACGCTTGGCGACAGGCGGGTAATAGCATAGGTTTAGTGCCGACAATGGGATTTTTACATGAAGGTCATCAAAGCTTAATGCAAGCTGCTAAACAAGATAATCAAAAAGTTATTGTGACTATCTTTGTCAATCCTATTCAATTTGGTCCTTCAGAAGATCTTGCTAGTTATCCACGAGATTTAGAACGCGATAAATTCGCCTGCGAACAGATGGGTGTCGATCTGATTTTCTGCCCAGACGCCAGTGAAATGTATTCCCCTAATTTTAATAGTTATGTTGATGTAAATGGATTAACAGAAGCTTTATGTGGCAAAAGACGTCCAGGCCATTTTAAAGGCGTTTGTACGGTCGTGACCAAATTATTTAATATTGCTCAACCGGATCGAGCTTACTTTGGACAAAAAGATGCCCAACAATTAGCAGTAATTAAACGTATGGTAACGGATCTGAATTTTAATATTGAAATTATCGGTTGTCCTATTGTACGTGAATCAGATGGACTGGCTAAAAGTTCCCGCAATAGTTATTTATCTGAAAGTGAACGAGCTGCTGCGGTTTGTCTTTACCAAGCAATTGAATGTGCAAAAGCTATGATCAATAAAGGTGAAAAATCAGTGAGTGTGATTACCCAAACCATGCAAGAGTTGATCAGTAAACAACCTTTGGCAAAGATTGATTATATTGAGTTTGTCGATTTAGCTACATTAAAATCGATTGATTTACTTGCACAAGACAGTTTATGTGCTTTAGCGGTTTATATTGGTAAAACACGATTAATCGATAATTTTATTTATCAACAGGATTAATATAACTGTAAATTCAAACGGATTAAAGCCAAATTAAAAGGCCTGACTCCAGTTGAATATCGAAATCAGGTCTTACAAGCCGCTTAATAAAAGTGTCCAACTTTATGGGCTCACTTCAAATAAGCGGTTTTTTGTATCAATTATCAATCTGATAAAGTTTTAATCATATATTAAATCAACGAGTTTATTACTCTGCTAATTTATTGTTTGGCTATTTTCCTGTAGAATATAGGGCATTTTTATGCCTTGAATTAGGATTTATTCATCAATTATGAAAAATACGACTTATAATCCACAAGAAATTGAACAACCTATCTATAAACATTGGGAAGAAAGCGGTTATTTCAAACCCAATGGCGACAAATCTCAACCAAGTTACTGCATTGCCATTCCACCTCCGAATGTAACAGGTAGTTTACATATGGGGCATGCATTTCAACAAACCATCATGGATGCATTGATTCGTTATCATCGTATGCAGGGTAACAATACCCTTTGGCAATCAGGTACGGATCATGCTGGTATTGCTACTCAAATGGTTGTTGAACGTAAAATTGCCGCTGAGGAAAACAAAACTCGTCATGATTACGGTCGTGAAGCATTTATTGATAAAATTTGGCAATGGAAAGCAGAGTCAGGCGGTAGTATTACTAAACAAATGCGTCGACTAGGTGATTCTGTTGATTGGGATCGTGAACGATTTACTATGGACGAAGGCCTATCCAATGCCGTAAAGGAAGTGTTTGTAAGATTATATCAAGAAGATTTGATTTATCGTGGTAAACGTCTAGTAAACTGGGATCCTAAACTTCGTACCGCCATATCAGATCTTGAGGTCGAAAACCGAGAAGTCAAAGGCTCAATGTGGTATTTACGCTATCCACTTGCTGATGGAGCTAAAACAGCAGAAGGCAAAGATTATTTAGTTGTTGCCACAACTCGACCAGAAACACTATTAGGCGATACAGGTGTTGCAGTTAATCCAGAGGATCCACGTTATAAAGATTTAGTTGGTAAATATGTCATATTACCATTTGTAAATCGTCGTATTCCGATTATTGGTGATGAACATGCCGATATGACTAAAGGGACTGGTTGCGTAAAAATCACTCCTGCCCATGATTTTAATGACTACGAAGTAGGGCGTCGTCATCAATTACCGATGATCAATATTTTTACTTTTGATGGTGATATTCGTACACAAGCTGAAGTATTTGATACCAATGGCGAAGCATGCACTCTTTATGCAACAGAAATTCCAGCAGAATTCCAAAATTTAGAACGCTTTGCTGCCCGTAAAGCCATTGTTGCTCAATGTGAAGCATTAGATATACTCGAAAAAATTGAGCCACATGATCTTACTATTCCTTATGGCGATCGTGGCGGAGTGGTTATTGAACCTATGTTGACTGACCAATGGTATGTTCGTGCAAAAGTACTTGCTGAACCCGCTATTGATGCAGTAAAAAATGGTGACATTCAATTTGTACCAAAACAGTACGAAAATATGTATTTTTCTTGGATGAATGATATTCAAGATTGGTGTATTTCTCGTCAATTATGGTGGGGGCATCGAATTCCTGCTTGGTATGACAACCAAGGTAATGTTTATGTAGGTCGTAATGAAGCAGAAGTACGGCGCGAAAATAACCTATCTGACGACATTGAATTATCACAAGATGAAGATGTACTTGATACTTGGTTCTCATCAGCGCTATGGACATTTTCAACCTTAGGATGGCCAGAAAATACCGATGATTTAGCGACCTTTCATCCAACTAATGTATTAGTAACTGGGTTTGATATTATTTTCTTCTGGGTAGCCAGAATGATTATGATGACGATGCACTTCATCAAAGATGAGCATGGTAAACCACAAGTACCATTTAAAACTGTATATGTTACAGGGTTAATTCGTGATGAAGAAGGGCAAAAAATGTCTAAATCTAAAGGTAACGTAATTGATCCTTTAGATATGATTGATGGTATTTCATTAGCTGATTTGTTAAAAAAACGTACTGGCAATATGATGCAACCACAGTTGGCTGAAAAAATTGCTAAACGGACTGAAAAGCAATTTCCAAATGGTATTGAAGCTCACGGTACGGATGCACTACGCTTTACTTTATCAGCACTGGCTTCAACTGGGCGTGATATTAACTGGGATTTAAAACGCTTAGAGGGTTATCGTAACTTCTGTAACAAATTATGGAATGCAAGCCGTTACGTATTAATGAATACTGAAGAACATGATTGTGGCTTTAAAGGCGGAGATTTAGATTATTCACTATCAGACAAATGGATCTTAGCGGAATTTAACCAAACCGTTAAAGCCTATCGTGAAGCATTTGACACTTATCGCTTCGATTTAGCTGCTAATATTTTATATGAGTTTACTTGGAATCAATTCTGTGACTGGTACTTAGAACTTACTAAGTCAGTATTAGCTAATGGCGAACAATCTGCACAACGTGCTGCTCGTCATACGTTGGTGACCGTTCTGGAAGCGTTATTGCGCCTTGCACACCCAATTATTCCGTTTATCACTGAAGCAATTTGGCAAAATGTGAAAGGGCTAATGCATATTAAAGCTGACACAATTATGCTACAACCAATGCCAGCATTTGATGAAAAATATATTAATGAAGAAGCGGTTGCTGATATTAATTGGATTAAAGATGCTGTTGTTGCTGTACGTAACATCCGTGCAGAAATGAACATTGCACCGAGTAAGCCATTACAATTATTGATTCGCCAAGCTTCACCGACAGTTCATCGTGTTGTAAGTGATAATATTACTTTTATTAAAACTTTGGCCAAACTTTCTGAAATTGTCTTGCTTGATGAAAGTGAAAATGGTCCGTTGTCTGTAACTAAATTGGTTGATGGGGCAGAGCTACTTATACCAATGGCGGGATTAATAAATAAAGAAGATGAATTAGCTCGTCTTGAAAAAGAGATTGCTCGCATTGAGGGAGAAATAGCCCGCATTGCAAATAAATTATCAAACGCTAGTTTTGTTGACAAAGCACCTGCTGCGGTGGTTGCTAAAGAAAAAGAAAAACAGCAAGGTTACATTGATGATAAAGCCAAACTGCAAGAGCAGTATGTAGCAATCAAGAATCTATAATCTTGATATATAAAATCTCTCGTTAATTCGATTAACGAGAGATTTTTTATTTAGCAAAAGCTTAAAATTTATAACCTACACCAATCATTGCAACCCATGGGTCTAATTTATATTTAGCCGTTACTTTAGTATTTCCTAAATGCGTAGTTGCTTTAGTTTCAATATCAATATAACGTACTTGTGCATTAATGAGCCAATTTTCATTAATAGAATAGTCTGCCCCAATTTGTGCCGCTAAGCCCCAAGAACTATCAAGGTCTAAACCATGAAATCCTGCTTTTTTAGCTTCTCCACTGAGTTTTTCATCAAAGAAGAAAGTATAGTTTACCCCAACACCCACATACGGTTGAAATTCAAATTGCGAATCAAGAGGGTACCAAACAGCACTTAATGTAGGTGGTAAATGTTTAATTTTACCAAGGTGAGCGCCAGCCAATCCCGTTGAATTACCACCGCCAAGTTTAACTTGATGGCTAAATGGTGTTGCTCCTAACAGTTCAATACCGATATTATCCGTAATCATATATTGAAAATTTAAACCAAGTTGAGTGTCATTATCGGCTTTGGCTTTTAAATCACTTTTTGCCCCACCAACTTTCACATGATCACTTTTATCTTTTGGATGAACATAAACAGGTCCACCACGGACTATGATTTCATTCGCTTGATGTGCATAAGCCATTGAACTTGCTAATCCCATTGAAATGAGCATTGCAACAGATGATATTTTCATTTCTTGTCTCCTAATACTATCTTATAAGCTATAATTTAAGGATTATTGAATTAGGCGTTTAATTAATTTTATTAACTAATTGTCAATTCATACTGTTATTTATGTCATATTAAGTTAATTAAAGAATCGGTTGGATAATAATAAATTCTTTAATTTTATGATAATATCACATTTAATTTGATAAATCTGAGATTTAGCTCAAAATTTATGTAAAATCTATGGCTTGCATTAATCTTAAAGGTTAGATATAATAGAAAGAATAATTTAGTGGGTTGTTAGCTCAGTCGGTAGAGCAGTTGACTCTTAATCAATTGGTCGCGGGTTCGAACCCCTCACAACCCACCATTAAAAATCATCCTATTCAGTGATATTCAAGAGTTAGTAGCTATCTAGTTTACTTATCATTTAAAAATAATACAGATATAAAAAATATAGATATAAAACTCTAGCAGGTTTTAATAATATACCTTATAAGCTTACCAAATTGAACAATTCAAGCTTTTAAACCTGATTTATTGAAAGTTAGGAATAAGACTATCGTTTTAAACAATTATGGGTATTAGCATGAATTCATATCTTCTTCTTTTTCTAGCTATTATTTGTGAAGTGATTGCAACTTCTTCATTAAAGTTATCCAATGGCTTTACTCATTTGGTTTTTTCAATCATTACTATCATTGGATACAGCGCTTCTTTTTATGTACTTTCATTAGCATTAAAAACTATTCCTGTCGGAATTGCTTATGCGATCTGGTCTGGCATCGGAATTGTGCTTATTAGTTTAATTGCTTGGATTTTTATGAAACAGACTTTAGATCTTGCTGCTTTAATAGGGATGGGATTTATTATGTTTGGTGTGGTCATCATTAATCTCTTTTCGAAAGTAGCAGGACATTAAATTATAAAACCATTCATTAAATGGTGCATTACTCAGTTTGGATCTCTTTATTTCATAAAATTACCGAGCCAATTATTTCATATTGGTAATATGACTGTTTCGACTCATCTATGATAAATAACTATAGAACATTTGCTTTAATCGTTTTTGGAAAAACGGTTTATATCTTGAAAAGTCACTTTAGTTTCATAATAAGCCTATTCTTCAAATCGGACAGCATCATAAACAGAAATTATCAGTATGTTATTTATTATTACATCGATTAAATTTAAACTAGGACTTTTGATGATTATTCAAATTGACTTAATTTTTCCAGCTGTCTGAATGCAAAATTGTCACTTATCTATCGTACTTAACGTTTAGCGTTACAGCATTTCTAAAATCGTTTTATGTTTGTGGCAATTTATTTTTACTAATAACTATTTTTAATCTTCTAATTTCCTTAAGCATCTTAGAAATATCTTGGTGTGCATATGCAATAAAATCATGCCCGGCATCTGTTGCATCAATCAGTTTGATATCTTTGTTTCGTTGTTGTCCTGTTCCAATCCTAATAAAATTGTTACTACTACAATAGACATAACCCGCCAAATCCGCTTGCCCTGTAGGTTAGGTTACATTGTCACTTCTTTTTTGGATTTGGTTTAATTCATCTTCTGACAAAGTGCTAATTTGTGGTATTAACTGCTCAGCAAACACATGATAGTTTTGAGCAACTTCTGTATCATCAATGTTTTTACATCGATTTATAAACTGTTCGATCAGAAATGAATTATTTAAATCATACAACAATTCAGTCATTCTACGATAGATAATCTCATCGTAATAATTGAGATCATCAATATAATTAATTAGTAATAAATTGGCGATTTTTTGATTAATAGATTGATTATTTTTGTTTTTCACTAATATTTTATGTGCAATAACACTCGGTTCCTCATTGCCTTCTAAAACAATATTGATAAGGGGGGATAGTAACTGGCTTAATTGATCATCATTCAATCCATCATCATGGATTAATGTTAATGCGCTTGTTTGTTGTGATGAAGAATTGAGAGCAATTTGTAGTTGTACAAAAAAATCAGGACATTGTCGAAAATTCTGTTTCGCAATCAGTAAATTTTGTTGAGCCTGATTTAAAGCAAGCCATTCATGAGCATTTGCAAGATATTTTTGCCTTAGTTTTCTTATTTCTGACGTTATCTCAAAGCAATCCTCTAGTGGTTCATCGGGTGCTGCCCAATAATCAATAAGTTGCCAATGCTTGGCATAATCGTTATAAAGGACATTTAATACTTGGTGAATAATAGGTTGATTTTGATTAGGATCAGCGGTGAATAAATCATTACAAATATCGATACATAAATTCATTAATATGTGTTTTTGAAATGTTGAGTAATTATTATCAAGATATACAGACAAATATTTAGCTAACCATTGCGGTGTTCGATATTCGTTCGCTAATTCATATTCCCAATCTTGTCCATTACCGAGGGGGACTTTTAAATCTTGGCAAAGTTTTTCTAATTCATTCATAATTATGACTCAACCTAAAGGTTTATCTGAATTTTTTCACATAAATGGATACTAAATTTAGGTAAAAATGGATTGTTTTAATATCCGAATTTCATACTGTTAATTCATCTCTTTTATTATAAAAAAACAATTTTAGCTCTATCTACCTAAATCATAAAAAGTTTTTTTATTTTAATTCTTATAACAGGTTCATTATCATCTATCATAGGGTTAATCTTATCGTAGACTAACCACATCGAGCCTAAAATAAGATGTGCATTTTATCGTTTTTCGGTGATTTTTTTATTTTATTGAAATAGAACTGATAACGTTAGCAGATTATAAACTGTTTTTATGTTTTAAGATCTACAAAAAAGCCCGACTTAAGTATATACTCTTTATCAATTTAATTAGTTTAACATGGCAAGTTTTTGTTATGCGTAATTCAAATAGCCTTATTTGTTTTCATCAATTTGTAAAGGATCATGAGTATGATTTTAGGTAATATTAATCATTTGGATTTAATCCCATATTTACCCAACAAAATTAAGCAATCAATCGAATATGTTAAAGATAATGTTAACAGCAACACGCCAGTAGGACGTTATGATATTGATGGCGATAATATGTTTTTTATGGTGTCTGATAGTACTTTGCGACATATTCATGAGGCTAATCCTGAGTTTCATAAAAAATACCTTGATGTACAAATTGTATTGGAAGGGCAAGAGGGAATGGCAGTAAGCACCTTACCGCCCCACACTAAGGTATTAGACGACAAATTAGCAGATAATGATATCGCTTTTATCGAAACACCCCCAGAAGAAACCATGTTAATATTACAGTCGAACGATTTTATTGTATTTTTACCCAACGAAGTTCACAAACCGCTCTGTACTATCAATAATAAGATTACAACAGTTCGTAAAGTTGTGGTTAAAATCGCATTGGATTATTTATAATTAGGTCAAGGATATAGGTACAATATGACTTTAAATATCGCTGTTATTGGCGAATGTATGATTGAATTGTCGATGAAACAAGATTCGACAACACGCAGTTTTGGTGGAGATACACTTAATACTTCTGTCTATTTATCACGTTTATTACAAGGTAAAGACTTTGCAATTCACTATGTAACTGGATTAGGCACCGATCCTTTTAGCCAAGAGATGGTTGATAGTTGGCAAAAAGAGCATATTAAAACTGATTTAGTACAAAGAATGTCAGATAAGATGCCAGGACTTTACTCAATTGTCACAGATGATCAGGGTGAGCGTTCTTTTTATTACTGGCGTAATGATGCAGCAGCTAAGTTTTGGTTAAAAACTGCCGAAACAGACAAGGTAGCCGAACAGATTGCTCAATGTGATTATGTCTATTTGAGTGGTATCAGTATTGCAATTTTAGATGCGGAAAGTATTCTTAAATTATTAGATCTTTTAAAAAGAGTTAAAGCTAATGGTGGCAAGGTTATTTTTGATAATAACTTCCGTCCACGTTTATGGAGCAGCCTTGATTTAGCTCGAAGTGTTTACAGCGATATTCTGAGTTTTACCGATATTGCATTTTTAACGCTTGATGATGAAGATTTGCTATGGGGTAAATTGCCTTATGAGCAAGTAATTGAGCGCACTAAAAATTTTGGTGTAACTGAAATCATCATCAAACGAGGTAGTGATAGCTGCATTGTTGATTGTGCTGAAGGCCGCTTTGAGGTGCCAGCTAATAAAATCGCTAAAGATAAAGTTATCGATACAACCGCAGCAGGGGATTCATTTAGTGCAGGTTATCTTGGTGCACGCTTAAGTGGGCGAGATCCTTCCCAATCAGCATTACAAGGCCATTTAGTTGCGGGTACGGTCATTCAATATCGTGGTGCGATTATTCCTTTAGATGCAACTCCAAAACTAATTGATTAATATAAATGACTAAAAACGGTCGCTAAAGACCGTTTTTATTTTAGCAAATAATCTTGTCAAAAAGTTTCAGGTTAACTATACGTTTGAGTATATAATAGCCAATAACGTGTTCTATTATATATGTGGTATATTTAATCGATTATTACTGGTATAATATACAGTTTATTTCTAATTCATTTCGTTTAAAACACACAAGAAGAGATCTATGTCAATCAAAGATATCGATATTCGTGGTGCGCGAACGCACAATCTAAAAAATATTAATGTTACTATTCCAAGAGATAAACTGGTTGTAATAACGGGTCTTTCGGGATCAGGTAAATCTTCGTTAGCATTTGATACTCTCTATGCTGAAGGGCAACGACGTTATGTTGAGTCATTATCGGCTTATGCACGTCAATTTTTATCATTGATGGAAAAACCCGATGTTGATCATATTGAAGGTTTATCACCAGCGATTTCGATCGAGCAAAAATCAACTTCGCACAATCCTCGTTCAACAGTGGGAACAATTACCGAAATTTATGATTATTTGCGCCTGCTTTTCGCTCGAATTGGCGAACCACGTTGCCCGAAACATGATTTACCGTTAGCCGCTCAAACGGTATCACAAATGGTTGATAGTATCATGGCATTACCGGCTGAAAACCGTTATATGCTACTTGCACCCGTTGTAACTGAACGTAAAGGTGAATTTGTTAAGTTATTTGAACAATTATCAGCGAGTGGTTATATTCGAGTCAGGGTTGATGGTGATGTCTATGATCTGTCTGATCCGCCGACACTTGAACTGCAAAAAAAGCATACTATTGAAGTGGTCGTTGACCGTTTTCGTATTCGTGATGATTTAAAACTGCGCCTAGCGGAATCAATAGAAACCGTACTTTCTATTACTAATGGGATTGTAAAAGTTGCCAATTTGGATGATCCACAAGCTGAAGAACATCTGTTTTCGGCTAATTTTGCTTGTCCAATTTGTGGTTACAGTATTTCAGAACTCGAGCCGCGATTATTCTCATTTAATAATCCAGCGGGAGCTTGCCCAGAATGTGATGGTCTTGGTGTACAACAATATTTTGACGCCAAACGCATCGTTCAAATGCCTGAAGTTTCGTTAGCCGCAGGTGCGATTAAAGGTTGGGATCGTCGTAATTTTTACTATTTTCAGATGTTAAAATCCTTGGCTGAACACTATAAATTCGATATAGATCAACCATACGAAAAATTACCTGAAAAAGTGAAAGATATTCTATTAAATGGATCAGGTAAAACCGAAATTCAATTTACCTATTCAAATGATCGTGGTGATGTTGTTAAACGCGTTCATCCATTTGAAGGCATTATTAATAATTTAGCGCGACGTTATAAAGAAACTGAATCACAAACCATTCGTGAAGAGTTAGCTAAATATATCAGTAATCGTCCTTGTCCTTGTTGTCATGGCTCAAGGTTATGTATAACAGCAAGACATGTATTTATTAATGATACTAATCTGCCAACTATTAGTGATTTAAGTACTCAACAAGCAAAAGACTTTTTTGACAAGTTATCATTAACAGGACAGCGAGCACAAATAGCTGAAAAGATCTTAAAAGAGATCAACGACCGTTTGCAGTTTTTAATCAATGTTGGGCTCAATTATTTAACGCTTTCACGTTCTGCTGAAACATTATCAGGTGGTGAAGCACAACGTATCCGACTAGCTAGCCAAATCGGTGCGGGATTAGTTGGAGTGATGTATGTACTTGATGAACCTTCTATCGGTTTACATCAACGAGATAATACCCGACTTATTGATACATTAACGCATTTACGTGATTTAGGTAATACCGTTATTGTCGTTGAACACGATGAAGAAGCCATTTTAGCGGCAGATTATGTTATTGATATCGGGCCAGGTGCAGGTGTACATGGTGGTGAGGTCGTTGCACAAGGTACCCCTAAACAAATTATGGCCAGTAAAACATCATTAACGGGTCAATATTTGTCAGGGAAACAAAAAATTGAAATCCCTGCAAATCGTACAAAAGTCGATAAGACAAAAATGTTATCGCTCATTGGTGCAACGGGTAACAATCTTAAAGATGTGACATTAAATATTCCTGTTGGACTCTTTACTTGTATTACTGGGGTATCAGGATCAGGTAAATCGACATTAATTAATGACACTTTATACCCATTGGCACAAAATGAACTCAATGGTGCAGAAAAAAGTGACATAGCACCTTATAAAGCTATTGAAGGGTTGGACTATTTTGATAAAGTCATTGCAATTGATCAAAGTCCTATTGGGCGCACACCTCGTTCAAACCCAGCTACTTATACGGGATTTTTTACTTCTATTCGTGAGCTTTATGCTGGTGTACCCGAAGCCCGAGCTCGAGGTTACAATCCTGGAAGATTTAGTTTTAATGTAAAAGGTGGTCGCTGCGAAGCTTGTCAAGGTGATGGTTTAATAAAAGTTGAAATGCACTTTTTACCAGATATTTATGTACCTTGTGATCAGTGTCATGGTGCACGCTATAATCGTGAAACGCTTGAAATTAAATATAAAGGCAAATCAATTAATGAAATTTTAAATATGACGGTTGAAGAAGGTCGTGAATTCTTCGATGCTGTACCAATGATTGCCCGTAAATTGCAGACATTGATTGATGTAGGATTAGCTTATATTACCATTGGTCAATCTGCCACAACATTATCGGGCGGTGAAGCTCAGCGAGTAAAACTTGCCAAAGAGCTATCTAAGCGCGATACTGGTAGCACTTTGTATATCTTAGATGAGCCGACCACAGGTTTACATTTCGCTGATGTAAAACAATTACTTGCACAACTTCATTCACTCCGCGATAAAGGTAATACTATCGTAGTGATTGAACATAATTTAGATGTGGTTAAAACGGCAGACTGGATTGTCGATTTAGGCCCAGAAGGGGGCAATGGTGGTGGTGAAATCATTGCTGAAGGTACGCCAGAAGAGGTCGCAAAATCGAAAAAATCGTATACAGGTCAATATTTAAAACCATTGCTTGATAAGCAATAATGTAAACCAACGTTATTGTTATTACAAAAAAGTGAACCAAGGAGAGCATTTTGATATTACAAACATTATTGATGATCATCATCGCTTATTTCTGTGGTTCACTTTCTGGCGCTTTGATCGTCAGTCGAATGATGCATTTGCGCAATCCATTGGAGTATGGTTCACATAATCCTGGAGCGACCAATATGTTACGAATCAATGGTAAGCTTCCGGCAATGCTTGTACTAGTGTTTGATATGTTAAAAGGTACAATACCTGTTTATATTGCTTATCGGATCGGTATTTCACCTTTTTTCCTTGGTATGGTGGGCATTGCAGCATGCCTTGGGCACATTTTCCCTTGTTTTTTTGGCTTTCATGGTGGTAAAGGGGTCGCAACAGCATTAGGCATGATGATGCCAATAGGTCTCGATTTTACTGGCTGCTTTATTTTGACTTGGTTATTGGCATTATTCGTAACAGGTTATTCATCCGTTGCATCAATTGTTGGATTTCTTTTTGCCCCGTTGTATGTTTGGATTTTTAAAGCAGAATTGACCTTACCCGTTACAATGCTCTCTTGTGTTATTATAATTCGCCACAGTAGTAATATTATGCGACTTTTTAAAGGGGAGGAACCGAAAAGTTGGCTTTTCAAAAGCAAAAATAAACATTGAAATTATTGTTAATCAGCATTGGTAACGGTTTTTTATTTTCGTCATTTTTATCTCAATGGTTTTTCATAACAAAATATAATTAAATTGAAATAATAACGTATTTCTTGTTTTATAGATTTTTGAAACAAGGTATCATTAATACTAAATAAAATAGATGGTAACAAAATAGATTCATGCAAATTAGCCCATTATTAGACTCTCTCATGGAAGCATTTCGCTGTTTACCTGGGGTTGGTCCCAAATCCGCACAAAGAATGGCTTTTCATTTATTACAACGCAATCGACAAGGTGGTATTAAATTAGCTCATGAACTTCATGAAGCGATGATTAATATTGGTCACTGTAATGAGTGTCGAACCTTTACTGAACAAGAAACTTGTACAATTTGTGCCAATGTTCGACGGCAAAGCAGTGGACAACTTTGCGTAGTTGAAACACCCGCTGATATTGTTGCTATTGAGCAAACAGGTCAGTATAGTGGACGTTATTTTGTCTTGTTAGGTCACCTATCACCATTAGATGGCATTGGTCCAAGCGATATCGGTCTGGATTTATTGAAAAAAAAATTAGCATCAGAAGCGATTAATGAAGTGATTTTAGCGACTAATCCAACGGTTGAGGGGGATGCTACTGCTAATTATATCGCGCAAATGTGTGGTGAATTTAACGTTGTGGCAACAAGAATTGCCCACGGCGTACCTGTTGGTGGTGAGCTTGAAATGGTTGATGGTACAACTTTATCGCACTCATTTGTTGGTCGCCAAAAAATTGAATTTTAAATTGGTGATCCATAAGATTACCTTATGGATTACCTAAATAATTATCAATAAAATGTTTAGCTGGTTCGATAGAAAAGATAGAAGAGGAAATGTATGAAGTATAAAGCTGTTGCGTTCGATATGGATGGTACCTTATTAACAACTGACCGACTTGTGTTACCTGAAACGGCCGAAATGATCAAAAAAATCAGTTCGAAAGGGGTAAAAGTTATATTAGTATCTGGTCGTCACCATAGTGTTATTTATCCTTATTATTATCAACTTCAATTATCAACACCAGCGATCTGTTGTAACGGCACCTATTTATATAATTTTGAAAAACAACAATCATTAGCAGCCAAACCAATGACCAAAGAGCAGGCTAAAACGCTACTTAACCTAGTTCATCAATATGGTATCCATACTTTAATTTATACCGATAGAGTAATGACATATGAAGTGCTTGATGATCATCTTGAAGGATTTTTTAAATGGGTTCACTCATTACCCGATTACTTACAACCTGAAATCGACAAAGTAGAGAGCTTTGAAAAGGTTATTGAAGAAGCGAAAGCCGTATACAAATTTGCAACCAGTAGTCACAACATTCCAGTGTTACAAGAGTTTTCAAAGGCAGTTGACGCGCTGGGATGTTTTTCATGTGAATGGTCTTGGTCTAATCGTGCCGATGTTGCCATAAAAGGCAATACAAAAGGTAATGGTTTAAGTCATTGGGCTGCGCTTGAGAACATCGATCTAAGCGAAATTGTTGCTTTTGGTGATAGCTATAACGATATTAGTATGTTATCTCTTGCGGGATTAGGAATTGCGATGGGTAATGCCGATGAAGAAGTCAAAGCCAAAGCCAGCTATGCCATAGGTGATAATAATAGTCCGAGTATAGCAGCAGAACTAGAAAAACTGTTTTTATAATTAATACGCCGTGTTTGAAATTCTATATCAAGATAATGACTTAATTGCGATAAACAAGCCAAGTGGTTGGCTTGTGCATCGCAGTTGGTTAGATAAGCATGAAACAGTAGTGGTTATGCAAACATTGCGTGACCAAATTGGTCAACATGTGTTTCCTGTACATAGGCTTGATAGGCCTACTTCTGGTGTATTACTCTTTGCACTATCAAGTGAAATTGCTCGTTTAATGTCTGAACAATTTGCAACAAAGCAAATTGAAAAAACATATCATGCCATTGTGCGAGGTTATGTTGAAGGTGAAGCTATTATTGATTATCCATTAGTGGAAGAACTCGACAAAATTGCGGATAAATTTGCAGACACCAATAAACCCGCTCAAGAAGCAGTAACGGCTTATCGAGGAATTAGTAAAATTGAAGTTCCAATAAAAGTGGGCAAATTTGATACTGCTCGATACAGTTTTGTTGAATTAAAACCTAAAACGGGCCGTAAACATCAATTACGCCGTCATATGAAACACATTTTCCATCCTATTTTGGGCGACAGTAAACATGGCGATTTACATCAAAACCGTGCTTTTGCCGAATTTTTCTCGATAAAGCGACTGATGTTGCATGCCAGTAAGTTACAAATCACCCATCCAATCAGTCATAAACCCATTGTCATAGAAGCCAATTTAGAACAGCAATGGCAAGATATCCTATTGAAATTTATTTAATAAAATTGAATTTGTATAAAAGTTAGCTTGCAAATATTTTTATACATAGTATTATTCTAACGCTTTCTTTTTGATATCTCTATTGAAGAGAAAGTAAGCTATTACATGAATTTATAACAACACGATTGGAAATAAAAATGAAATTATTTGTGAAATTTTTTAGTGTTTTTTTATTAGCACTTATGATAACAGCATGCTCTTCGCAAGAAGATGGACCGGAAGGCGCTGCCAAAGAATTTATGTCTGCTATGTATAAAGGCGATCTTGATAAAGTTACTAGTTTGCTTTACTTTCCTGAAGAGAAGAATTCTTCTGATATGATGTTAATGGAAGGTATGGTAAAAAGCAAAATGAAAATGGCTGTCGATGAAGCTGCTGAGCTTGGCAAAAAGCATGGTGGGGTTGATAAAATTGAATGTACTCTTGTTAACTATACCAATGAAGAAAAAACAGAAGCAAAAGTTCTAGCTACTACTTATTTCAAAGATGGTACTAAAGATGAAGTACATGGTGCAACAACTGTTATAAAAGTTAATGGTAAATGGCTAGTAGCATTTAAAATTTAAATAGATAGTATATATTGATTGATATAATTGATAATAAAAGGGCAAAATAGTTTTGCCCTTTTATATTTTGGAAATTACTTTAATGAAAGTTTATCGTTTTATTCCTATTATTTTTATTCTATTACTCAATTTAGTTTGGGCTGATGAAAGGGAGCAATTTACGCATCAACATGATAATTTATCTTATAACATCAAAGTCGGAGATTGGATTTTTAGAAAAGGCGTACAAGTAGATAGTCTAATTGCTCATCAATTTAGTGGAGGTAAATTTTCCCATATTGGGATGGTGGTATCAATCAACCCAGATATCAAAATTATTCATGCCACTACTAGTGATGATGAGAATTACCCTAATCAGGTCATTATTTCAAGTTTTGATGAATTTATCACACCAGAACTCGCTGAAAAATATGCGATAGCAAGACCCAATTTTTTATCTGAAATTCAAAACCAGCAAATCGCTAATGAGCTTTTGACTAAACAAGGACAAGCTTTTGTTTTAGCTTCTCGCGAGGAACCTCATTTATATTGTACAACATTGCTGTATGACGCGATTATAAAGTACCAGCCAGACTTTACAGTTCAATGGCAGTATACCCAATTTCCTTTCTTTAGCGGTGATTATCTATTCCCGAGTGCTTTTGCCAATCATCCTGATATCACTTGGATCTATCATTATCCAATCTTAAATTGAGGCATTTTTTAAAAGCGAAATAACATGACAACTCATTGAATATTAATTGAATAAACTTTGACCGCGCTTGATACTTGGATTACACTAAGTATAAGATTTATTATTAACTAGATTCATTATGATCCCTAGACTATCAAACTCGCCTCAACTTGATGAGGTTACAAAAACATATTTAATTGCTCTCAAAGAATCTGGCTTTACCGGTGATATAGCAAGCGATTATGCTTCGTGTTTGACTATGGCAACGGATAACAGTATTTATCAATTAATGCCACAAGCGATATTATTTCCTCGTTCAACTGAGGATGTTCAATTAATAACGCATTTAGCCAATCAAGACCCCTTTCAAACTTTAAAGTTTACACCACGAGGGGGTGGTACCGGAACAAATGGACAATCTTTAAATAGGGGTATCGTAGTTGATCTTTCTCGTTATATGAATCGAATTTTAGAGGTCAATATTGAAGAGGGTTGGGTAAAAGTCCAAGCAGGGGTGATTAAAGATCAACTTAATGAATATTTAAAACAGTACGATTACTTTTTTGCACCCGAATTATCTACCAGTAATCGAGCTACGATTGGTGGAATGATAAATACCGATGCCTCAGGACAAGGCTCGATGGTTTATGGAAAAACATCCAATCATGTTTTAAGCGTTAAAGCCGTATTAATTAATGGTGAGATCCTTGAAACAAACAAAAAAAGTATTACAGAAGTTGAGAATCTGGCTAATGATTCAATGATTTACCGCACGGTATATGAATATTGTAAAAATCATCGCCAACTCATTTTAAATAAATTCCCAAAATTAAATCGCTTTTTAACTGGTTATGATCTGAAAAATGTCTTCAATGATAATTTAACCGAATTTGACTTAACACGCATTCTTACTGGTAGTGAGGGTTCATTAGCCTTTATTACCGAAGCTAAATTAAATATCATCCCCAAACCAAAATATCGTTTTTTAATGAATATTAAATACGACTCTTTTCAATCCGCATTAAGTAATGCCCCCTTTTTAGTAAATGCTGAAGCATTGTCTGTTGAAACAGTGGATTCAAAAGTTTTAGGACTGGCTAAAGAAGATATTATCTGGCAATCAATTAAAGAATTAATTACCGATGTTATCGGGCATGATATGCAAGGTATCAATATTGTTGAGTTTGCAGGTAATGATTATGAGTTGACTAAAGGTAAACTCGATAACTTAAGTAAGCAAATTGACAAACTCATGATAAATCATTCCTTAGGTATCATAGGTTATCAAACATGTGAAAACTTAGATGAAATTGAGAAGATCTATGCAATGCGAAAAAAAGCGGTGGGATTACTTGGTAATGCTAAAGGAATGCGTAAACCAATTCCTTTTGTTGAAGATACATGCGTGCCTCCGCAGCATTTAGCGGAATATATCGCTGAATTTCGTGCTTTGCTTGATAGTCATCATTTGTCTTATGGTATGTTTGGCCATGTTGATTCAGGAGTATTGCATGTTCGCCCAGCTCTGGATATGTGCGTTCCTGAACAAGAAAAACTGATGAAAACTATTTCTGATCAAGTTGTCGCTTTAACTGCTAAATATGGCGGATTACTATGGGGTGAACATGGTAAAGGGTTTCGTAGTGAATACAGTCCTGCTTTTTTTGGTGAAGAGTTATATCAAGGTTTAAGAACAATTAAAACTGCTTTTGATCCCCATAATCGTTTAAATCCAGGAAAAATTTGCCCACCTTTAGGTGTTGATGAGGGCATGTTAACCGTCGATTCTACCACACGGGGCTTTTATGATCGCCAAATTCCATTAAGTGTTAAAGAAGTTTTTCACGGAGCAACAGAATGTAATGGTAATGGTCTCTGTTTCAATTTTGATGTGAATAGTCCCATGTGTCCATCGATGAAGTTATCAGGTAATCGAGTTTATTCGCCAAAAGGCCGAGCAACCTTAGTGCGCGAATGGCTACGTTTAATGGTTAAATTAGGTATGACAGAACAAGAACTTAATTCGTTATTAACAACAAAACACAGTTCGTTAGTTGCATTTGCTAAAAAAATAGCCAACACCGTTAAAGCAAAATTTGGAGAATATGACTTTTCACATGATGTAAAAGATTCAATGAATCATTGTTTGTCATGTAAAGCGTGTTCAACACAATGTCCGATTAAGATCGATGTACCTGATTTCAAAGCGCGTTTTTTACAGTTATATCACACCCGTTATTTAAGACCTGTGCGCGATTACTTGGTGGGAAATATTGAGTCATACCTGCCTTTAATGGCAAAAGCACCACGCTTTTTTAATTTTTTTATGAAGATGCCCGTTACAGAATATGTGACTAATAAAACCGTGGGTATGGCCAGTTTACCTATGTTGTCTGTGCCAACATTAAAAAAACAATTGATTGGTCATAACACTGCAAATATCAAACTTGAACAACTACAGAAATTTTCACAAGAGGAGCGCGCTAAGTATGTACTTGTCGTTCAAGATCCATTTACGAGCTATTATGATGCAAAAGTGGTCTATGATTTTGTCTGCCTGATCGAAACGTTAGGATATAAACCCGTCGTTTTACCATTTGTCCCCAACGGTAAAGCTCAACATATAAAAGGTTTTTTAAAACAATTCGCCAAGACGGCGCAAACAGCTGCACAACTATTATCACAAATTGCTCAATTGGGTATCCCCATGGTTGGTGTAGATCCTGCTTTGGTACTTTGCTATCGAGATGAATATAGACTTATACTTCAAGATAAAGTCAGTGATTTTAAAGTATTGCTTTCACATGAATGGTTAACTAATATTGCTGACCACTTGCCAAACAGCACACAATTAAAAACAACCGATAGAGAAAAATGGTATTTGCTAGGGCATTGTAGCGAAACGACACAATTACCCGCCAGTAATCAACAGTGGCAACAGATTTTTAAACAGTTTGGTACTGATTTACGACCAATCCGAGTAGGGTGTTGTGGTATGGCGGGCACTTATGGACATGAAGTTAATAATCTTACAGCATCAAAACAATTATACGAGTTATCTTGGCAACAAGCATTGGCTAACTATCCTAAAGAACGATGTTTAACAACAGGGTATTCATGCCGTAGTCAGGTTAAACGGTTTGATAAGTTTATTATGAAGCATCCGATCCAAGCATTACTCACTATGATGCAGATGAATTGATTGAAAAAATAGAAGAATATATAGAATACTACAACACCAAACGGATTAAAGCCAAATTAAAAGGTCTGACTCCGGTTGAATATCGAAATCAGGCCTTACAAGCCGCTTAATAAAAGTGTCCAACTTTATGGGGTCACTTCATTATTTGCGCTTTTAAAAGAATGATGGCAATAACTTATTATTCTAAATAAAGATCTTGCATGGTTTTAAAATCTTGATCTGTAAAACCTAACTCTTGCTTAATGTAATTTACTGGTGAGCCAGCCACTTTTTTCATTGTATCAAGAATTTCCATCATAAAACTGACACGGGTATCGATTAAACTCAATAAATAACCGAGTACATCTTCATCATCGGTAATCTTACGATAGGCTGCCATTTTGATTTTATTTCGCTCTAAACGATTTTCATGAGTCAGCATATAATCATAAATAATATCGGATTCTGATACGCCTAACATAATTTGGATCAATAATACACCATATCCTGTTCTATCTTTACCTCCACGACAATGTTGAAGACTTGGACTGTTGTCGGCATCTAAAACAGCCTTTAACATTTGTCGATAAGCATTTTTAGATTTTTCACTTAACACAAAGTTACGATATTGTTCAAGCACTTGTATGCCTTCACCATTAACTAATTCTCGAGGGATATCTCTTAGTACACTTTCAATCAATGCTTGATCTTCATTGCTTGGGTCGGCTGCAAATTGAGCTGCAAGTTCCGCCGTTTGAGCTGATGCATCTAAATGAAATGTCTGTTTTTCCCCAATGGATGAATTAGGACTGGTTTTAATTTCGTTAGCACTGCGATAATCAATAATTGTTTTAATATTTAATGCAGTAATATATTGTTGTGCATCGGGTTTTAAACCATGAAGGTGATTGGAACGGTATAATTGTCCCCATTTTACACGTTTACCGTTAGCAGCAACATAACCACCAAAATCTCGGAAATTATTCAAACCTGTTATTGGTAACGTTCTTTCACCAAATATTAAGGGTGATTTGCCTTCCTTTTCTAAAATGAAATAAATACGTTTTTTAGCTTGTAACGGATCATCAAAAATCACCGGACTTTGTACATTTTTGCCAATCAATGTTTTAGTTTGGGTATGAGCATTAGCCTCTTGAGTCCAATAAAGATCAACGGATTGTTGATCTAATGAATCAAATGATATGACAATCTGTCCTTGATTATTACGTACCGCTGATACAGCTTCTTTATTTTGTTTTTCCATCGTTATTTACCTAATTAATTTAGTATACCCAACATTGAAAGAATTACTCCAATCACCATTACCGTTATAATTAGTGAAACAGTGTATTTTCCTTGGAATTTTTTGACTAAATAAAACACACCTAAAGCAAAAAGAATAGTTAATAAATTCGGCATGACTTTATCAAACATATCTTGTACTTTGATTGACTGTTCACCAACTTCTATTAACAGGGGCGTTGAAACTTTAACGGTCGTGGCTATGAGGGAGCCGAGCACCATAACCCCCACCACATTGGCTAAATTGCTAATTCTCTGAATAATATTTGAATTTTTAGATTGTTCAATAAGATCAACCCCTTTATTGTAGCCATAATGAACAAAGAAATATTTGCTCAGTATATTGACTAAATTATAAATAAAGAACATCAATATCGGTCCAATCACATTACCTTGTAAAGCAAAAGCCGCGCCGATACTGCCACAAATTGGCATCCAAGTGAATTTTAATAAGCTATCGCCCAATCCGGCAAAAGGTCCCATCAACCCCGCTTTTAACGAAATTACCGCATCTTTTTCTTCTTCTGTGGTTTTTTCTTCCATTGCAGCTGTAACACCTAATATCAATGCACCAGCGTTAACTTGGGTATTAAAAAATTCAAAGTGACGTTTCATTGCACGGATGCGCGTCTCTTCATCCGCATCTTTATAAAGTCGATCTAAAATGGGGATCATGCAATGTGCAAAACCGATGGTTTGTAATTTTTCATAATTAAAAGAAAAAGGTATGGTTTGTATACGCCAAAAGACACTATTGAGATCCTTTTTGGTAATTTTCTTTTCGTTATTCATAGATCATACTCCTCTTCAACTACACTATTATTTACTGTAGATTTATTCTCTGTGTTACTACTTGAATTTTCATTCTTTTTACCAGCCATAAACGCCATGTCATATAAAACCGCAAACGCCAGTGCAATGAAAGTAATTGGGATAATTGGCAAATCAAGATAACTGGTTAGTACAAAACCAAGTAGAAAGAAAAACCACATGGTGCCTTTTAAGAGCATGAGTAATAAAATACAGATACCCACAGCAGGAATTAATTTTGACGCAACGCCCATACCTGTAATGATATCTTTCGGAATCGCATCTAAAATGGTTTTGATTAAATCACTACCAAAATAGATTGCTAAGAAACAAGGTACAGCACGAATCAGGAACCAAACCGGTGTAGAAAAGTAATGAACTTTTACCAGTCCCTTATAACTACCATTTTGAATACTTTTTTCTGCCAATGGATTTAGAAAACAAGCAAAAGATCGCCAAACAATTAATAACTGCTGGCAAAGTATTGAAACAGGAAGTGCTAATGCGACACCCGCAGCAATTCCACCTTGAGTAGCAATGCCGAGCGAAACACCAATTATTGAACCTGCAACAATATCAGGTGCGGAATAGGCACCCACATTACCAATACCCATCCACATAAGCTCAAGAGTGGCACTGATTGCAAGTCCTTGAACCAGATCGCCCATAATAATGCCAGCTATAGTTCCTGTTAATAATGGTCTACGTAACATTTGTGGACCAACATCATCTAATGAACAGATTCCCGCCCAAATGGCGACAAGAATAGCCTGTGTTAACATAGGTTAACCTCCAAATATAATTAATAAATAGTTAATTAAGATCAATTAATCAGTGTTTTGAGTAAAACAACAGGATCTTTGGGAACCATTTGAACCTCAACAATCACATTTTTTTCAATCAGATTTTTGAATGCTTGTTCTTCTTCAGGCGTGACAGAAACAGCCCGTGATAATTGATGACGTCCTTCTTGCATGCGCATTCCTCCAACGTTGAGTTTTTCAATCTCTAGTCCTCCTGATACCAGCGCATCGACATCAATACTGTTGGTAAATAACAACATTGTGCGTTTTTTGATAGGTGTTTTTTTGAGGATTTCAATAAATTGTTGAACGCCAAATACTAAGACTTTTAATTCTGGTGGGGCAGACATGGTTAATACTGATTGTTGAACTTTATCGTTGGCAACTTTATCGTTAATTACTAGGACTTGCTCAATATTATAATTTTTTACCCAAGTGGTGATAACTTGTCCATGAATAAGACGATCGTCAATTCTAGCTACATTAATTGGCATATTGTTCTCCTTACAAATCAGTAGATTGTTCACGTTGAGAATTTAGTACTTGTGCAACGTCAACACAGCTTTGCGGAAAAATTTCTTCAATGGCAGCTTTAACGTCGTTAAGTGATCCTTCTCTATTATTTAAAACTTCAAGCAATACAGGAATATTAAACCCACTAAATAGCAATACATCACCATATTGTATTAATAATTCACCGGCAAGATTACACGGTGTACCGCCCATAATATCAACGAGAATAATGACACCGTCACCTTTATTCAGACTCTGATAACTTTCAGACATCTGCTGACGTAGATTATCAATATTGCTATCAACTAAGACCGATATTACTTTGATATCTTGTTGTTGCCCCATAAGCATTTGGGCACACTCAAGCGCACCTTGAGCAAAAGGCCCATGACTGGCTAAAATAATGGGTAATTGTCGTTCCATTTTCAATTTCCTTTATCAAACTAGATTATCACTAAATGTAATAATGTTACTTTAAATTAAAAATTATTTAGTAATAAAATTACATCTAAGTGAAAATTAAGTCATCTTTTTTTTTTAGATTTTTAGGAATTTGTGAACTGGATCATGTTTAATTTAAAAAGTCATTAAATAACATAATATTGTATTAATAATATGAATGGTTTAAACAATTTAGTGAGAAGAAAAATACGATAACATTAAAGACTAATGATTAAAAATCATTAATATATCTTTAATAAAAATTATGAAAATATCCTTTGAGACATTATTTATGATGGGGATATTTACGTTTTTCACGACTTTGAGTCTGCTCAAGCAAATGTTTATCATATTTTCGGATGAATAAATTGGTCAGTAACATATTCATAACCGATATTTGCGAAATTTTAGAACGAATTGGAATCAGTCGTGAAGCATGCTCCATCGAGGTAGTATGTAACACAATGTTTGCTAATAAAGATATCTGACTTTGCCCCATTTTTGTGATTGCAATAGAGGGAACTTTTAAACTTTCGGCAAGTTTTAATAGCTCCACACATTCTGGCGTTTCACCTGAATGTGAAATAATAATGATCAAATCATTTTTACCGAGCGTGCTAACAATACTTCGACTGATATGCGAATCAAAATGGCAATTAACATCTTTTTTAATTTTAATGAGTTGATACTCCAACTCTTTTCCAACTAAACCGCTACTGCCCACTCCAAAAATAACGATCTTGTTACTCGCTATGATCAAATCAATGGCGTTATCCAATGCGTTAAGGTTTACGATTGAATGGGTATCGTCGATAGAGGATTTTTCCATAGCCTGAACTTTTCTATTCACATCTTGCAAGGTATCATTAAGGTTAATATCATCTTGTAAGATATCGGTACTAAATTTTTGTGGTGACGATGAAATAAGATCAACTTTAAAATCGCTAAATCCACTATAACCGAGTTTATTGCATAATCTTAAAATTGTACTAGTACTAACATAATTAAGCTTAGCTAATGTTTGAATACTCATATTTTTTACTGATTGAGAGTGGGTTATAATGTACTGCGCAACTTCTAATTCTTTTACCGACAGGTCATTTTTTACTTCCCTGAGTTTCAAATTAATCATGCTCACCTCGAAATTGAAATACCTGAACGTCAGTATAGTAAATAAGTTCAAAAATTGAAAAATATTTTAAATTGCACACAAAGAAAGCAATCATCAATCTTAATTTAATTATTTGAACAATTATTTAAAATAATGATAGTTAAAATAACAGAAATGATTAAGTACTTATCTAAGATTTATTCGGTTTATTATTAATTTTGAATAGGGAAAATAAACGATAACTTGAAGAGAAGTGGAGTTAATGTGTGTTATTTTGAGAAGTTTATGGAGGCGCGTCCCGGAGTCGAACCGAGGTAGACGGATTTGCAATCCGCAGCATGGCCACTCTGCCAACGCGCCGTAGTGCTCTGTCTCAACAGGTGGCAAATAGTAGCATTGGCTTTATTAATCGTCAAGGCTTAATAGACTATAATTACAGCAGTCATAATAAATTGATTTAAAATGATGCATTTTTCTTGTAAAAAAGTTTCAGGTCATGCATGTGTTTCAGTAAAAAATCGATTTTAGGTCACAATTACTTGATATAAATTGAGTACAAAATAATTAATAAAAGTCGTAAAATCTAAAATTTGATTTAAATGATGTAAACGAACAATCAATCCTTAGTACCATTGAGAGGAAAACGATCGCTTATTAAACGTGCTAATTATCAAAAATTTGACTTTAGTCAGATCTAATTTTTAATCCGACTTGTTCTTATAAGTTTTTACTTGAGTTGGAGAGAGTTTGGAAAATAGGACGATAGCCTATTAACTATAATGTTAAACGATAAGAGATGCATCACATTCATCAATAATTTTTTATAGGTTTAATGTTAATTATTGAATTAATCAGATTTATCATTTTACATTCGCCTATTTCTTTATGAATGATTAAACTTTATTGACTGTCTATCGAAATTTTATAAAAAATGAAACGGTATAGACTCCTGAATAATTTTTACAGACTTGGTGTTAAATAGTTAATATAATTGAATTTATTATTCAACATGCGTTTATCTATTTATGATTAATCAAACCTTATTGACTGTTTGTTAGAATTTTATAAAAAATGAAACGGTATAGACTCCTGAATAATTTTTACAGGTATAATGTTAATTATTTAATATAATTGGATTTATCATTTCACATTCGTTTATCTATTTATGAATGGTTAAACTTTATTGACTGTTTGCCAGAATTTTATAGAAAATAAAACGGTATAGACTCCTGAATAATTTTTACGGATTTGATGTTAATTATTTAATATAATTGGATTTATTATTTAACATTCGTTTATCTATTTATAAATAATTAAACCTTATTGACTGTTTGCCAGAATTTTATAGAAAATGAAACGGTATAGACTCCTGAATAATTTTTACAGACTTGGTGTTAAATAGTTAATATAATTGGATTTATTATTCAATATGCGTTTATCTATTTATAATTAATCAAACCTTATTGACTATTTGCCAGAATTTTATAGAAAATGAAACGGTATAGACTCCTGAATAATTTTTACAGACTTGGTGTTAAATAGTTAATATAATTGAATTTATTATTCAACATGCGTTTATCTATTTATGATTAATCAAACCTTATTGACTATTTGCCAGAATTTTATAAAAAATGAAATGGTATAGACTCCTGAATAATTTTTACAAGTTTGATGTTAATTATTAAATTTAATTGAGTTTATTATTTAATATTTGTTTATCTATTTATGATTAATTAAACTTTATTGACTGTTTATTGGATTGAATAAAATGAACTATTCGGAATCGATAAAAGGGTATTTGTCAAAAAGTGTCAGTTTTTGCTTAGAGTTCAGAAAAAAATAGAGTTAAGTAAAACAGTATATTCTTTGTTCAACTTGAATGAATTAGTATTTCAACGCTTCTAAAATCAATTTAAATACATTTGAATGACCTTTTCGGCTTGGGTAATAGATATAAAATGGTTCATAGGTCATGGCAAAATCGGCTAATAATTCAACTAATGTTCCTTTTGCTAATTCTTCTTCTACTTCTAACCGACCCACCCAAGTAATACCTAAACCGTCTAATGCTGCCTGTTTACGGAGATGATTATTAAAAATTAATTGTGATGAAGGATGATAAATTAGAGTATTACCATTATCGTTAAATTCCCATGATAATTCTGCACCATGATGAGAAGAGATTCTTAATCCTATTAATTTATGATGATCTAAGTCATTAATATGCTTGGGTTTTGTGGTATTTTTTAAATAATCTGGGCTGGCAACCAATGCCATTTTTAACGGCTCTGATATTTTTATTGCAACCATATCTTTAGCGAGATCGTCACCAATACGGCAGCCCATATCAAAACCTTGTTCAACAATATCGACCCAATTATTGTCGGCTTGAATTTCAACTTTTATTTGAGGATATTGAGTTAAAAAATCGCGCAATTTAGGATAAAGAATCATTTCTACCGCAAGACTTGTCGAATTAATTCTGATTGTTCCCGACGGCGTTTCAAGAAAATTTGCTAAGGCATGAACTTCGTCATTAATCGATTTGAATAAGGGGGCAACTTGCTTAAATAACTGTTCGCCTGCTTCGGTTAATGACATACTGCGGGTGGTACGATTAAATAATCGTAAATCAAGACGGCTCTCTAAATTACGCATACTATGACTCAGTGCCGAGGGAGAAATTTGTAAAGACTTGGCCGCTTTTGCAAAACTGCCCGCTTGGGCTATCGTTATAAAGTAATTTAGTTCATTAAAGTTATACATATTGGGTTGGATTAATGAATTTTATTCATCATACTATAAATCAATACCCTGTTTATCTCAATAAAATTACTGTTTAAAATCAGTTTATAAAAACATTGTGATCGTTTTTTTGAAGCAATCGTTTACCTAAGTCAATTTAGCAGCTAGAAAGGAGGAAGTTATGGATTACATTAAACTTGGCACGTCGAACATTGAAGTGTCGCGATTTTGTTTAGGATGTATGAGTTTTGGCGATCCAGCTAGTCAAATGCATGCATGGACACTTGATCCTGATCAAAGTGAAGCGATTATCAAACACGCTCTTGATTTAGGGATTAATTTTATTGATACCGCGAATACTTATTCGGCTGGTACCAGTGAAGAATATGTAGGACGAGCAATTAAAAGAAACATTGCCCGTGATAAAGTTGTGATTGCAACCAAAGTTTATTTTAATGAAGGTCATCTTTCCAAAAAAGCGATCGAGACAGAGATCAATGGATCACTTAAACGCCTTGGCACTGATTATGTGGATTTATATATTATTCACCGTTTTGACTATAGCACGCCGATAGACGAAACAATGGAAGCGTTGCATAATCTGGTGAAAGCAGGAAAAGTCCGTGCATTAGGTGCGTCAGCGATGTATGGTTATCAATTTCATAATATGCAATTAGCTGCTCAGCAAAACCACTGGACACAGTTTGTATCGATGCAAAATCATTATAATTTATTGTATCGGGAAGATGAACGTGAGCTCATTCCTGTTTGCAAGCAATTTAATGTTTCATTAACGCCATATAGCCCTTTAGCGGCAGGCAGATTGTCTCGTTTAGAGTGGAAAGCTGACACATTACGCAGTAAAACTGATAAGGTCGCTATCTCTAAATACGACGGTACCCAAAATACCGATGCCAATATTGTAAAAAGAGTTCATGAAATTGCCGAAAAATATAATGTAACTATGACACAAGTGGCTTTAGCATGGCAGTTTGCTAAAGGGGTTGCTTCACCTATCATTGGTGCAACTAAAACGCAATATCTTGACGATGCAGTAGGGGCATTGAAGGTTAAATTAACGCAAGAAGATGTTACTTATCTTGAGGAACTTTACATACCACATCGTATTATGGGCGCTTTATAACTCGAATTGAGTGATTGAAATTATTACCCTTAAAAAGGTTTGATATCATTTTAGGGGTAATTGTCAAAAAGCTTGAGAATAGCCTTAAGGTTTAACTCTATCTTACTTTTAATTAAATCAATATCGGTTAAATTTTAACTTGATATCAAGCCATCAAATTCAATTTAGAAAAATTTACCAGCAATTCTATAACAAAATGAAATAATTAATTTTTAATTTTGTTACGAAAATTACTCATCTTATGTCCTACTGATTTGAAAGAGTGATCATTTATCTCAGTACTATTTCGAGTTTCTTCAAACTTAACTATTTTCTATTAAATTTTGTTCGCATATAGCCAATTCGCATAAAGATATAAATTTTTTGTATTAAACGATTGCTGCGTTAGTCACTATAATGTTAGTGGTAAGAATAATAAATACAGTATTAGTACATCTAACATACTCAAATTTAAGGATTAATGATGCGAAGGATTTTTACTTTAACCATTTTAATGTTAAGTGGTCTATTTTTGTTTGGTTGTGAGCAAAAATCAAATCCAGAACAAGCCAATAAAACTGACAAAAAAGAGATTGTTGTTGGTTTACCGCCGAGTATGCATAATATTTTAATGGAGCGAGTGGTAAAACCAGAATTAGAACGAAAAGGTTACACGGTAAAACTGGTTAATTTTAGTTCTTTAAGAGATTCGAATACAGCGTTAGTTGAAGGTAGTATTGATATGAATGCAGCTCAGCATCAAGCCTATTTAGATGTTTATAATAAAGAAACGAATAACGACTTAGTATCATTAGTCCATATTCCATCTATTTCGGCTGCGCTGTTTTCACAGTCCCACAGGTCTGTTAATGAGATTGCCCCAAATCAAATAATTGCTATTCCTAATGATCCCTCTAATACCGCTAGAGCACTCTTATTGTTGCAAAAATTAAATTGGATCACACTTAAACCAGACACAAAATCGGGTACGGCAAATATTAATGACATTGCTGAAAATAAGTATGACTTAAAATTTAGATTATTATTATCAGAAATCATACCCAGAACGTTAGGTGAAGTGGATTATGCCATTATGCCAGGAGGTGTAGCATGGTTAAGTAAGATACCCGCTGATAATGTTTTATTTCAAGAACAATTATCCCCTAATTTGGAGTTAATGGTCGTTGTAAAAAAAGAGAATTTAAATACGGCATGGGCTAAAGAGGTTAAAACGCTTTATCAGTCTGATGTTTTAAAAAGATTTATTAACGAAGATCCTGATGCTAAAGGTCGATTCATCTGGCCTCAACAGTAGATTAAATTATTGAAATTTTTTGCAGGGATAACGTTATTATTAATAGCAAAATATTTACTTAATCAGTTATTGTATATATTTATAGCATAATGATTATATCCAGTTAGTTATCTCTGTAACGAATTAGATAAACAGTGATTTGAAGTAGGTCTTTATTAATATTAATGATAAAATTTGCCCACATTAATAATAATTTCAAAATTTTAATACGATGAAAAAAATAAAATATACTTTACTTGTTACTTGCAGTTTGAGCTTGGTGGGCTGCTTTGAAAGTAGTTCACTCGATCGTTGGATAGATAATCCGACGGCTAATGAAATTAAATTGACTATTGATGGTAATGAATTAACGATTCCTGCACAATCAGGCATACAATATAAATTTGATTATGGCAAACATACTTTAACGTATAACGATGATTCACTAAACTTCATTGTTAAACCCGCTAAATTTGGAATGGCAAGCTTTATTAATCCTACCCAAAGTAACTATTTTATTTATACTGTCGTATATTCAACTTCAAATATAAGTCAGGAAGAGTATGACAAACTTTCACAAAGAGTGATAAAAAAATTACCTATAATTGTCAATGGTGAAGAAGCAGAAATAGAACTTCCAACTGTCGAGATTAATGATGTATTCATCGATAGAATGGATACTAAGTGGGATTATTCGTTTGATGAACCTTTTCCTGAAGAGTTATTTGAAGAGCTAAATTTACCTAAAGGCTCGTATTATTACGATGACAAAAGAAAACTGTTTCGAGAAGGGGATTTTATTGATTATTTGAAAAATGATGGGGTAGAAGAAGCGATCAGTTTCTCTTATCAACCCAAAAAGTTCAACGAAACTACCAAACATGTCTTTCCAAATATTGATTTAACAGCCATAAAATGTGAAGCCGGTCAAACGTACATGAAAGAATTATTAAATGACTGGCATCATTTATTCACGCTGAAAGGTGGAGATTTTGCAAGTACTTATAATAAATTGACGTCTAATGACGCAAGTCATAAAAATTATGAATCAAGAAAATTGTGTAATCCTGAAACTGATCCAGACTGTACCTATGATAAAGCATTGACTGAAATTACTAATGCTATTCGTGATATTCGTGATGTGCACTTTTTTGTAATTAAATCATAATGCACTGACAATTTAGAAATTGTCTAAACGATATTCTTAATCCACTCGTCATAAATAGGCATAATATTATTTGTAATAGTATTATGCCTGAATATTTTTCTTACCTTTCTTCTTTTATAATATGTAATGATTACTCATTAAATTTTTAAAAATGTGTTATATAAAAAGATGAAAAAATTGAAGACAAGCAATCAATTAACAATCAAATAATAATATGATAAATTTTTTGATTTTTATTTGCTAAAACCATTAAGTAACATTATAACTTTGTAAGTAATTGTGTTATAATTTACATTATCTTTTAACAATCTTAACAAAATAATGCGATGAAAAAAATTAAATCTACTTTAACTCTTATTTGTAGTTTAACTTTAGTTGGCTGTTTCGACTCTACTTTTAGCAATAGTTCTGTTGACCGATGGATTGATAATCCTACTGCAAACGAAATAAAAGTCACTATCGACGACAAAGAACTCACCATTCCTGCAAAATCAGGCATTAAATATGCCTTTGAGTATGGCAAACACACTCTAACATATAATGGTGATTCACTTACTTTCATGGCAAAACCTGCAATATCAAACAATACTGGATTTATTAATCCAACACAAAGTAACTATATTTTGTTAACAACCTACTATACCAACAGTGATGAAGTCTATGATCAATTGATCAAGCCTTACCTTAAACTTATTCCAGTTTCCGTAAACGGCGTACCTGCAGAGATGGAATTACCAGTACAAATTTTTAATGATGTATTTATCGAAAAAAATAGTAATTCTTGGGATTATTCAGTCGATGAAGAACTGCCTGATTCCGTGACGGTTCGAGGTGAAAACCAATATCAAGCACAAAAGCGTAAAATGTACCGCGAAGATGATTTTCTTGATACCATAAATTCAGAAGATATCGATGAAAAAGTGAGTCTTCCTTACACGCCTAAAAAATTTTCTGAAATCAAGAAACATGTATTACCAACCCTTGATTTAGACAAAATTGAATGTAAAGAAGGACGCGAGTTTCTGGAATCACAGCTTAAAGATTGGAATAAATTTTTTACCACTAAGGGCAGTGAATCAGGTAATACTTATAAACAGTTGACTTCACACGAAACGTTCAAGAAAAAACATTCACTATGTTCTGGTCAAGACCCGCAAAATACTTACCAATTCACGACCAGAGAAATTGAAGACGCAATGGATGATTTGAGACAAATAAATTTCTTTGTTACCGAATAGGTGAATCTTTACCTAACAAACCAAAGCGATTATTAAATACCTAATAACGCTTCATAAGAACTTACTAAGTGGGCATAAAATCAGTTTAATTTTATGCCCGTATTTTTTACTCTTATTTAATCTTATATAACGATAAAAATGTTTAGTCATTTTTTACTTCATAAGGTATTTTGTAATTTAATGCCTTAACTAAAGTTCCATTAAAACAACCAATCATGCAAAATTGAAATAAAATTATTGAGCTATATCACACAAATTATAAAAAAAGATTTATTTATTATTCATTCTAGATAATATTTATCAAAAGAATAAATGAAAGGAATATCGTATGGGTAAAACTAAATTAAAATTAGCCGCTATTATCGGAGCTGTAATTCTTAGTTCTTCGATGGCTTTTGCTTCACTTGAGGAGGCAAAAGATTTAAAAATCATTAGTTATAATGTCTATAATGGCATGAAATTGGATGAGTCAGAAGGAAAACAAAAATTTATTGATTGGGCGAAAATGCAGGATGCCGATATTATTGCTTGGCAAGAAATGAATTTTTTTACTCGTGAAAAACTTGAAAAATTTGCGGCAAGTTATGGTCACAATTATGCAGTATTATTAAAAGAGGCACCAGATGATCCCGCCTCTTTCCCTGTTGCGATCACGTCAAAATACCCAATTGTGAATGTAAATAAAGTCGTTGATAATTTATGGCATGGCGCTTTATATGCGGATGTGGGTAATTATCATTTTGTAATAACCCATATGAACCCATTTTGGACGTCAAAAAGAATAGATGAGATCAACTTGATTATTGATTCAATCAAATACAGTACAGATCCAAAAGGTAAATGGATTATTGCTGGCGATTTAAATTCATTCTCCCCAGCAGACAAAACGGAATATGACAACAGCAAATTATTGGAGGATATCAAAGATAAACAAAAGAAACGACCAATCTTAGATAATCTTGTTAATGGCCAATTGAGTTATACGGTACAACAAAATTTACTGGATGCGGGTTATATTGATGCTTTAAAACTGAAAAACAAACAATTTATTTCAACCGCACCGACTAAAGTATTTTATGATCAGGCATCAACGCCATTGCGATATGATTATATTTATGTTTCTCCGAAACTTAAAAAAGATGTCATTGATGTTAAAGTTTTGAAAGATGAATTTACTGATACGTATTCCGATCACTATCCAGTACAAATGATTATTCATAATAAATAATAACAATACTACTTAACTTAACTTAACTTAACTTAATTGCTTAATAAGTCAGCCATACTGCAATAGTATGGCTTTTTTATATTCATCAGTTTTAATGCTAAAAGTGATAGGTTGTGATAAGACTCTCAAAAACAAAATGTAATTTAAAGTAATATTAATGTTTAGCAATTTTAACTCGCTAAATCTTTTTAAAGGATAAATAACGATGAAAAAAAATTTTTGGGTAGTTAGTTTGATTGGACTGTTTTCACTCTGTTTCAATGTTTATGCTGATGACGATCTGGTAAAAACACAATATCAAAGTTCGCCTAATAAAGTCTATGCCGAAGGTAAACAACCACAAATAACGGTGGCTAATTACAATATTGCTGGTGGACTTAGGAAGCATAAAATGGATCTCGATTTAGTCGCTAATGCTATTAAAGCCATGAATGCTGATATTGTTACACTTGAAGAAGTCGATCAAAAAACCTCTCGCAGTGATGGTTTGGATCAGGCAAAAGTTTTAGCTGAAAAAACTGGAATGCATTATGTTTTTGGTAAAGCGACTGAAATGAAAGGGGGAAATTACGGCAATGCAATTTTGTCTAAGTACCCAATCGAAAAAAATAAAGTCTTTTTATTGCCATCGGGTTCTTTCGAGCAAAGGTCACTTATGCTTAGCAAGATTAATGTTCCCGGCTTTGATTCTCCTATTTATATCTTCAATAGTCATTTCGACTGGCATGAAGAAGATGAAGTGAGAATGTCACAAGCACGATTTATTAATAGTATCGTTTTTGATGATCTTGATTTAGATGATGAATTTCCTAATTTAGCAACGGGAATTATGATCTTGCTAGGTGACTTTAATTCTGTTGAAAGTGACAGGGTGATTAAAGAACTTGATAAATATTGGAATCGAGTTAAAAAAGATGGCGTTGATACACGTACTTGGCCAGCAGGCAATCCTGGATTAGATCTTGATCACATATTTACCAGTCGTAACCAAGTCTGGAGTGTAGAGCAATTAACCATACCTAATGATGGTAATGAGTGGAACGGTATTAAATGGCCATTAGTCAGTGATCATATACCTGTTATTGCTAAGCTAAAATTATTAGAACAATAATGAATGGGCGGAATGCCCATTTTTTATAAATAAAAGAATAACGGATTTAATCACTCAATTTATCAAAGAGAGGATTGTCGGATAATTTATCCATAGTTTGAAATAAATTCAGTTTCGAAACGATTAAACCAATAAAAAATGGGCGGAATGCCCATTTTTTATAAATAAAAGAATAATGTATTTAATCACCCAGTTTAGCAAAGAGAGGATTGTGGGATAATTTATCCATAGTTTGAAATAAATTCAGTTTCGAAACTATAAGACCAATAAAAAACGAGCGATATGCCCATTTTTTATAAATAAAAGAATAACGGATTTAATCACCCAATTTAGCAATGAAATGTATGTAAAATAATTCACCCACCAATTCAATAAGCGTTTGGGTCACAATTACCGCTGGTAATAAAGGGATTGCGTTAGGTATAGCAAGAGCTAAAGGAAGTATTACCAGTGCATTTCGTGTGCCTGCACTAAACGCTATTGAGCGACTTGCACAACTGGGCAGATGAAATAGCTTGGCTATCCTCCAACCGAGTAATGGTGCAATGATGGCAAAAATCACATAATAGGGTATCACAATCAAAGCGGTTGCTACGGTGTTTTCAAGTTGCGGTAAAATGGCGATGATCACCACAAATAATGTGAGTGCCGTTGCAGGAACTGGCATTAAATTTAGATATTGAGCAACGGTCGAGCCAATTTGATTACGCTTAGCGTAATATTGAACAATAGTAGCCAAAATAAATGGCACTAGTATTAACTCAATAAAAGCATGAATAAACGGAGCAAATTGAATTAGGCTTTTAACTTCATCCCCAATAAATAAGCCGAGATAAATTGGTAATAGTAACATTTGCATGACTAAAAGAATTGGCGTTGACATCATCAACGATTTTGCATCGGCTTTCCCAAGATGCGAAAAAGTGACAACGTAATCAATGCATGGTGCAAGCAAAACAAATAATACGCCCAGTTTTATCAAAGGAGCATGAGGTAAAAATAAAGCTAATATGCCAACAAACAGCGGGATTATCACAAAATTAGTGATTAATAAGGCTGCAATAAATCGCCCTAGAGTAAAAATCTTTTGAGTTCAGTAATGGGAACTTGTAGAAAAGTGACAAATAACATATACGCAAGCACTGGATTTATCACTATGACTAATATACTCGTGCCTTGTATACAAAAAGCTAAAATAATGGCAACGACAATCGTCACAAAGTAAAGGATAATTTGCTGTTTTTCTAACAATTCTTTAATGGTTGGCATATCAATGATTGATTTTTATTTAAAGAAGATTGTTTTATAGCTTATCAGAAAAGTAGATGTTTATCTTCATACTTATTGGTAAAGTATAGTTTGTTCGTTTTCAGCTTCTGTGACAGATATTTTTTACTTTTTTACTTTTTTACTTTTTTACTTTTTTACTGGTGATTATTTGTTAGTGAAAAAGTTTCAACTCAAAATGATTATTATGAAAATCAATGAGGTTAAGCAAATTAACTTAATTAAAAATTTTAAACAAAAAGCACTAACTTATTTAAAAAACTCAATATTGTGAATCTCATCACATTGTACAATAAAAGTAAGCATATCCCTGAAATTATTAAATGCTTCCGTTTTTAATTACTCTTTCCTTTCCTAACTGTAAGTTAATTAAATTAAATTTACTCAATCAGGGATTTATCGTGCCACATTTACTATTTCATTTTGTTAAAACCAAAAGTATTTATTGAGGAATATGAACAAAGTAGAAACTGCTATCACGATCACAATTTATTTTTTCTGACCCGTTTATACTACTTATTGAATTTGTTAATCTTTTCCATAAGTTTTGTTATCGAAAGTGAGGTAGTAATGAAAAAATGTATGAAAAATTGGATAACAGTGGGGATATTGTCCACTCTGTGTTTACCTATCCATTCTGTTTGGGCTAAGGACTATCAATTGTCTGGGAAGAATACGACTATTAAAATTTCGGATAGTGACAATCAAAAAAGTATTACTTCCTTAGATTTTATTAATGCTAAAAATAGTGATCAAATCAAGGTGAACACCTTGTTTGAAATTACACTAAGCTCGGGCAAAAAATTGACGGATAAAGATTTTCAATTAAAAACATTAAAACAAAATGATAATAATTTAACATTAACCTATACTGGCCACGATCTTAATGTTGAAACGTTATTAAATTTAAATGATGATAATCATTTTGCGAGTTTTGAACTGCAAATCACCCCTAAAACTAAATCACTTTCAATGACGGCAATTTCTTTGATGCCATTTCATTCGCAAGCACCTTTTGTTTATGGTTCTGTGGTGAGTTCACCTATTATTAGTGATACCTTTTTTATCATTCCTGAAAATCCGCTAACAAATACCGTTGCTTATGAAGGGGGCGTTTCGCAAAAAATTCCTCAGGAAATTCCTTTACAAGCAAATCATACTTTAAGTTATAAAACCTATATCGGTACTTTTGAAACAGGTCAGTTAAGACGTCATGTTAACCAATTTATTAATTATGTGCGTGAACGCCCTTATGCACCTTATTTACACTATAATTCTTGGCTTGATATTGGTTTTTTTAATCCTTATACCGAAAAAGAAGCATTACTACGCATCGATCAGTATGGAAAAGAATTGGTAGAAAAACGTCATGTTAAGCTTGATGGTTATCTATTTGATGATGGTTGGGATAACTTAAAAGGTAACTGGGGATTTGGCAGTAATTTCCCTGACGAATTTAATAAACTAAAAAGTGCTTCGGAAAAATATCATGCTGCATTGGGTATATGGTTGTCACCATGGGGTGGCTATAACAAACCACGAGATACTCGTGTTAAAAATGCATCTGAATTTGGTTATGAAACAATGGATGGCAAATTGGCACTATCAGGACCTAAATATTATGCCAATTTTCATAAACGTATTATTGAGTTAATTAATCAGCAAAATATCAGTATGTTTAAACTTGATGGCACAGGTAATGCTGATAAGGTTATTGCAGGTAGTGAATTCACCAGTGATTTTGATGCTGCTATCCATCTAATTAAGGATATGCGCAGTGCTAATCCTAATTTGTATGTCAATCTAACAACAGGTACACAAGCCACACCATCTTGGTTGTTTTATGCTGATTCCATCTGGCGGGGAGGCGATGATGTTAACTATTATGGTCCAGGTACAAAAGTTCAGCAATGGTTGACCTATCGTGATGCGGAAACCTATCGTTCAATTATTATGAAAGGTCCCTTATTTCCATTAAATTCGTTAATGTTACATGGCATTGTCTATGCTAAACAGGCCAAACATCTACAAAAAGAGAGCGACACTGATTTTGCTGATCAAGTTTGGAGTTATTTTGCAACGGGTACTCAACTGCAAGAAATGTATATAACTCCTGAATTACTTTCAACTACAAATTGGGATACTTTGGCTAAAGCAGCTATCTGGGCGCGTGATAATCAACATGTATTATTTGATACACATTGGATTGGGCAAGATCCTACCAAATTAGCTGTTTATGGTTGGGCAGGTTGGTCAAGTGATAAATCAATTATTACGTTACGTAATCCGTCTGATAAACAGCAAGTTTACTATCTTGATCTACAAAATGATTTAGAACTACCTGCCAATGCTGTTCAACATTATCAAATCAATATTGATTATATAAGTAAATCTCATGCAGATAAACCAGCCAAAATTGACAAAACTGCAATGATAACATTAGCGCCATTTGAGACAGTGATCATGTCTTTAACGCCTCAGTAATCATAAAACACCTTACCTTACTTTGTTAAGGTAAGGTGTTATCTTTAAGCGAGTAAATAGAGTATTAATTAAGCTTGAAAAATTAGTAATTAAATAATAATAGATACATTAGATTATCAACAATCGTAAATAACAAATTTATATATATCGACAACCTAGAAAAATCCTACAACATTTTGATGACACTCAATAAAGAGTGAACAGCCATTTATATTCTATAAAAAAGGTTTGGCTTGAAAATAAAGTGAATAAAATAAAAAACTCACAATTTGCCTATTAAATTAGCAGATTATTCAGTTATCTTTAATCAGACAAGTTAACGTCGGCTTTTCTTCTGGCAAGGTAGATAGCTTTATGATTCTCATTCGCCCACTTGATAAGCGTATTCATTGGTTTTAAAAACGATTGTCCTAAATCTGACAAAGCATATTCAACACGGGGAGGGGCTTCGGCATAAATGGTTCGAATAATATAACCATCTTTTTCGAGTTTTTTTAATGTTCGCGAAAGCATTTGCCGAGAAATATCATTAATTTCTTTATGCAAGACACTAAAACGTATTGTTCGGTTTTCAAGGGTTTTTAAAATTAATAAGCTCCATTGGTCACCGATTCTATCAAGCACATCACGAATCGGACAGGGATGATCAAATTGGATCGACGTATCATCAAATAGTTTGGTCATTTTAACTCTATTTTCTAGTAATAATTAGATAAGTCACACCGATGTGACCTAGTTACATTCAGGTTACTTATTGTTTTAGTTCAATTTTATTGTTAACATTTAATAAGTCTACATTATAGACTAATAAAAATTGATTGCACGGATTTTTGAGTTTAATTGACTATTTAGGAGTGGCTATGAGTATATTAAAAAACAGTATGGTAGCAATATCATTATTATTTATAACAACTGGTGCAATTGCCAATGAAAAACCAACTTCTGATATTGCCCAAGAAGAAAATAATAAAACATTGGTCGTTAATTTTTATAATGATTTCTTTAATAAACATCAAATCAACGAAGCGTTAAACATTCTCACTGAAGATTATAAACAGCATAATCCATATGTACCGGATGGTCGAGCACCATTTATTACCTACTTTTCCGCATTTTTTAAAGAACATCCTCAATCCAGTGCGCAAATTGTTCGTACTGCTGTAGATGGAGATCTTGTTTGGCTTCATGTTCACTCTAAAGAAAATGAAAAAGATCTGGGTAAAGCGGTACTGGATATATTTCGAGTCAAAGACGGTAAAATTGTTGAACACTGGGATATCATTCAAAATGTGCCAGCAACTGCTGCAAATTCTAATACCATGTTTTAACGAGTATTCGCTTTTAACCAATATTATTTTAAAAGATACGATGTGTTAATTAATACGGCGTCTTAGCAAATGTCCAATTTAAATAAAAGCACTTAATTAGTGCTTTTACTTATTATTCTTTCAATCTTTAATTGTTTCAACTACCTCAATTTTCACTATTTAACATTTTTAGCGTATACAGAAAATAAAATTTATTGGCTGGATTTATAAAAACATTATCCCTTCATATGTATCAGACTGAAACAACAATAGTGAAAGCTTCTATATTTTTCTTTTCATTTTTTACTAAACCCAATATACTTGCCAGCCTATTAATTGATAATAATTATCATTATTAATTGCGTGGTTAATATTCAATAATTATCTATCACTTAACATATTGATTAATATTATGGAAGGAATCAGATATGAAACATAAAAAGGCAGGCCTATTATTACTCTTTATGAGTTGCTCTCTCCACGCTGAATCATTGATAGGTGGGAACCTCACGTCTGATAAGGATGACAAGCAACAAAAAATCACTGATAAATCTAACTCACCGAATTCAGTGAAAAATAACGCTCAAAATGATGATATTGATGATGTTATAACTGTTATTGCTCGATCGACGTCTCAAGATGAACTTAAAAAGATTAATAGTGTTATTGCAGGTCGTTCCACACTTTCTTCAAGGCTAATTGAACAAAAACAAGCCGACAATGTCGCCGAATTACTCAATACATTACCGGGTGTCAGTTCTGCTGGATCAGTAAGACCAGGCGGACAAACTTTAAATATATGGGGATTTGGTAAAGTTGAAGATGTCAAAATTATTGTTGATGGTGCGCAAAAAGGCTTCCAAAAATATCAACAAGGTTCAGTATTTGTTGAGCCTGAATTATTAAAACAAGTGGAAGTTAATAAGGGTCCACACGATGTAAAGTTTGGTAATGGTGGCTTTGGTGGTGTGGTCAAAATGGAAACGAAAGATGCGATAGATTTGCTTGATCCTGACCAATATGTTGGTGCTTTGGTAAAATACAGTTTCCATTCTAATAATCATCAAAATATGGTGACCAGTGCCGTTTATGGACGAACGCAAGATGATATGTTTGATGGGCTGGTTTATTACACCAATCGCAATAGTGGTAATTTTAAGCGACCAGACGGCTCCAGATTTGTCTTTTCAGAAGATGATATGGATACCTACATGGCTAAGTTAAATTTTAGACCCAATGAAGAACATACATTCACTGTTTCAGGTGTTCGTTCTAAACGTGATTCATGGCAACCATGGGCAGCTAAATATGTCGAAAAAATGACGCCCCCAACAGCTGCTCAAATTAAAAAATATGGTTATAAAGCTGCGTGGTTAAGAAAGTTAGTCAAACGCGATCAAACCGATGAATCAGCCCAATTTAAATGGAATTATCAACCAACTTATAACCCATTTATTAATTTTACTTTGCATACCACTTATTCTAAAACCAAACAGCATGATACCCGTCCGAGTAAATATAATCCCGTTTCATCTTTGGGTACTATGGGTAATGAAAGTTGGGTTAGCTATACGGATAAAACCGTTGAACTTGAAAATATCAGTATTTTTTCTACCGGACCGATTGATAATGCTTTAAAAATCGGTGCGCAAGTACATTTACACGACCGTGATACCCTGATGTATTATAAGGGTTATGAAAAGAAACCTAACTATAATAATGGTTATTTTCAACCTGCTTATATGCCATCCGGTAAACAACAGAATTATAGTTTTTATATCCAAGATGAGCTTTCTATTGATACTTTTGTTCTAACACCATCACTTCGTTATGATTATGTTCGTAATCATGGTAAGCAAAATTATGCTTCAGCCTACAATGACCCAGATCCTCGTTTTGGTCATGACTATTCACCCGTGAATTATTCTGGTTGGACACCAAGATTTGGAGCCTATTGGCAAACAACACAAAATATCGGATTTTTTAGCGATATTAGTTATGCTTGGCAAGCTCCGACAATTGATGAAACATATGAAGTGCAATTTACCCCTAAAAATGGTGGTTCAGGTAAAATCAGTGCCACAAGTCGTAATTTAAAAAAAGAGCGTAACTTGTCAATTCGGGCAGGTAATATTCTCGATTTCAGTAATATATTATTAGAAAATGATAAATTACAAATCAGAAATACGTTATTCAGACAGCAAGTTAAAAACGAAATTTTTATTACGCGTGGCTTTGATGGTTCAATTTGTGGACCCGGTAACTCATGTCCGCTTGGTCAATCCAATTATCATAATGTTCCGGGTAAACTTGTGATACAAGGTTTTGAATTAGAAGCTTTCTATGATAGCCGATATTGGTTTGCCAGTGCCACTTACTCTATCCAAAAAGGGGAACGTGATTCAACACCGCAGGCAATATGGATGCATAACAAAACTTATGTGGCAACGATTGCTCCGCGCACAGCAACCTTAACCTCTGGTTTTAAAATACCTGAATGGAATGTTCGAGCAGGTTGGAATGCTCAATTTGTGAGAAAACAAGATCGCACAGGTCTTGAAGATAGAAATCATGATGGTATAAAAGATCTGGGCGCTTACGGTTTAGGGCGTTCATCAGGCTATTCAATCCATAATTTATTTGCAACATGGCAACCAACCTTTTTACCGAAAGCGGAAGTTAAGTTAGCTGTTGATAATTTATTTAATAAAGATTATAGACTCTATTTAGGTGAGAATACCTATGGATTAGCGCGTAACTTTAAAGCCAGTTTTTCATATCGATTCTAGTTTGTACATTCAAATTCTGCTAAATAATGAGCAGAATTTGAAAATTGCAATTCATTTTATTGATATCTCATTATGCTTTTAAAAATTTTGTTCTCCTTTCAAAAAGGAATGTTTAATTATGGATACGATTTATTTTAATCTTTGAGATAGCCGAAGTTTGACTTTTTTTGCACTTAAAAAAAGCTGCAATCTAATGACTCATTTTTTTAGTGATCTTGATGTGATCAAAGAAGTGTCGAATTAAAACGAACTTAAGCAATAAAATTGGGTAATTTATTTTTTTATGTCACAATGGGATGAATTGATGCAGTTTATCTTCAAAAATCTTTTTTATAAAATGCATGAAATAAGCCATATAAAAGTGTTTATTCATTAACTATTTTATAAAAACAGGATTTTTTTATCGTAAAATCGATTTAACTCAAGTCAAATTATCTGCCAACTAAAAATATCAAGAGGAAAAAGTAAATGACTCAATCAAGACACACAAAAGGTCTGGAAAATATCGAATCATTATATGGTGAAATGGGAGCCAATGGTTTAAAAAATAACGCAAAATTAGCGCCGAAATTCGAAGAATATATTTGTGATTTTGCTTATGGTGATATTTATAGTCGTCAAAGTTTATCCTTGTTACAAAAACAGATCGTCACCATATCTTCGCTTATTACTCAAGGTTGTGTGCCAAAAGAGTTAAAAATGCATATTCATGGTGGCTTAAATGCTGGATTAACGGAAGAACAAATTTTAGATATTTGTGTTCATTGCTTACCTTATGTAGGCTTTCCTCGTGTTACTAGTGCATTAAAAATTGCCCACCAAGCATTTGAAGAAAGAAAACCGAAATAAACCATTCAAAACAGCACACATTAATTTTAATATCACACGTCAATGTGAATGAAATGCCATAAAAATTCCATAAAAATATTTTTTATGGTATCCACAAGGATAATGATTAATAAATAATCTTAATGATTTCCTGATGAGTTAAAGTAAAACATAGCGTTTGGATTGTTTAATCCATATAACCAAAAACAGGGTTCGGCCTAAACTAAATAAAATATAAGAAAACCATAATCCATTATTTCCAAAGACGGGCACAGCAAAGTATTGTGCTATAAACCAAACTAATAACGCCAATAACATTGAGTCGCGAATAGATGAGGTATAACTGATACCTGAAAACACGCCATAATAGATTAATCCTCCAGCTGCAACAATAGGGAATACCATTAACCAAGATTGATACTGAAGCGATAGGGTTATAATCTCAGTTTGATTCGTTAATAGTTTTATAATTGCAGTATCAAAGGCTAACCAAATTGCAATCAAAATTATTGGGCAAATAATGCAGGCTTGTAGTGACCATCGTAAAGTTTGATTATAAAGTTGAATATTTTTATTACCTTTAGCTCGGCCACTAAAGACGCTTGAAGCATTAGCAAAACCGTCAAATAGGTAAGCCATCATGTAATGAATCTGAAATAAAACGGCATTGGCGGCTAATACTTCAGTATTGAATGTTGAGCCAATCGAAATAAAGTGATTAGTTACCGTTAATAAACAGATAGTGCGGATCATTAAATTAGTATTAACTAAAATGACCCCTTTTAACGATTGCCATGACAAAATAGATTTTATATCGATTTTTTGTTTAGTTCTGGGTAAGTACCGGTAGATAAACCAAATACCGACCAAGGTACAACATATTTGAGCAATCAATGTTGCAAAAGCCACTCCTTGAATGTCCCAATGCATCCACCAAACAAAAAGCATCGCCATTATAATATTCAGTAGATTGATAAAGACTTGTAAAAACAGCACGGCTTTTACTTTGGATATCCCCATTAACCAGCCAACTAGGACATAATTAATCAGAACAAAAGGGGCTCCCCAAATTAAAATCGAAAAATAGAGATCCGCATAATGCTGTACATCTTGATTAGGTTGGATGATGTGCATTGAGGCGCAAAAAATCAACTTTTGAAAAATAATAAATATCAAACCTAAAAAGATAGCAATAAATAAAGGTCTGATAAGAGAAGATCTTAATAATAAACAATCATCCAAAGCTTGTGCAGCAAAACCAGTAGTACTGACTCTTAAAAATCCAAATAACCAATAAATGGTATTAAATATTACTGTCCCTATTGCAATACCAGCAATAAAGGCAGGATTAGGCAAATGACCAACTAAAGCCGTATCGACCACACCCAGTAGTGGAGTGGTGATGGTTGACAGAATAAACGGAATAACTAATTTAAGATAATCTTTAAACTGATATTGATGATTCGATGTTGATGAATGGGTCATTTTTAAAAACCTAAAATTGATTCAAGTAACTGTTTAGAATAAGGATTTTTAACTTGACTTAATTGTTCTATTTTATCAATGTATTCAACGATTTCACCTTTATAAAAAAAGGCAATTTTATCACAAAGGTAAGTGATTGTGGTTAGATCATGGGTAATAAAAATACTGGTTAGATTAAGCTGTTTTCGCAAATCGGCAAGTAGTTCTAAAATTTGGGTTTGGACCGAAATATCTAATGAGCTCACTGCTTCATCAAATAAAATAAATTGAGGAGAGCAGGCTATCGCTCTTGCAATGCAGACGCGCTGTAATTGACCACCACTCATTTCATGAGGAAAACGCTCATAAAAAGAGCTGTCTAATCCTACTTGTTCTAATAAAACATTGATACGCTGCTTTCGATCATTTTTAGATAACCTTTCATAAATATCAAGCGGTTCAGCAATAATCTGTGCAGCAGTAAAATAGGGGTTAACAGAAGCATTATAATCTTGAAATACCGCGCTGATATTTTTACGCATGGCTGATTTTTTCCATATGCGAGTACTAATATCTTGTCCATTAAAATAAATTTTGCCACTGTCAGGTTTTTCTAAGCCTAAAATTAGCTTTCCTAATGTACTTTTCCCACTACCACTTTCACCAATAATACCGAGACACTCTCCTTGTTTTAAATCAAACGATACCCCTTTAATAACCGTCGTTTTTTTATTACTAAACAAACGTTGGTTAGGTTGTAGAAAAGATTTTTTAACATTAGCAACTTGTAATAACGGTGGCATTAAATTGTCTCCACTATTAAATTTGGATGATTGGCATAAGTAACTGCATTAAATTTATTCAATAATTGTTTGCGAGTGTCGATTAGATAACGAGTATATTCATGTTTAGGATGATAAAAAATCTGATCACGACTGCCCGATTCAACAATCTTTCCTTTATTCATCACAATAATCTCATCGGCAATATGATGAATGACGCCTAGATCGTGAGAAATAAAGATCATGGTCGTTTTGGTTTTGATCTTTTCAAGCATTTTTAAAATATAAAACTGGCTAATCGAATCTAATGCCGTTGTGGGTTCATCGGCAATAATAAGTTCAGGCTCTAGCATTAACGCCATACCAATCATTATGCGCTGTAACATGCCACCACTTAACTGATGCGGGTACTTTTTATAAATCTCTTTGGGTTTTTCGAGCCCTATATTTTCAATCATCGCTATCGTTTTAGCAATAGCATCGTTTTTGTTAATAATGAGATGCGCTTGCAGGGTTTCGACCACTTGCTTACCAATGCAATAAAGTGGATCAAAAGCACTCATTGGGTGTTGTAAAATTATCGAAATGACACTACCACGCATTTGATTCAACGTCTTTTTATTCTGTTTTAATAGATCGAACGCTAAATTAGCATTTTGAGGTTTAAACAGGATTTGCCCAGTCACGCTAAAGTAGGATTCTAATAAGCCGATGATCGCTTTACATGTCAAACTTTTGCCACTGCCACTTTCCCCAACAATGCCTAAGCATTGATGATGATTGACCGTAAACGATATATCATCGAGTAGCTTATCCCCCTTATTGAGGGTAACGGTCAGTTGTTTTACGGATAGCAATGGGCTACTCATACAGTTTTTTCCTTTGGATCTAAAATATCTCGTAAACAATCACCCAACATATTAAATGCTGCCACAACGATTAAAATGGCTATACCCGGAAAGACCATTTGCATCGGGTGCTGCGTCATTACATTTTTTGCTTCACTTAACATTAATCCCCATTCAGCGGTAGGCGCTTGGACGCCTAATCCAATAAAAGACAAAGCCGAGATATTTAAGATTACCCAACCCGTATCTAACGTTGCTAATACAACCAGTTCTGACAGTATATTAGGCAATAAATGACGACAAATGATAAAAGAATGTGGTGCGCCAATGGCTCGTGAAAAAAGAATATAATTTTTTCGACTGTACTTGATCACTGAACTGCGAATCATACGACTGTACCAAGCCCATTTAACGACAATATTAGCAATAATGACGTTTTCAATACCTACGCCTAACACACCAACAATAGCCAAAATCATCACTTGGCTCGGAAATGAGAGCATAATGTCACAAAGGCGCATTATACATTCGTCAAGTTTACCTCGCCGATAACCAGAAATAAGGCCGATGACACTACCAACGATTATGGTAATGATCATAGTTAACAGTGATAAGAATAGGGTTGAGCGAATACCATACAGTAGCCGTGAAAAAATATCACGGCCAAGATGATCACATCCAAGCCAATGGTCACTCGATATTGCAGCATATTTACGGACGATGCGAACTTTATTGGGATCAAACGGTGCAATATAAGGGGCTAATATCCCTAAAATAATCATTGTGGTGATGATAAACATGCAAATTAACGCCGTTTTATTGTTAATCAGTTTCTTAGTTAGATTCATATGGCACCACCATTATCACGTAATCGTGGATCTAGCCATTGATGAATAACATCTACAATAAAATTACACACTACAAATAAAATAGCCATAATTAATATATAAGCTTGAATGACCGGATAATCGCGATTCATAATAGCTGCGATACACAAACGACCCAATCCCGGCCAAGAAAATATATATTCAACAACAAAAGAGCCAGCGATTAATTGCGGAATGGTCATGCCTAAGGCGGTGATGGTGGTGTGCAGTGAATTAACAAGCACATGTTTAAGTATAATCGTTTTTTCTTTCAAACCTCGACAGCGAGCATAAAAGACCGAATAATTATGCATGTTCTCTAACATATTATTACGAATAAAACGGATATATGTTGAGATATAAACAAATGATAAAGTTAAAGTTGGTAGAATCAGATTTTGCCATGTTCCATAACCATTGGTAGGCAGTAAATCTAAATAATTGGCAAACAGCCAAATAAAGAGTAAACCTAACCAATAACTCGGCATTGCCGTGCCAAGAAAAATAATAATACGAACAATATGATCGAAAGCTGAATTAGCAAAAATTGCACATAATACGCCTAAAATTAAACTGATGATGAGTGTAAATGCAAATGATGACATTGCTAAAATTAAGGTCGGTATTAAGCTGCGAATTATCTCATCCCAAACCAGTCTGTCTCGATGAATAAAAGAACGACCAAAATCAAGATGTAAAACATCATAGAGCCAAATAAAATATCGTTCCAAAAAAGGCTTATTTAATCCTAGCTCTTGGCGCATACTTTCAATAGCATCAGGGGTTGGCATGATTTCGTTTAAGCGTAATGCAACTTCAGCAGGATCAGAAGGTGCGAGATTGATAAGTAAAAAAGCGATAAAAGAGATACCGAATAATATCGGTATCATCATCGTTAAACGTTTAATAATATAATTTAACATTATTGGTCAATAATATTAGTCTTTTAAAAATGCATTTTCTCAAACGGAATATCAAATTGAGAAGGGGCGAACTCAATTCCTTTTAAAGATTTAACCGCAATCGCACGATTACGCTCATAAGTCAGCGGAATATAAACCGCTTCATTATGTAAAGTTTCTAACACATAACGGAATAGATCTTGTCGCTCTTTTTCATCCGTTGAAATTAATGCTTTACTGATACTTGCATCAATTTGTGATTTTTCTTTTAAACCTTGTTGTGCCATGTAATCACCATATACAGGTAGTTTCATCCCTGATAAAAATGATTGTGGATCATATGGCGTACCCCATGAGATATCAAACACCATATCAAAATCACCGGCTTTTTGGCGATCACGATAACCTTGTTCTTCTTCACCATGAATATTAAGCTTTAATCCGACTTGCTCAAATTCATCTTGCATATATTGGGCAATCGTTTTTTGGGAGGCGGTATTACTGTCGTAATATAAGGTAATTTCAAAAGGCTTACCGTCTTTTTGACGATAATCTTGACCTTTAACTTTTACCCAGCCGGCTTTATCAAGTAGGGTTTCGGCTAGTTTAGTGTCATATACATAAGGTTTTAAACCAAGGTTAGCATAAGGAATATTGGTTGCCATTAATGTATCAGCAGGCGCTTCACTGTTATTGAAAATACCCTCTGAGATATCTTTTTTACTGATGATATGTTCAATTGCTTGGCGCACATTCACATCGCTAAGTTGGCTTCGGGTCGTATTCATTAGAACAATTCGGCTTGAAACTGGTTTAGACATTAAGGTTTGAAACTTATCCATGGTAGAAAAACGTTCAAACGAATCAGCATCAACCATATTTTTACCATAAATCAGATCGATTTCGCCTTTTTCCAATGCCATTAGTCGACTTTGATTATCCGCGATAACTTTCATCGTCACTCTTTTTAGGATTGGTTTTGTTCCCCAATAAGTTGGATTTGCGTTAAATACTGCATATTGATCTTTCTTATGATCACCTAAAACATACGGGCCGGTACCAATGTAAGACTTAACCCCATTTTTAGTTTCACCGTCGATCATAGAGTTAGGTGAAATAAAACGCATTGGGCGAGTTACAGCAATTTCAATCATAAAAGGGTAGTAAGGTTCGGAAAGATTTACTTGTAACGTATAATCATCTATCGCTTTGACTTCGGTAATCAAACGAACCATTTCTAACCAAGTATGACGGACTTTATTTGATAATACCGCATCCCAGTTTAGTTTTGCACTGTGCGCATCAAATTTTGCGCCGTCACTAAATGTAACGTCTTTTCTAAGTTTGAATGTATATGTTTTACCGTCGTTAGTGATAGTCCAGCTTTCTGCAAGCCAAGGCGAAAAAGTACCGTCTTCGTTATAGTGAACTAATGATTCATACAACATATTTTGAGCCCACATTTCACCTGAGTATAAATGCGGATTTAAATCACGAATATCACGAAAATTGGCGAAAGTAATATCATCTTTAGCAAAACAGTTAAGACTAAAGCTGCTTAAAATTAGAATGATGAGTATTTTTTTTAAATGAGGGAAATTAAAAGACATACCTATTCCATGAAATAATTATTGTCAGGGGAGGCGGATGATACAATAAATGAGAATGATAATCAATATCATTTGGACGGGATGATTTAAAAACAGACAGAATTCGGATATTTATATTCAATTAACAAATAATACCACATTTTATGGGGTTAATCTTACTAAAAATTAACATTCATAAAGACTAATGTTTAAAAGTAAAATAATAAAACAATTATTATCAAATTACTTTATAATGCTTAGGATTATTCATCTTTCGTTTATTTTAGGAATCAATACATGTCATTTGACTCTCTTGGCTTAGATGCCGAGATTTTAAAAGCAATCCACGAACAAAACTACACCGAACCCACACCCATTCAACAACAAGCTATCCCAGTTATTTTATCAGGTAAAGATTTGATGGCCAGTGCTCAAACAGGTACAGGCAAAACAGCTGGCTTTGGCTTACCCATTTTGCAGAAGTTAGTTGAACAGCAAGCAAAGGCAAGCAATCAGTCTCAACCTAAAAAAGGTAAACGTCGATTATATGCTTTGATCTTAGCCCCAACACGCGAATTGGCTGCTCAAATTGGAGAAAATATTCGTGACTACAGTCGATATTTACCGATTCGGTCTTTAGTGGTGTTTGGTGGCGTAAGCATTAATCCTCAAATGATGAAACTACGCGGAGGAGTCGATATTTTAATTGCAACTCCCGGTCGTTTACTCGATTTGGTGCATCAAAACGCAGTGGATCTGTCGTCGGTTAAAGTGTTAGTATTGGATGAAGCCGATCGTATGTTAGATATGGGTTTTATTCATGATATTCGGCGCGTGATTGCTAAATTACCTAAAAAACGTCAAAATTTAATGTTTTCGGCGACTTTTTCAGATGAGATAAAAGCGTTAGCGCAAACCATTTTAAACTCACCTGAATCTGTTGCTGTGGCAAAAACGAATAGTGCATCAGAACAAATTACTCAGTATGTGCATCGGGTAGATAAGCGTCGTAAACGTGAATTGCTCTCTTATTTAATTGGTAAAAATCAATGGCAGCAGGTATTGATTTTTACCAGAACCAAATACGGAGCTAACCATCTTGCTGAACAGCTAACCAAAGATGGCATTAGAGCTTCAGCGATTCATGGCAATAAAAGCCAAGGCGCTAGAACTAAAGCTTTAGCGGATTTTAAAAATGGTCAAATTAGAGCGTTGGTGGCAACCGATATTGCGGCTAGAGGTTTAGATATTGAACTATTGCCTTACGTTGTCAATTATGAACTACCACAAGTGGCAGAAGATTATGTGCATCGTATTGGTAGAACAGGGCGAGCACAAAATCAAGGGCAGGCGATATCTTTAGTTTGTATTGATGAACTTGCTCAATTAAAATCAATTGAAAAATTGATTAAAAAATCGATTCCAGAAATTTTTACTCCGGGATTCGAAGTTGATCCTAGAATTAAAGCGGAGCCTGTAAAAAAAGCGACAGCAAAGCGTGCTCCAGCAAAAAGAAGACGTGTTGATAAAACGCGAACTTCTAAAAATAACCAGAATAGTATGAAGCAATCTAGTCATCATACATATTCTAAAACGAACTAAATTATCTACAGTAGAAGGATATTATTATGGCTAAGGTTAATCGCAGTCGTCGTTTAAGAAAAAAATTACATATTGAAGAATTTAAAGAGTTAGGTTTCACGGTAAGTTGGTCATTTGACGAAGGGACCAGTGAAGAAACCATTGATAATGTCGTTGATCAATTTATTGTTGAAGCAATACAAGCAAATGGTTTGGCCTATGAAGGAAGTGGTTATTTAAGCTGGAAAGGCATCATCTGCACTCAAAAATTGGGCAATTGCAGCGAAGAAAATCGTGATGTTGTCACTAAATGGCTTGAAAGTCACGGCTTAAAAAATGTCAAAACCAGCGAATTAATTGATATTTGGTGGGATGAATTAGATTTCTAATTTCTAAATATTTAATAAAAATAGCCACCAATGTGGCTATTTTTATTGAAAGATAAGATACCTTTGCTTTACTCAATTCCTTGGCTACGCAGGTAATCCTCATAATTACCGGTATAATCAATCACTTTTTCTGGGGTGATTTCGACAATTCGAGTAGCAAGTGAGCTAACAAATTCACGGTCATGTGATACAAAAAATAGCGTACCTTGATAAAGCTCTAATGCCATATTCAATGATTCAATCGACTCCATATCCAAATGGTTGGTCGGTTCATCCATCACAATAATATTTGGACGTTGCATCATTAATTTACCAAATAACATACGTCCTTTTTCACCACCTGAGAGGACTTTAACTTGTTTTTTAATGTCATCTTGTGAAAATAATAAGCGACCTAAAATACTGCGTACAGCTTGCTCATCATCGGTTGGCTGTTTCCATTGACTCATCCAATCAAACACAGATAGATCTTGTTCAAATTCATATTCGTGATCTTGGGCATAATAACCAATATTGGCATTTTCAGACCATTTAATATCACCTTGTTCTGGCGTTAGTTCGCCCATTAAGGTTTTTAATAAAGTTGTTTTACCAATACCATTCGTCCCTAAAATAGCCACTTTTTCGCCAACTTCAACCATTAAATTTAGATTTTTAAATAGTGGTCCGTTATCAAATCCTTTAGTTAAGTTTTCAACAACTAAAGCATTACGGAATAATTTTTTGTCCTGCTCAAAACGAATAAATGGATTTTGTCGGCTCGATGCTTTAACTTCTTCAAGTTTAATTTTTTCAATTTGTCTTGCCCGAGAAGTCGCTTGTTTGGATTTAGATGCATTCGCACTAAAACGACTGACAAAAGATTGCAGTTCACTAATTTGAGCTTTTTTCTTGGCATTGTCGGCTAATAAACGTTCTCTGGCTTGCGTGGATGCAGTCATATAGTCATCGTAGTTACCTGGATAGATTCGAAGCTCGCCATAATCCATATCCGCCATATGAGTACAGACCATATTTAAAAAGTGTCTGTCATGCGAAATGATGATCATGGTGCTTTCGCGTTCATTTAAGGTATCTTCCAACCAACGAATGGTATCAATATCCAAGTTATTGGTCGGTTCATCTAATAATAAGATGTCCGGATTAGAAAACAGAGCTTGAGCTAAAAGTACTCGCAATTTCCAACCGGGCGCGATTTCGCTCATTAATCCATAATGTTGCTCAATTGGAATACCGACTCCTAGCAATAATTCACCCGCACGAGCTTCGGCACTGTAACCATCCATTTCGGCGTATTGAGTTTCTAAATCGGCGACTTTAAACCCATCTTCTTCGCTCATTTCTGGAAGTCCATAAATGCGATCACGTTCTTGCTTGATTTGCCATAATTCAGTATGTCCCATAATCACAGTATCAAGAACAGTATATTCTTCAAAAGCAAATTGGTCTTGGCGTAATTTACCTAATCTCTCATGTGGATCTAATGCAACATTTCCTGATGTTGGCACTAAATCACCCCCAAGAATCTTCATAAAAGTTGATTTGCCACTTCCATTGGCGCCAATTAATCCATAACGATTACCATTGCCAAATTTAACAGATATGTTTTCAAATAAAGGTTTACTGCCAAATTGCATCGTGATGTTATTTGTACTTAACACTAAACTTTTCTCTCGCTTTAAATACATTTTGCTTTAAAGATATCTATCTCTTTAAGCAAAATCGTTGAAATGTGATTTGGCGCACATTATGCCATAAAATGCCTTTTTTGAGGATCTTTGATTTTTTTAACTGTATCAGTTATCCGTTAGGCGATTATGTCTTAAGATAGGATTTATTGATATTACAAATTATTAATATCTATATTTAAAAAAATAACGAATAAATAGATGGATAGAGTAATTAACCCTTTTAACCATTGTAATCAATTTATATTTCAAAAGGTTTACAACTGATAGATGAATTGTTACGATGCGTGCCTATTTATTACTATTTAACTCATTTTATTATGTTTTATCTTATCTTTGTGACTTTGGTTTGGTCATTTTCGTTTAGTTTTATCGCGGTCTATTTAAGTGGACAGGTTGATACTTGGTTTGCGGTTGTAATGCGTGTTTTACTGGCGTTTATTGCTTTTCTGCCTTTTTTACGCTTTAGAAACATTCAACTAAACACGATGTTACTTTTAATGAGCGTTGGGGCTTGTCAATTAGGTATCATGTACTTTTTTTATTATAACTCTTTCCAATATATTTCAGTGCCTGAAGTGTTGCTGTTTACTATTTTTACACCGATTTACGTCACGGTTATTTATGATTTATTGCAACATCATCCGTTACGGCTGAGTTATCTTTTTACCGCCATTATAGCCGTAATCGGAGCGGCTATTATTCGTTATGACCATATCAGTACAAACTTCATTATTGGATTTTTATTAATTCAAGGGGCCAATATCGTTTTTGCTTTAGGGCAGGTTGGTTATAAAAGAATTATGGAAGTTTCCCCAGTACCACAACATCAAGCTTTTGCATGGGTCTATTTAGGTGCAGTCATTGTCGCAACAATTGGTTGGCTATTATTTGGTGATGCATCCAAATTGCCAACTACTAATGTACAATGGGGCATTATTATTTGGCTTGGCGTAATTGCTTCTGGATTATGTTATTTTTTATGGAACTATGGTGCGACAAAAGTCGATTCTGGAACATTAGCAATTATGAATAATGTGGTCATTCCAACTGGCATTATTGTTAATGTAGTGATTTGGCATCAGTCGCTTGATTGGGGGCGTTTTATATTAGGTAGTGTAGTCATTGTTTTAGCATTAATTCTACACTACAAGATTAAAAATCGTTCTTCTAACTAAGGTAAATGGGTCATGATGGATAATATCAATGGTGTTGTCACAGATGATAATGCCGTTGATATTAGTAAACTTGATGCAATAGGACCTTGCAATACCTCAAATTGTCTTGCCATCATATAACAATTGATGGCAATAGATACCGAACTTAATAATACGACAACTTGTAACTCTAAAGTTGGTAATCCTAAAAGTTTGCCAACTATATAGGTTACAATTGGTAAAATCGCCAATTTTAAAATACAGATCGAACCAGTAATTAAAAACTGGTCGCGGATTTTATACTCCGCAAGTCCCATACCTAATACAATAAGTGATAAAGGAGCGGTCATGTCACTGACCATTTTTGTTGACTGATTAATAAAATTGGGTATTGGTAAACCGATATAATTGACGGCAATTCCTGTGAAAATACCAATAATAATCGGGTTTTTTGATACATTTTTAAGTGCTTTTATAAAGCTGCGCCCCGAGAGTTTCCCCATTTGTACAAACTCAATTGATACCGTCGCTAACGTCCACAATATTAATGCATTGAATATAACAATGATGGCGACAATGGGGATAGCTTGATCGCCGAGTAACATTTTTATAATTGGGATACCAACAAAGACAGTATTGGTATAGATGCCTCCCATTGCAAATAAAGTGCTTTGAGAACCATTTAATTTGAATATTTTTGATGCAATTAAGCAACCAATAGCAAATACGATAAATGAACCACCAAAAAATACCAATAACAGTTTGATATCAATTTCTGACTGCTCAGAAAAGTGACTCATTATCTGAAATAGCATTATTGGAAATGCAATATAAAAGGTAAATTTAGTTAAACTATCCGTTACCGTTTTTTGCCATCGACCTAACTTTACAGCTAAAAATCCAAGCAATATTAAAATAAATAAGGGCAGAGTAGATAAAAACTGTGCCCATAATGTTATCAAAAAATTCATAGAGATTATTTTATTGGTGATTACGAATAAAGTACCAATCTAATTCAGTTGACCGTTTCGAGTCAAATTGATAACCAGAAAGATTAAAATCTTTAATATCATTACTCTTATCAATGCCATTTTTTATAATATAGCGGCTCATAAGCCCACGTGCTTTTTTGGCGTAAAAGCTAATAACTTTATATTCGCCTTTGCTTTGATCTAAAAAAATGGGCTGAATAATTGTCGCTTTCAACTGTTTAGCTTTAATGGCTTTAAAATATTCATTTGACGCTAAATTGATTAAAGTCGGATGAGTGGATTTGCTGAGTTCTTTATTGAGATGATCGGTTAGATGATCGCCCCAAAATTGATAAAGATTACTGTTATTGCCATTTTTTAAACGTATGCCCATTTCTAAACGGTAAGGTTGTATTAGGTCAAGCGGTCTTAATACACCATACAGTCCAGATAGAATTCGTAAATGTGATTGAGCAAATTGAAGATCATTATCATTAAAATCTTCTACATTAAGCCCCTCATAAACATCCCCTTTAAAAGCTAATATCGCTTGTCTTGCATTATTTAAATTAAAATCAGAATGCCAATTTTGGAAACGTTCATGATTTATCTCAGCTAATTTAGGACTAATGGACATCAGTTTAGCCAAATCATCAACCGTTAATTTTTTACAATCTGTAATGAGTTTTTCTGAATACGAAATAAATTGTGGCAAAGTATGTTTTTGAGTTATTAATGGGCTTTGATAATCAAGCGTTTTAGAAGGAGAAATAATCGTTAGCATAAGTGATTGGCCTATTGTAATTTGGATAATTTAGGGTTATTTTACACCTAATCAACCAAAAGAGGAGTGATAAAATGAATCCAACCAAAAAAGATATACATGATATTCGTTCTTGGGCCAGTGTTCGTGAAACTTCTATTGAGATTGCCGAAGCTATTTTTGAATTAGCTAATGATGATGAAAAACTAGCAGAACAGATTTGGGAAGAAGGAAGCGATGAAGTATTAAAACTCGCTTTTGCTAAAACCAAGGCAGATAAGCTCTTTTGGGGTGAGCAAACTATCGAACGTAAAAACGTTTGATTTATGACATAAATCACGATTTTAAATAAATTTTTGTTATTTACAGGATGTTTAAGTTATATGAAAATAATAAAATTAATGATTATATTTATTATTATTACACCATTATCTGTTTTTGCTGATTCAAAATACGCTAATTTAAATCAATATGAATTACGGCTTTATTGCAGTAATAATACTCTTTCAGAAGCAGAACTGACTGAATGTTTAGAAAAAATTTTTTATACCAGTCAAGCTGAGTTAGATAAATCGCAGCAGAATTTTTTTAATGCACTTTCAAATTGGGATGAAGACAAAGAGTACATCGTAATTGCAAAAAATAAACTTAAAAAAGCTAATAAAGAATTTATTAAATATCGTGATTTACAGTGTGACTTTGCTTATTCGTTAGGGGGCGGAGCAATTGATAATGCTCTAAATATGTATAAATTCTCTTGTCTAGCCGAACTAAATTTTCAACGAGCAAAACAACTTGATCTTTATCGGTCTAATTGATTGTTACTGTTATAGAATTTTTTACTTATTGTATCTAAGTAAAGTTAGGTATTGTTATTCTCAGTATGTAATAAGACATCCAACAAAAGATTGATATGTTATGAAATTAACTTTTTTAGGAACAAGCGCAGGTTTACCAACCGCTGAGCGGAATGTAAGTAGTATTATGCTCGATCTCCGACAAGAGAGAGGACGATTATGGCTTTTTGATTGTGGTGAGGCAACTCAAATGCAAATGCAGAAAGCAAAATTTAGCTTAGCCAAATTAGAGATAATTTTTATAACACATTTACATGGTGATCATCTGTTTGGTTTACCGGGTGTTTTAACTACACGTTCATTAATCCAAAATCAATCAGAACTAACTTTGGTTGGCCCCAAAGGTATCAAACAATTTATTCAAACTGTGATTGATATTAGTTATTCTTGGCTAACTTATCCTTTAAACATTATTGAACTTGAGCAAGATAGTTTAGTATTTGAAGATACTAAATTTCGGGTTGAAGCCAAATTATTAGCGCATCGAGTACCTTGTTTTGGTTATCGTGTTGTGGAAAGGGATTTGCCACCTATCTTAGATATCAACAAATTACAGCAAGATAATATTAATGCGGGTTCACATTATGCCTATTTAAAAGAAGGTAAAACAGTAACACTAGCTGATGGTCGTGTCATTGATGGTCGTAATTATCTTGGTGATTTTAAGCAAGGGAAAAAATTGGCTATTTTAGGTGATACAATACCTTGTGATGCTTCAATTGAATTAGCTAAAGATGTTGATGTACTTGTCCATGAAGCAACGCAAGAAGATGCATTAGAACAAAAAGCAATTGAGCGAGGTCATTCTACTACTGTTCATGCGGCGATGATTGCTAAACAAGCCAATGTTAAAAGATTGATTATGACGCATATAAGCCCTCGATATTCCCTTAATGACAATGCCAAATTAGTTAATGAGGCTAAGAACATTTTTAACCATACTGAAATCGCAACTGATTTTGCCACGTTCCAAATATAAAAAATATGCCGACATTATCGGCTAGTTTGCTGATATTTCAGTCAGCAATAAAATTTTGCAAGAAAAGCTAATTGAGCCTAAAAATTATAGATTTTTGTGAAAAATATTCAGGAGTCTATACCGTTTTATTTTTTATTCAGAATAAAATCATTAAATACCAATTACATTAGAAAAAATTAATAAATATGCCGTATATTTATTAACTTTTTAGTCATAGTAGATTTATTTAGTAATAAGCATGAATGAACTTTAATGATCTATTTTAAATTAGCATTCCTAATTTTTTCATCCAATTCACATAATCATCTGCACTTTTATCGATATCTTTTTGTGTAATTTTATCTGGATAGTCTGGCTCATTATTTGCGCCATAAATTGCAAAAATGGGCTGATAATCAGCCTGAACGTAATTTATTGTTAATTCAAAAGGGCTGAGAATTTGCTCAAGTGTATATTTATAATGTCCGGTTTTAGAATAGTCCGCTTTCTTTATACCTGCCGAAACCGCTAAACCTACTTTTTTACTTCTTAATTTATCGCCCATGGCACCAAATGCCCATCCATAGGTGAAAACTTCATCCAACCATTGTTTTAATAATGGTGGACAATTAAACCAATATATCGGAAATTGAATTACTAAATTTTGATGATTTTCAATTAAGTTTTGTTCGAAACTAGAGTCTATTTTAAAAGAGGGATAGTAAGAATATAAATCATGTATGGTTACTTGTTCATGATACTGATTTAATCTATTAATCCAACATCGGTTAACTCTTGAAGAGGCTAAGTGAGGATGAGCAACAATCACTAAAGTGCGTTTCATTGTAAAATATTCCTTCTATATTATTATCAATAATTAAGTCATACTAATATTAATACGATTAATTTTAAAGTACGGTAATTACCGTTATGTACTATCTTTATGGAAAGTGTCAACATGGAAAATCATCATTGTGCCGAAGAGCATTTTGAGAATAGTGGATTTAATTACACACTCTCAATGATTCGAGGTAAGTATAAGATTGTGATTCTTTATTGGTTAAACGAGAATCAGCCAACAATGCGATTTAATCAACTTAAACGAAGCATTAATAATATTTCTTTTAAAACACTGAGTAATACCCTAAAAGAGATGGAAAAAGATAAATTAATTTTTAGAAAAGAATATCCGCAAATTCCGCCTAAAGTGGAATATGGGTTATTAGAAAGAGGTAAATCTTTAGTTCCTATTTTAGATATGCTTTGCCAATGGGGAAATAATCATAAAGATGACCCATTATCATAATCTGAAAAAACTTTATTCGCCGACATGGTCGGCGTATTTATATGACTAAAGACAGAAATCTTTAATTAAATTTTCAATAGTTAATTTTGTCGGTTTTATAAAATCCATCGAAATAAATTCGTCAGGTTGATGAGCTTGTTCAATCGAGCCTGGCCCTAAAACAATGGTTGGAGCAATTTGATTTAAATAGGGGGCTTCAGTACTGTAATTAACGGTTTGTGCTTGATGACCGACTAGTTTTTCTATGTGTTGTAATGCTGGATGATCTTTTTTACACTCATAGCCTGGAATAGGTGAGACTTCATATTCTACCGCAATACGATTAGGGTACTTATCCATCACAGGTTGCAATGCTTCACATAATTCATTATAGAGCGAATCAACATCATTATCTGGTAATACCCGTATATCAATAATTAATTCACAACAGCCGCATATACGGTTTGCTGCATCGCCTCCATGAATTACACCTAAATTTAGAGTCGGGTAGGGCACACTAAAGCCTTCATTATGATATTGTTCTTTAAATTTTTGTTTAAGGAGCAATAAACGTTCAATGACTAAATGCATAATTTCGATAGCGTTAATACCTTTGTCTGGATCGCTTGAGTGACCAGATTTACCAATAACTTTAATTGAGTTAGATAAAAATCCTTTGTGAGCACGGATAGGGATTAATGAGGTGGGTTCTCCAATGATGGTACAATCGGGTTGTAATTGTGTTTGTCGGGCAAAAAACGATGCGCCCGCCATTGAAGTTTCTTCATCGGCAGTGGCAAGTACATAGATTGGTTTAGTCAGTTTTTTTAGGTCTATATCTCGTAATGCATCTAAAATAAAAGCAAAAAATCCTTTCATATCAGCAGTACCAAGTCCATATAAATTGTTATTTTCTTCGGTTAATTTGAAAGGATCTTTTGTCCATTGTCCTTCATCAAAAGGGACAGTGTCACTATGGCCACTAAGTAATAATCCACCTTGTGTGCTATTTTCATCATTGGTATACGTTGCTAGCATATTGTATTTATCGCGAGTATTCGGAACGGGTTGTATATCGATAGTAAAACCCAAATCCGAAAACCACGATGCTAATTTTTCGATGAGAATTTTATTGGAGTAATCTAATTTTTCATTAGTAACATTGCTAATTGTTGGGGTTGAGATAAGTTCATTATATAGTGTTAAAAAAGAAGGAAGAGCCATAGAAATCACCTTAAAAAAATAGTCAATATGTCCTTTTACAAGGTGATAAGAATAGCACTTAGATGATTATTTGCATATCAGGGTATTTAAAATAATAATTTAAATTCAAATTTTTAACATTTCTTGCTGTTAACTATTGTGTTTATTTTATTTATAAAGAACTTTTGTTATTATTTAAACCATATGGATAAAGTTTACAAAAATTTATTATTCATTTAGTCTTTATAAAAATTAATTATATACAAACAAGGCATTATTCATGAAAAATATTAGCAAGAAATGGATCATTATCGCGTTTATCGTTGTCGTGCTTGGTTTTGTTTTGTGGCAACAATTCAAAACCGATGGTTATGGACCCGATTTCATTAGTGGTAATGGGCGTATAGAAGCAACCGAAATCAATATATCTACAAAACTCGCAGGTAGAATTGAAAAAATTAATGTTGATGAAGGTGAATTTGTCACAGCAGGTCAGCCTCTCGTTATCATGCAAACTGATACTTTGCAAGCTAAGTTAAATGAAGCCCAAGCACAACATCGACAAGCAATGAGTAATGAAGCTACATCAAAAGCTCAAGTTGCCTTAAAAATGAGTGATAAAGTAGCTGCGTTAGCAGGCGTTACTCAAAAAGAAAGTGATTTAGATATTGCGAATAAACATTTACAAAGAACGGCTACACTTTATCAAAAAGGTGCCATTTCAGTTCAACAATTTGATGATGATACCGCTAAAGTCAATAGCGCAAAAGCCGCTTTAGATTCCGCTAAATCCCAAGTAGCGGCTGCCGATGCAGCAATTGAAGCTGCGCAAGCGGGAGTTGAAAGTGCTCAATCAGAGATAAACGTAGCTCTAGCAAATATTAGACAAATTCAGGCTGATATCGATGACAGTACTTTGACTGCACCTGTTGATGGACGTATTCAATATCGTATCGCTCAACTTGGTGAAGTCTTACCTTCTGGCGGTAAAGTTTTGAACTTGGTCAATTTATCAGATGTGTATTTAACATTCTTTTTACCTGAAACCATTGTAGGTAAAGTCGCTATTGGTGATGAAGTTCGATTAGTTCTTGATGCTTTACCTGAAAAAGCCATTTCTGCCAAAATTTCATTTGTTTCAAGTGTTGCACAATTTACGCCTAAAACTGTAGAAACAAAAGATGAACGTCAAAAATTGATGTTTAGAGTAAGAGCGCAATTAAGCCCAGAACTTTTAAGATGTTATATTACCTACGTTAAAACAGGTCTTCCCGGTGTTGCTTGGGTAAGACTTAATCCTAATACGGAGTGGCCTTCAGAGTTATCTGATGTTGCAAAATGCCAAACAAAATAATTGGAGATAGCAAATGTCAGAATCGGATAAAAAGGATTTAGCTTTACTTGCTGAAGGTAAAACCCTTGATGATGCTGTAGTAAATGTTAGTAATGTAACATTAAAATATAAAAAGACTTGTGCACTCAATGATATCAGTATTGCAATCCCACCAAGATGTATGGTGGGATTGATTGGACCTGATGGGGTAGGTAAATCCAGTCTATTATCATTGATTTCAGGGGCACATGTTATTCAAGAAGGATTAGTGTACGTTCTCGATGGTGATATGAAAGATAAATCACATCGAAAAAACGTTTGTACACGCATTGCTTATATGCCACAAGGATTAGGTAAAAATCTCTATCCTACACTTTCAGTTGAAGAAAATTTACAATTTTTTGCTCGCCTATTTGGTAATGACGCAGCGGAAAGACGACGCCGTATTGATGAATTAACTAAAAGCACGGGTTTATATCCCTTTTTATCCAGACCAGCGGGTCGCCTTTCAGGTGGTATGAAACAAAAGGTCAGCTTATGTTCTGCTCTGATTCATGACCCTGATTTACTTATTCTTGATGAACCGACTACGGGAGTTGATCCTCTTTCTCGCGCGCAATTTTGGCAATTAATCAATAAAATTCGTGAACAACGACCGCAAATGAGTGTGATTGTCGCAACGGCTTATATGGATGAAGCGCAAAACTTTGATTGGTTGGTTGCAATGTATGGCGGTAAAATTCTTGAAACAGGCACTCCACAAGCATTATTAGCCAAAACGGGTAAAAATAATTTAGATGATGCCTTTATTCAGTTAATGCCAGAAGATGCTAGGGAAGGTTATGAAGCCGTCGAAATCCCCCCATTAGCCATAAATCAAGATTTACAAGTTGCAATCGAAGCTAAAGACTTAACCAAACAATTTGGCGATTTTATTGCAGTTGATCATGTTAATTTTTCAATTAAACAAGGTGAGATATTTGGCTTTTTAGGATCAAATGGTTGTGGTAAATCAACAACCATGAAGATGTTAACTGGATTATTACCGATATCATCAGGCGAAGCGTGGTTATTTGGTAAACCTGTCGATGCCAGTGATATCAATGTTAGACGCCATTTAGGTTATATGTCTCAGGCATTTTCGCTTTATAGTGAATTAACTGTTGAACAAAATCTCATTTTACATGCACGCCTATTTGGTATTGAAGAAAGCAAAATACCAGCAAGAGTTAATGAATTACTTAAACGTTTTGGTTTAGAAAATGACGTAAAAAGTTTGCCGGAAAGTCTACCTTTAGGTGTTAAGCAAAGGCTTTCTTTATCGGTTGCGGTGGTTCATAATCCTGAAATTCTTATTCTGGATGAACCTACCTCTGGGGTCGATCCTATTGCTCGTGATGACTTTTGGCGTTTGATTATTGAACTATCCCGAAAGGATAAAGTAACCGTATTTATTACCACTCACTTTATGAATGAAGCTGCTCGCTGCGATAGAATTTCATTAATGCATGCAGGTAAAGTATTAGCCAGTGATACACCTGATAATATTATTCATTCTAAAAATGCGAACACTCTGGAAGAAGCGTTTATCCGTTATTTAGTTGATGCAGGGGCAGATGATACAAATATGGATGAAAAGGAGAGTGAAACATCCAAAACTGTAACGAATGAACCCGTTAAGGTAACCCAAGATACCCATCATCTACAAGGATTTAGCTTGACTCGTATGATTGGTTGTTTGTGGCGTGAAACATTAGAGTTATCACGTGATCCTTTGCGTGCTTTATTAGCCTTTTTAGGTTCAGCAATCTTAATGTTGGTTATGGGATACGGTATCACCATGGATGTACAGGATTTAAGATTTGCGGTGTTAGATCGTGACCAAAGTATTACCAGTCAAAATTACATTCTTAATCTTTCAGGATCTAAGCGCTATTTTATCGAAAAATCGCCAATTCTTGATTATGATGACATGGATCAAAGGATGAAAAGTAATGAAATCTCTTTAGCTATCGAGATACCGCCTAATTTTGGACGAGATATACAACGTGGAGATCCAGTTAATATCGGAATTTGGATTGATGGTGCTATGCCGTCTAGAGCAGATACGGTTAAAGGATATGTACAAGGTATGCATCTTGCTTGGTTAAGTGAAAAAATAAAAACAACAACTGGAACAGAATCTAGCGCATTAGCAAACATTGAAACTCGATATCGGTATAATCCTGATGTTAAAAGTTTACAGGCAATGGTTCCGGCTGTAATTCCAATTCTATTATTAATGATTCCATCTATGTTAGCAGCGTTATCCGTTGTTCGTGAAAAAGAGATGGGATCAATCATCAATTTATATGTTACTCCTGTTACAAGAACAGAGTTTTTATTAGGTAAGCAAGTTCCTTATATTGTTATTTCGATGCTTAGCTTCTTATTACTCCTGATTATGGCTATCACCATATTTGATGTGCCGATAAAAGGAAGCTTCCTGACTTTATGTTTAGCTGGATTAGCTTATTGTGTTATTGCAACAGGGTTTGGATTGCTTGCCTCGACAGTGACACGCAGTCAAGTTGCAGTTATATTTTTAACCACGGTTGGTACGATGTTACCCGCAATACAATTCTCAGGATTACTTAATCCAGTAGCATCCTTAGAGGGTATTGGGCGATATATTGGTGAGGTGTATCCAACAAGTCATATGCTTGTTATTGCGCGAGGTGTTTTCAATAAAGCATTAGGACTTTTTGACTTACATAACTCAATATTTGTATTACTTATTACCATTCCGATTATACTTGGTGCAAGTATATTTCTCCTCAAGAAACAAGAAGGATAGATATTATGCAAGGTTTTATTAATATTTATCGCTTAGGTATTAAAGAATTATGGGGATTAATTCGTGATCCAATCATGTTATGTTTAATCGCCTACTGTTTTACAATTGATATTTATTCTGCTGCAACAGCAACTTCTGATTCGCTTCATCATGCTTCGATAGCAGTGGTTGATGAAGATGACTCGCCTTTATCAAGGCAAATTATTGCGGCATTTTATCCACCAATGTTTAATAAACCCGTTAAATTACATTCAATGGATGTTGTCGATCGTGGAATGGATACAGACACTTATACCTTTGCATTAAATATACCGCCTAATTTTCAACGCGATGTCTTAAATAATCAAAGCCCTGAAATTCAACTTAATGTTGATGCGACGCGAATGGGGCAGGCGTTTGTTGGAAATGGCTATATTACTCAAATCGTGAATAACGAAATAACAAAATATTTCAATCAAATAGATAAACCAACCAGTTTACCGGTTAACATTGAAGTTCATACAGCATTTAATCCAAATTTAACCCGCTCTTGGTTTGGTTCGGTTGTTGAAATTATTAACATTGTTACTACTTTGTCGATTATTTTGACAGGTGCTGCTTTAATGAAAGAACGTGAACACGGCACTATCGATCACTTACTTTCAATGCCAGTTACACCATTTCAAATTATGATCTCAAAAGTTTGGTCTATGGGTCTTGTCGTTCTGGTTTCAACATGGGGAGCTCTTTTAGTAGTTGTTCAAGGTTGGCTTAATGTACCAATTGAGGGATCGATTACTCTATTTTTGATTGGTGCCGCTTTACACTTGTTCGTGACAACGTCACTTGGTATCTTTATGGCTACCGTCGCTAAATCAACAGCACAGTTTGCGATGTTATTCATTTTAATTCTTCTGCCGTTACAGATGCTTTCTGGTGGCAGTACGCCACGTGAAAGTATGCCTGAAGTGGTTCAAAATATTATGTTGTTTGCACCTACCACTCACTTTGTTGAATTAGGGCAAGCCATTTTATATCGTGGTGCCGGTTTAAGTGTAGTTTGGACTTCCTATGCTTGGCTTCTAGCCATTGGTTGTGTGTTCTTTCTTATTGCCCTTAAACGTTTCCGTAGTTCAATTGTCAATATGGGATCATAAGATCCCATATCTTCATAATATGACAAAATGATTTATTTTGTCTCTTTTTGACTTGTTATTCTTTTTCATCACTATTATTGCAATAGACACATTTTTTTATGCATACAAAAGGTATCTATACAGAATAAGATATTCGGTAATATTAAATCAGTACATCTAATTTATAACCATAATAAGATCTGTCATTGATTTCATAATTAGAAAAAAATTATAATAAATTAATAAGTTATTTCAAAATGACTCAAGTGGTTTACATAACAAAACGTACAATATCTTTAATAAAAAATCTAAATATAATTTTTTAGAACTAGGTGATAGTATTCAGTATAAATAGATCATTTGAGTCTATTTCAAAAAACAATGAATCATGATTTTGAATAAAAATGTTACTTATTGGTACAAATTTGAAATAAAAAGGTACAATATTTGTCTCCTCTCAAATAGATAGATATGTATATTTTCTTATTAATTATCAATAAGTAAGCATTAAGAAATCGTGCAAATCTCATCATGTCATGCGACTTGTAAATCTCAATCTTAAGGTTATGTAAACAAATTGAAAGATTTTGTTAATAAAATGAATTTAATTGTTATTTTTTTTACAAAATTACTTGTTATAATTTAGGACATATCGCAAATGAGGTTGGGTATTAAATCATGCCAACATTGTAGTTTGGGATAGGCTATTTATAGAAATACTGTCATTTTATGGATATTTTGATAGTGTAAAAAAATCAGTATTAATCCTTTTAATTCTAAAAGGAATTAGAACTAAAAGGAATTAGTTATAAAGGGAAATAGTTCTAAGGAAAAAATATCTGATTTAATTGGTATCAAAGTAAAGGTCATTTTGGCTTATTACCCATGGAAGACTGGTATCACTAAAAACCTTTGCAATTTTGCCATGGAAGGCATTATTGCAAACTCCAACCTAGTTTTTTAACGTTTATTAATTCTTTTTGTGCAAATCCGAACTCCACTGATACTATCTAACTTTGATACTAATTGTTTTTAAGATAAATAATTATAATTCTACATAAATAGGGTAATTTGTTGATAACTGATTTGCAGTAATCTATTTGTGTTTAAAAATTTATCTTAAAAAAATACTGATATTTTAAAATGATAAAAACTTTTACTTGGACTAACTTTATCCAACAAATATTGGATATTAAAAAAAATCCCAATTAAATGAGATTTTTATATTAAAAAACGATTAATTTCGTTTGGTATTTTTTAACTCTTTTGGTGATAATCCAAAATAAGCTCTAAATCGTTGAGAAAATCGAGCGGTAGATGAATAACCAACCATTGTGGCAATGTGTTCTGTTGAAAGACTCGATGTTTGTAATAAGTGAAGCGCACGTCCCATTAACACTTTTTCTTTTATTTTTTGGATATTTTCCCCTTCAAACTTTAATTTGCGATATAACGTCGCTTTACTCATGCAAATTTCTTTACTTACGTCATCTATTGTAATTTTTTTATTGTCGTTTCTTTTAAATATTTCGATAACTTTTAGGGTTGTTTCTTTTTGGCTAGGGAGGTAAGCTAAATTTGGATATCCCGAACTAACTAATAAATTGATGATCTCTTTTCTTCGGTTTTCTATTATATCTTCTGTTGCCCAATCTAAACATTCAATAAGCTGAGATATGCATTTGTATAAAGCGTTATTAGCTTTACCAAATGTGTATGTTTCAGATTTATTAGTATTATTATTTATTATATTATTATCAAAATCAGAAAATTCAAATTCAACGAGTACCGCAAAATAATTGGTATTGGCAGGAATATTTCGCATATTCATTGTTTGTACATCAGTAAAAAAAACAAAATTACCTACATTACATGCGACTTTGGTTTCATTACCAACGATTTTACATCCATTTAATACAACAACCAGCAGTGGTTTTAATATAGGTATATTAGAGAGATCTTGTTGTAGCTTTGATTTATAAGTTGAAACACACTTTTTATGATTCAATGTAGTACTTAACGTTTTGAGTCTTTCTATTTCTAATTCTGTATCTTTCATCCTAATCAATCCGTTTTTATGTTATGGTCAATTATTGAGGATATTCAATATCCATCGCTAGAATCAATGTTACTCTTGAGCTTATTATATATAATAATGATTACTATTTTTAGTTATTTATTTCACTAATGGTAATTCATTCCAATGAGTTGTATAACGTTTGCTTAATAATTGACGTTTTATTTGCCAAGGTGCAGACTTTTGTATTCCTCCTAATTGGATCGTATTTTTACCCATTTTTTGATTAATGCTATCAATTGTTTTCATAAGTTTGTCGTTTTTATGCAGCGATGGATTTGTTAAAGGTGTAGTGAAAAAGTCTGGTTGTGAATGGCTGTTTTTAATTTTTAGATCCAATAACATTACCCCTGATTTCATAAATAAAAGATCTTGCTTATATATTGCCAGCAAACCTTTTTGTGCTGCGTGAATAATTAATCGTGAGTCATCTGTTGGAAAAGAGAGTGGTACTACGATTGATGGGTGATATTGATTTGAATTGTCACAAAAGCGATTCGTTTTTAAAAAGACTAGAATAGCGCTAGCGACAGATTGTTGTTGTCTAAGCTTTTCAGTTGCACGGCTTGCATGCAGACGAATCGCTTCTTGTAAATCAAATAGTTTACTCGTTAAACGACCAAAACTGCGTGATATCATGATGTTTTTCTTCGGAGTGCATAGGTCATCTAATTCAATACAATTAATACCTTGTAATTCTAATACGGTCCGTTCTAGTGTTACCGAAAAGTTCTTTCTAATATATTTTAGATTAGCTTGACGCAGGTCCCATGCAGTATGAATATTGATTCTATTTAATTTATTTGCGATATGTCGACCTACGCCCCAAATGTTATTAATTGAAAATGTTTCTAATATATTTTTTAGTGATTTTTCATCTGTGGGTAAACAATAAACATTTTGATAAATGGTTTGTTTTTTGGCTATATGATTAGCTAACTTTGCCAATGTTCGCGTTGGAGCAATACCGATACTAATAGGAATACCCGTATCTCGTTTTACAACATTTTTTATTTTTAAACAATGTGCTGTTATATCTGTAAATCCATCTAGTTGAATAAAAGCTTCATCAATAGAATAAAGCTCAATACTCGGAGTATGGTTTTGTACAGTATCAAAGACCCGCTGACTCATATCACCATAAAGTTCATAATTTGAACTTAGCAAAATTATTTGTTTACGAATTTTAGATGGGATCTGATAAGCCGGCATCCCCATAGGTACTAATGGTTTTAATTCATTTGAACGCGCAATAACACAGCCATCATTATTGGACAAGATCCCAATTGGTTTTCCTTCTAATTTAGGATTAAAAACGCGTTCACATGAAGCATAGAAATTATTGCAATCAATTAGGCCGATCATACATGTGCTCTTTTTCGTAATGAATGGATGGTATGTATAACAATTCCCCAAATATGAACATCTTTCCCCACTAAGGGAATTGGCGGATAAAGAGAATTACCTGACAATAAATGATGTTGGTTATCGAATATTCCAAGACATTTACATGTTAACTCACCATCAACTGCGGCAACTACAATATCACCGATTTTAGGCTCTAAAGAACGATCAACAACTAACAAATCACCACTAAAAATACCATAATCGATCATAGAATCGCCTACGGCTTTAATATAATAGGTTGCGCTAGGATGCTTTACTAAATGTTCAGTCAAATCAAGTTTCGTTTCCAAATAATCATCTGCAGGGGATGGAAATCCAGCTCTTACTGGCGTATCAATTAAAGTTAAGTAATTTTTATCGGCAGTATTAACCATGCCAAGTACAATACAATTATTACGCAAGTACGTTCTCCTTAAAATTAACATATAAATCTACTTCGTTGTGTTATGGACATAAGGTTATAGACATATTAAAAAACGAATATATGTATAAATATACAGTACAAGATAGCTGATTCAAAAATTTTTGACTGTAAAAAAATAGAAATTGAGCAAAAAAACGCAATTGATATTAAGCCACAGCTAACATTTTTGGGATTTCCAATTTTTATGGGATTAAAAATAATAGGGCAAAAATAAGCAGTTTTTAACTTAAAAATAGTCCAAATGACATTATTGATTTTGTCATGCCACATAGAAAGCTTACATTGTATTAATTATTCATTAATAGTTTAAAAACATAATTCACTATCTGTTATGTTAATTATTTATCTTGATAATATAAAGATAAGTAATTACATGTTGTTGTCATTCTTTTATATAAACAAATTAAATCAGTTTTTTAACTATAAAATTAGTAGCTTTTTATTGTTAATAAAGTGTTATAAAAAGCAGCAAAACAAAAGAGTTAATGGTCAAATTAACTTTTACCATAATTTAACACGCGTTTTCTATGTGATCTTATTTGTTGATTTTTATGAAATAAAACTTCGCTATTTAGTGGTGTCAAAGCAAAATTGAATGATTTTTTATTCTTTTTAAGATAGGTTGCAGACCTTGCTTAACACAAGTTAAAAAAGAATAAGTATAATACCGCGCAATTTACAGAATTTTCCATTTGATATAACAAAGGTTGACATATTAACAATGTATTCAGTTAAGCTTACATCATGTAAAACAACATTAAGCAATATAGAATTTCAAAAAACAAACATGCACTTTTACATGTAATAAATACATTCAACTTTGTTATCCGCTTTAGCTCGGTCTAAAAAAAATCTAATCAAAAGTTACCGAACAATTACCGAATTTGTATTTCAAGTAATATTATTTTAGGAGTTTTAAAAAAATGAATCTAATCTGGTCTGCAGTTGGACAAGTTGTAAGTTCTTGTCTTCCGGTTTTTTTACTTATTTTTCTTGGTTGGTTGTGTGTACAGCAAGGAATATTTACGAAAGATTCTAAAAAATTATTATCTGGACTTGTATCTAACTTTGTATTCCCAGCATTACTATTTGTGCATACATCACACGCTAAACCATCGCAAATATTCAATGGTATTTGGATGATTGCCTTTTTCTGCACGATGTCATTTTTATGGATCGTTTGTTTCTTAGTGAATAAATACGTTCTACATAAAGATCTCAAATCAACAGCCATGAGTTCAATGTTATGCTGCTTCCCAAATATGGGGGGAATGGGGGTTCCGTTCTTAACGTTAATGTTAGGTGCTTCATCTACAATTTCTGTTGCAGTCGCTAACTTTGTTGTGGCATTGTCATTAATTCCTATGACCATTTTTCTATTAGAATTATGTGACACCAAAATATCAGGTGGTAAAGTAACGGGTGCAATGGTTTTTAGTGCAGTAAAAAGTTCACTGATGAAACCAATGTTCTTAGGTGTTATTCTTGGTTTAGTGGTGAGTGTGACTGATGGTACGACTTGGATGCCACACTTTATATTTAACACTTTCGATATCATGTCTAATGCTTGTAACTTCATTTCGTTAATTGCAGTAGGTGTGGGTATCTATGGTGTTAAATTAAAAATGTCAAAACCACTTATGATCAACGTAGTTTTGAAAAGCTTCTTTACACCAGTTGTTGCGTTAATTGCTGTACATCTATTTGGTATCACAGGAATGGAAGCAGAAGAGTTAGTTTTCTTACTTGCAATGCCAACGGCATCAACAGCGGTTATTTTAGCTTATAACTGGAATGTTGAACAAGAACATGCATCAAGCATTTTCTTTGCTTCAACAGTTTTATCAATCTTTATTTTACCAACATTATTACTCATCATGGAATATACCATTCCAGGTGTGCAATAAGCATTTATAATCGATCCGAACCGCCTCATTTAGCTCGCCTAAATGGGGCTTTTTCATTAGTTTTATTTTTTATTATCATGTTTTCAATATCAATAAAAATTGCCATTCCTTAGTTTTCTTTGTGTTTTTATTTATGTTTTAACTTATTAATTAAAAATAAAATCCATCTGAAAGTAATCAGAATTTTTTATCCTTTTATAATTAAAACTAAAAGAACAACACTAAATAACAAAACATCAATATAATCATTTTATTATTTAAAATTACGAAATAACTGTCTAACTATAAATGGATGAAGTATAGAAACTGGCATCATATATAATTTTCCCCAAAAGTTATGATTATTAACTGAAGCAATAAGATACAACATATTAATCTTCTCCATATTATTAACAATCCGTAAGCATAGGCAAACATCAAGATGCGAGTCTTTTACCTGTAATGTGAGTTTATCTGGGGTCTGTTCAATAATTGTAAAAAAATGGAGGGTATTTGAAGTTTCAAGATTGTGATGGTGTGGCTCAGACTTATTAAATCCATGAACAGGTTTAATTCCAACTAATCTAACTAAAAAATCTCTTATTTTAAATAGAAACTCTAGCCATTTAGGCTGATAAGATGTCATTATTTTATAAGCATCAAGCGCCGTAATATTTTTTGCTATGGCTATTGTTTGATAATCTAAATAATCTATTTTTTCGCCAACTAAGGTAGTATCGTTAGGCAAAACAGCTAATATTTGTTGAATATGCTTTTTTTTCATTTTTCTATATTGGATATGTTAATTTAAATTTATAGCAAAATAAATCAAGTTAAACAGTAAGTTAATTTAAGAAAAATGCCTAATATGGATTATGTAATATTGTTATTATGGCACTATACCGTTACTTTTACTAGCAATGATAAATATCTTTCATTGAATTACTTCTATCCAAAAAATGCGTTTTTTTCTTAATTTTGCTAATAATAGTTAAACCCTAAATGAACAAAAAAGACTCGTTTCCACAATGTTCTTAAACTCAGTAGCTATTTATTAACATGATTTATGAGTATAAATTAAATTTTAGGCATTTTATCTAATTAAATGGTATAGACTCCTGAATATTTTTTACAAAATTAATTTTAACTTATTAATATAATTAAATTATTTTGAATAATTTCAACTCGATTATTTAATCACACTAAAATCTTATTTATAGCCTTATCGGTAATTCTAAAAAGCATATTTTTTGGGTAATTGTGCAGTCCATTATTTTGTTTAAAAAGTTTCAGGTCATGGTTATGTTTCAGTAAAAATGCTTTTTTAGATATAAATCTTAATAAAATTCAGTGAAAAATTATCCAATAAAAAATGAGCAAAATCCAAATGCTTTTAATCCTCTGTTGATCATGTTTAAGTGACAAATTTTTAATGATATTTTATTTTATTTATTAATAATATCAGTAAGTTATCTATCTAAATTAAATTTATAAAATTTTTTAAAAAATGTTGCAAATTACACAAAACAGTGTATTTTATATCAGTTTTGGATTGTTTTTAACGTAACTTCATAAAAATATTTAACTAATAATGGTAAATCATTAAAATAATCAATTTTTTAGTAAAAAATAATATTAAATAAATATTAATAATAAATAGTTTAATAAAACAAAGTTTTATTTGCAGCGCACATGAAATATATCGAGGATAGCATGGATAAAGGATTAACCAATCTGGTAAATCAATTGGGTAATGGTTTAAGTCGGGGTTTAAAGCATGGTTTGGTTAATGGAGCTGGTCATAATCGTTATACATTAAATATTGATGGTTTGCCTGCTGAGGTTTCAATCTTACAGGTTGAGGGTAATGAGCAACTTAACCAGCCTTGGCACTATACGATTACTTTCACCAGCTCGGATAAACAACTTTCTGTTGAGTCATTTCTTAACCAAAATGCCCGTTTGAGTTTTAATCCTGCTAATTCTGGCAGTTTAAGTGGCTTTACAACTCAAGGACTTAATGCACTTAATTCCTTAACTTCGGCTAATCCATTAGATGCATTAAAACAGTCTGGGCCATTAAAACAGTTAGATAAGCTTAAACAATCTAATCCACTTGATTCACTTAATTCTTTAACCCAGTTTAATCCGCTTAATCCGTTAAATTCACTATTATCTCAGGGCGGTTCACGCACTCTTTATGGTGTGATTACCCAGTTCAGTCAATTATCAGTCAGTAACGATGAAGCCCGTTATCAAGTTGTCTTATCCTCGCAATTAGCCAAACTGGCATTAAGTCATAACTGTGCTATTTTTCAGAATCAAAGCGTTATCAGTGTGGTTGAAGAGGTCTTGCGTGGTCATGGTTATACCGGGATTGATTATCGTTTAGCACTTAAAGAGCAATACCCTGAACGTGAATTTATTACCCAGTGGCAGGAGAGTGACCTTGAGTTTATTCAAAGACTGCTTGCTGATGTGGGGGTCTATTTCCGGTTTGAAACCCATGGTGAACACAACTGTGATGTGATGGTCATCAGTGATTATGAACAAGGTTATCAGCAGGTGGCTGATATTGTGTATAAACAACCGAGCGGTACACTGGATAACAGCGTTGAAAGTGTCTGGGATATAACCTTACACAGTCAGATGGTGGAATCTTCGGTACAAGTACAGGATTATAACTACCGCGATGCGCAGGCTAATTTACTGGGTGAGGTTAACAGTCAACTAAAAGATAACACCACTTATGGCACTGATTACCGTTATGATGAGCACTATAAAGGGTTAAATACCAATGGTGACAGCAATAATGGAATTGATAGTGACATCAATAATAATGATGATGATGATGAAAATAGTGGTGATATCGATACCGACGACAGTAACGGCAATAATAACGATAATAGCGGTGATATTAGCACTCATTCTGGTAATGCGAGTAATGGTGTTGAAAGTGGAGAATGGTATGCCCGCATTCGCCATGAACACGCCATTAGCCGTCAAATTGTTATTCGGGGTAAAAGTAATCAGGCCAATTTAGCCCCGGGTCAACATATCCGCATCAAAGGCAGTGCGATTGCCGGAATTGATGAGGGGATAATGATATTAACGGTGCAAGGACAGGGAAACCGCAGTGAGGCTTATGAACTGAGTTTTACCGCCATACCTTACCAGCCATTAAA